>JBBDYK010000308.1:0-13683 GCA_040901665.1 Pirellulales bacterium | reverse complement strand
TCGACAATGATATCGTGGCCACGAACATCCGTTGCGAGCAAGGCACGCTCAGCTTCGACGTTGACGGCACGCGCTTCGCCGTGAATGTCTGGGGTCGGCACCATTTGGCCGGCGCCTTGGCCGCCATTGCCACCGGACGCCTGTTCGGCATCGATGACGCGCAAATCGCCGCGGGCCTCACGCGGTTTCAGCCGCCGCCGATGCGCTGCCAGGTCCGCAAGGTCGGCGGCGCCACTATCATCGACGATACGTACAACGCCAGCCCGGCCGCCATGACCGCAGCGCTCGAACTGTTGCGAGACTTTCATGCCCCCGGCCGACGCATCGTCGTCTGTGGCGACATGCGCGAGCTGGGCCCGGCCTCCGGACAACTGCACGAACAATTGGGCGACGAGATCGTCACCGTCTGTGGCGCCGACTTGCTATTGGCCTGCGGCGACCACGCGCATCTGGTCGTGGCCGGCGCTCGAGCGGCTGGCATGCCGCGCGCCAATGCCGTGGCGCGGCGCCGAGTCGAAGACTTATTGACGGATTTTCCTCTGGAGCTCCGGCCGGGTGACGTGCTGCTGGTCAAAGGGTCGCGCGCCCTGGCCATGGAACGGCTCGTGGCCGCGCTGATTAGCGAGCCCGAAGCCTGCGTCGTCTAACTCAACTCAATCACGCGAGGATCCAGGTCAAAACGAAACATTTGTGAGCTCCATCGACGGTGTAGAGTTTGCGGGAACTCGACACTACCCTCCCTCCTGGGTAGGAGCAATATCTTGCCGGAATCCGCGGTTTCTGGGTCAACCGCCTCTGGCAAGCGCTTCGCGATGGAGCTCAATGACTGAGCACCGGGGCGGCCGACTTGGCCGCTCCGGTGTCTCAGGGAACACCGGGGGATGACGACCTGCCGAGCCGCGCCGCGGCGGCCGAGCAGGTGGAATGCGTCCAGGCGGGCGTGGAACCAATCACTGCAATTTTCCAGCGCAATCGAATTGCGCAACGCTGCGTGGCGTCCGCCCTCGACCTGTCTTCTTTTCGCACTGAGTCGAACGATGTTGCTCTGGTTCATCGATCGGCTGTTGGCCCGCTGGCCAAACGCGTGCGATCCCGACGCGCTGGCGAAGATCACCTCGCGCGCCGGACTGGCGGCGCTCGCCAGCTTCGTGTTGGCGATGCTCTGCGGCCCGCGTTGGATTGCCTGGCTCCAGGCCCGTTATCGTGAACCCATCAAGTCGGCCTCGCCCGACGTGGCGCGCCTGCACCAGCAAAAAAATGCCACGCCTACGATGGGCGGGCTGTTCATCGTCGCCGGCATCACGTTGGCAGCCGTGGTCTTTGCCGATTGGAGCAACTGTTACGTGCCCGTCGTCGTCGCTGCCGTATTGGCGCTAGCGGCGCTGGGCGCCGTCGACGATCTCGTGAAACTAAGAACGTCGGCCCGAGGTATAACCGCGCGTGTGAAATTCGCCGCGCAAGTTGTCATCGCATGCATTGCCGCCACGCTGATCCATCGCTTGCACGCCGACGTCGGCGGCGGACTGGATTTTCGTGTTCCCTGGACAATACATTCGGTATCGCTCGGCGCGTGGTTCATTCCGTTGGCGACACTGATAATTGTTGGATCCTCCAATGCCGTCAACTTGACCGACGGGCTGGATGGCCTGGCCGGCGGATGTCTTGTCTGCGCAACCGGCGCGCTCGGAATCGTCACTTATGCCAGCGGCCACGTCGGATGGGCTCACTACCTCAACATTCCCTACATTCCCGAGGCGGGCGAAGCCACCGTGCTTGCCGCGGCCACCTTGGGCGGATTGTTGGCGTTCCTCTGGTTCAACTGTCATCCGGCCTCGGTATTCATGGGCGACACCGGTTCGCTGCCGTTGGGCGGTCTGCTCGGGCTGCTGGCCGTGATCGCGCGGCTAGAGTTGTTGCTGGTGGCCATTGGCGGCGTGTTCGTTGCCGAAGCGGCCAGCGTTATCGTGCAAGTCGCCTGGTTTCGCTGCACCGGACGGCGGGTGTTCCGCTGCGCGCCGGTGCACCATCACTTTCAACTGCAGGGCTGGCCCGAGGACAAGATCGTCGTGCGATTTTGGATCGCCGGCGCCCTCTGCGCCGTGGTGGGATTGATCGGCTTGAAGCTCGCAGCGGGCGATCCGCCTTCGGCGCCGCAACTGACGAACGTGCAACGATTAACGCGCTAGCGACCACCTTGCCTGCCAAGAAGCAGGAATTCGTGGCGAACTAAACTCAGCAAACGTGCGTCTAACCCACATTGATGCACGACGCGAACGCAAACGATCATGAGAGCCTCTATCGATCACATTCTGTTCACGGGCGGCGGCACGGCCGGACATTTGTTCCCCGGTCTGGCGGTGGCCGAAGAGCTCAAGCGCGTGGCGCCTCAATTGCGCATCTCGTTTGCCGGCAGCGGTAAAGCGTTCGAGGCCGAACACGTCGGCCGCGCGGGCTATCCGTACGTCGCCATTCCTTGCCGCCCGCTGCCGCGCAAGGCAACCGAAACTCTGCGGTTCCTCAAAGACAACTTCCACGGCTATTACGCTGCGCGCAATTTGCTGCGCGAGCAGGACGTCTCGCTGGTCGTCGGCTTGGGCGGTTATGCCAGCGTGCCCGCCTCGCGCGCCGCTGCGCGACTCGGAGTGCCATACATCTTGTTGGAACAAAACGCCGTGCCCGGCCGCGCTACCCGGTGGCTCGCTCCCGGAGCTGCGCTGGTTTGCTCCGCGCTCGAGGGGTTGCACACGCAACTGCGCGCCGGGTGCCGGGTGCGCGTCACCGGCAACCCCCTGCGCCGCGCGTTCATCAAACGTCACACGCCGGCCAACCTGGTGCCCAGCCGCATGGGCCGCACAAGGCGGTTGGTCGTGCTGGGCGGTAGCGGCGGCTCCAACACGCTCAACACTCAGGTGCCGTTCGCCCTCTACAAGGCCGGGCCGGCCCTGCACGATTGGCAGATCGTCCATCAAACGGGCGAACGCAATGCCGCGGCCACGGGCCTGCTCTATCGCAAGCTCGGCATCCGCGCCACCGTTGCGCCGTTCATCGGCAACCTGCCCGAAGTGCTGCGCTCCAGCCATCTGGCGGTCAGCCGCGCCGGCGGCACGACGTTGGCCGAATTGGCCGCCAGTGGTCTGCCGGCCGTCTTGCTCCCTTATCCGCAAGCGGCCGACGACCACCAGCGCAAGAACGCCGACGTATTTGCCGCCGCGGGCGGAGCCGAGCTGGTCGATCAACGCGAGGTCGACGGCAGGCTGGACAACCACCTGGCCGGCACGATCGTCGGCATCGCCACCGACCACCTGTTGCGCGCCCGCAAGGCCGAAGCCATGCAACGCATGGCTCGTCCAGAGGCCACGCGAACCGTTGCCGAAGCGATCATCGCGCTGTTGGCGGCACGCGAGCCAGCGGCGATCTAGTTGCCGCAAGATAATTCGGGGCAAGGTATGCCGGGGGAACGGCTCGTTGTTGCAAACGGGCCTTTCCCCCGCTGCCGTTTCTCATTGCTGCCACCAATGCTAGCGTCGCTTTCGATTGACACGCGCCGCCATCGACGCGTATTATCCCCCGCCTCGCTTCGTTCCCTCCCGATACGCTCATGCAAGGATGCACGACGTTGCCCGCCTCCACGATTCACCACTCGCAAAAAGACGTTGACCTGTTTGCACCCGGACTTGCTCGCGCCCACCTGGTCGGCATCGCCGGCTCGGGCATGCGGCCGCTGGCCGACGTATTATCGCAGGCCGGTTGGACCATCACCGGTTCGGACATCCGCGCCGAAGCGCTCGCCGGTCTTCCCTACAAAGTGGGCAGCGGCCATCGCACGGAATTGATCGATCCTCACCTCGACCTGCTCGTGCACAGCGACGCCGTGGCGTCGGACGATCCGGAAGTCGCCCGCGCGCGCGCACTGGTCGTGCCCGTGCTCAGCTATCCCCAAGTGCTGGGCCAATTGATGAACGCACGCCGCGGCGTGGCCATCGCCGGCACGCACGGCAAATCGACGACCACCGCCATGGCCGGAGATATTCTCTCGGCCAGCGGACTCGATCCGACCGTGCTCTACGGCGCCGCGCCAATCCAACCCACTAGCGCCAGTCGCCTGGGCCACAGCCGCTGGCTCGTGGCCGAAGCGTGCGAATACCGCGAGAACTTTCGCCATCTCAAACCTCAGATGGCCGTGGTGCTGGGTATGGAACTCGACCACGTCGACTGCTATGCGCAGTTGGCCGACGTCGAAGCCGCCTTCGCCCGCTTCGTCTCGCGCGTGCCCGCCGAAGGCGTGACCATCATTCCCGAAGAGTGCGCCGCTTCGCGACGCGCCACCGCCAACGTCGCTTGCTCGGTGGAGACATTCGGCCTCTCGCCCGCGGCCACCTGGCAGGCCGCCAGTTTGCGCGAGCGGCGAGGCTATTATTCCTTCGAGATTCGTCAGCGGCGGCGGTTCGTATGCGAAGTGAAGCTGGCAGTGCCGGGCAAGCACAACGTGGCCAACGCGCTAGCCGCCGCCGCGATTGCCAACCATTGCGGCGCCAGCGCCGCCGCCACCCGCACGGCCTTGGAACATTTCCAGGGACTGAGCCGCCGGCTGGAAGTCGTGGCCGACGACGGCTCGATCGCGGTGCTGAACGACTACGCGCATCACCCGACCGAAATCGCGGCGGCCCTTTCCACGGTCCGCCAGATGTACCCCGGCCAGCGGCTGTGGTGCATTTTCGAGCCGCATCAGGCCTCGCGAATCGGCCGCTTGCTGGACGAGTTTGCCCGCGCTTTGCACAATGCGGATAAGATTCTCGTGACCGACATCTATCGCGTCCGCGAAAAGCCGACCATGCACGGCGTGACCGCGGCCGATCTATGCCGCCGCGCACAAGAGCTGGGAGCCGATGCCACGCACGTGGCCGGCGCGGCCGAAATCAAACAACACTTGCAACCCTCCGTCCGCGGCGGCGACGTGATCGTCACGCTCTCGGCCGGACTATTTGGGGCGCTGGCCCATGAGCTTGGACAAAGATTTTGCGCCGTTCGTAAGGCGGGATGAGCCGCTGGCCCCGCACACCTGGTTTCACCTCGGCGGCCCGGCCGAATTCTTCGCCGAGCCCCAGTCGGTAGACCAGTTGCAGGCCATCGTGCGCCGCTGTCACGAAACCCAAACGACCGTTCGCCTGCTCGGCGGTGGGTCGAATGTGTTGGTGCGCGACGAGGGCGTGTCCGGCGTGGTCATCCATCTATCCGCGCCCGCATTCAACGAAATCAAGATCACCAAGCAAACGCTCACTGCCGGCGGAGGCGCCAAGCTTGGCCACGCCATCTCGGTCTCGGTGCGCGAAGGTCTGGCCGGGCTCGAGGCGCTGGTCGGCATCCCCGGCTCCATCGGCGGCGCCTTGCACGGCAACGCCGGCAGCCACGGCGGCGACATCGGCCAATGGACCTCGCGCGCCACCGTGATGACGCGCCGCGGCGAAATTCTCGAACGGGCGAGCGACGAGCTGGTGTTCGCCTATCGCGAAAGCTCGCTCGACGAACTGGTCATCATCAGCGCCCAGTTCGAGCTGGAGCAGGACGACCCTGAACAGCTCACCAAGCGCATGCAGACGCAATGGATCATCAAGAAGGCCAACCAACCGCTGGGGCATCAGAGCGCCGGCTGCATCTTCAAGAATCCGCGCGGCATGAGCGCCGGCATGCTCATCGATCAGGCCGGCTTGAAAAACACCCGCTACGGTCAGGCCGTGGTGAGCGATCGGCACGCCAATTTCATCGTCGCCGAAGCCGGGGCCAAAAGCGCCGACGTGCTGCAACTGATCGACGTCGTCCGCGAGCGCGTCTCGGACCGCTTGGGAATCGACCTGGAGACGGAAATCGAAATCTGGTGAATTGCCCGCTACGTGCGGCTCTCACCGCGCCGTCAAGGAGGACGGACACGTGAACACGATCGATCGAAACCGACGCCTCCGCGTGGCCGTGCTGGCCGGCGGAGATTCCGCGGAGCGCGAGATCAGCCTGCGCTCCGGCGGCGCCGTCGCCCAAGCGCTCTCGGCGGCCGGACACGAAACCACGGCCATCGATCCCGCCGGCCGCGATCTGGCCGACATCGACTGGTCGCCCTTCGACGCCTGCTTCCTGGCCCTACACGGCGGGGCAGGGGAGGATGGCCGCGTGCAGCAACAACTTGAGCAATTGGGCGTCCCCTACACCGGCAGCGGTCCCGAGGCCTGCCGACTGGCGATGAGCAAAGCGGCCAGCAAGCGCCGCTTCGTCGAGTGCGGCGTGCCCACGCTCCCCTGGGTCAGCATCGATGCCCACGACGCGCTGGTTGACGCGTGCGAGTGCGTAGCACCGCTCGGCTATCCGCTCGTGCTCAAGCCCGACGCGCAGGGTTCCAGCCTGGGCGTCGCCGTCGTCGAAAGCTCCGCTTCGTTGCTCGACGCCGTCGACACGGCCGGCGCGTACGACGGCATGGTGCTCGCCGAGCCGCAAGTCGTCGGCCGCGAATTCACCATCGCCGTCCTCGGCGAGCGCACGCTGCCGATTCTCGAGATCGTCTCGCCCGAACGCGTCTTCTCGTACGACGCCAAGTACGTCAGCTCGCAGACCCAGTACTGCTTCGACTTCGAGCTGGCTACCAGCCTGAGAGCCAGGTTGTTGATCGCGGCTGCCGGCGCCGCCCGCGCCTTGGGCACTCGCGGGCTGGTGCGCGTCGACCTGCTGCTCGGGCCCGACGAGCGCGCGTGGGTATTGGAAGTGAATACCACGCCGGGTATGACCGCGCGCAGCCTCGCACCGTTGGCCGCCGAGCGGGCTGGGCTGCCCATGATCGCGCTGTGCGAAGAGCTGCTGCGTCAGAGTCGAACGATGGCGGAGGTCGCGTGAGCGCCAAGCGAAGCACCGCCGAAACGAGCGAATCCCCCGCAAAGTCGCGCGCGCGCCGGCCGCTGCTGGGCCATAGCGCTCGCTGGATGGCCATCGCCGGCGTCATCGCAGTGGTCACCAGCGGCGTCGCGTACGGCGTCTGGCGGCAAGTGCGCACGCACGTGCTGGCCAGCAGTCAATACAATGTCGACCCGCAACAAATCATCGTCACGCCCGCCCCATCTTGGATTCGCAGCAACGTCAAGGAAGAGGTGCTGCGCGAGGCCAGCATCTCCGGCCCGCTGTCCCTTTTGGAAGCGCAACTGACGCCGCGTGTGGCCGGCGCGTTCGCCGCGCATCCTTGGATTGCCGGGGTCGAGCGCGTCAGCAAGCGCTTTCCCGCGGGCTTGGAAGTCGAAGTCACTTATCGCCGGCCCGTGGCCATGGTCGAAGTCCCCGACGGCGCGCTGCCGGTCGACGTCGCAGGCGTGGTGCTGCCCACGACCGACTTTCAGCCGGGAGAAGCCGACAAGTATCCGCGCGTCGGCGGCGTGCAAACGGCGCCGGCCGGGTTGTGCGGCTCCGAGTGGGGCGACGCCGCGGTCGTCGGCGGCGCCCAGATCGCCGCGGTATTGGCCAACGACTGGCAAGCGCTCGATCTGTTTCGCATCATGCCGTCGGGCCGCAAGCCTGGCGGCCGGGGCGGCGTGGAATACACGTTCGCCCTCTTCACCCGCGGCGGCACCCGCATCGACTGGGGCCTGGCCCCCGGCACCACCGTGAACACCGAGCCTCCGGCCACGGACAAAGTGCATCAACTTCGCCAATATGCCGCCACCAACGGCTCCCTCGACGGCGAAACACCTCAACAAATCCGCTTCGCCGACGGCGGCAAGCTGGAAGTCACGCCGCGCGAACCCGTAGCACCGCTGCCGGCACGGGATTGATCGTCGCACCGCGCCACTATTTCGACGCGTACACCTCCGTAGCTGCCGCGATCGACGCGCCGTGCTCGAACTTGTGCTTCTGCTCGGCCAACAACTGCTCCAGCGCCCCCAGCAGCACGAACACGTTGTTCGCGCGCGAGCCGTAACCCATCAGGCCGATGCGCCACACCTTGCCTTTGAAATCGCCCAAACCGCCGCCGATCTCGATGCCGAAGCGATGGAGCAAGGCCCCGCGAATCGCCCCGTCGTCCACGCCCTCGGGGATCCGCACGGCATTGAGCATCGGCAGTTGATGGCCCGCTTGCGCCGTGTACTCCATGCCCAGCGCCGCCAGCCCCGCCTTAAGCGCCAAGTGATTGCGCATGTGTCGGGCGAAGCAACTTTCCAGCCCTTCCTCGTGAATCAACCGCAGCGCCTCGTACAGCCCGTAGGTCATGTTGATCGGCGCCGTGTGATGATAAACGCGCTCCTGCCCCCAGTACTTGGCCAGCATGGTGACGTCCAGGTACCAGCTTTGCACTTTCGTCTTGCGCGACAGGATTACGTCCATTGCTCGCTGGTTGAACGAGATCGGCGCCAAGCCCGGCGGGCAGCTCAAGCATTTCTGCGTGCCCGAGTAGATGGCGTCGATGCCCCAGCGATCGACCTCCACCGGCACGCCGCCGAGCGACGTGACCGCGTCGACCAGGAGCATCGCCCCCGCGTCGTGAACCAACTTCGCAATCTCTTCGATCGGCTGCCAAGCGCCGGTCGACGTCTCGGCCATCACGATGCCGACCACCTTGGGCCTGGCTTGCGCTAGCGCCGACTTCAGATCGTCCGGCGAAAACACTTCGCCCCACGGGCGCTCGACCTTGGTAACCTTCGCACCGGCCCGCTCGGCCACGTCGACCATCCGCCCGCCGAACACGCCATTGACGCAGACGATCATCGAGTCGCCCGGCTCGATCAGGTTCACCACGGCCGCTTCCATGCCGGCCGAACCGGTGCCGCTGATGGCCAGCGTCATTTCATTGGTCGTGCGAAACACATCTTGCAGCATCCGCCGCATGTCGTCCATCAGCGTCAGGTAATAAGGATCCAAATGCCCGACGGTCTGCCGACCGAGCGCCGTCAGCACCCGCGGATGAATATCGCTGGGCCCTGGTCCCATTAGAATGCGAACCGGGGGATCGAGCACGGGCGCAACGCTGCTAGTGGTATGCATCAATGGGAGCTCCTTTATTCGCCGGCGGGCGGCTGCTCGCGCACCAAGGCGCTAATCTTCTTGAACGTGGGCGTGCCCGACACCTGGCACCACTCGAACAGCGCCGACTCGGTCGTGGTCAACGTCGCTCCGGCCGATTCCATCCGCCGTAAGCCCGTCTCATAGTCGATCGCATAGCGCGATCCGACCGCATCCACCGGCACGAACACCCGGTAGCCCCCGGCCAGCAGGTCGAGCACGGTCTGCTGCACGCACACGTGTGCCTCGATGCCCGAGACCAGCACCTTGCTGGCCCCCGCGGCTTCCAGGCTCTGCATGAACGGTTCGCATCTGCAGCAACTAAAAGCCGCCTTGCTGGGAATCTGGCCCAATCGGCTGGCCAGTTCGCTCACGGTCGTGCCGAGCCCCTGCGGATACTGCTCCGTGGCCAGTGACTTCACGCCCGTGGCTTCAGCCCCATCGAGCAGCCGCCGCAGGTTCCACAGAATCCGCGGCGCGCCGGCAATCAGCGGCACCAGCTTCTCTTGCACATCGACCACCAGCAGGACCGTGTCCTGGGGGGTCATCATATCGGGACTACGCGTCAGCGGGTTGGAAGCGGTCATGCGTCTGAGCATAACGGAAACTCTCGCGGCCTTCTATCGCTGTTAACCGTTGCCATGGTTTTCTTTGCGCCGTCGTTGCAACTGCACGTGGTGCTTTGCAATGGACCATCAACCCATCAACGTCTGCCCATAAATCTGCTTGCAAATTGGCCCGCCGACTGAGATAATCGGCCGTTGATACGTCCCCGCCCGAACTGCAAACCCAAAGCGGTTTTGCGACCAATTTGGGGCGCGTCGGCTGGCCCCCGCAACTGGCTCGCCGCTCCGCCCCCCACGCCAACAAGGTCGCCAAGCCAAACACGCCTTCCAACACACGGGAGAAGCGCATCATGATGAGTCGAATCGCTCTCGTTGTACCCCGGCTGATTCTTCTTGCGGTGCCGCTGGCATGGTTTGCCGCCGGCGCCGCCCGTGCCGTAGAACCAGCTCCAGCCCAACAGGTTGCCGCTACCGAAGTTGCGACCGCCGAAGCCGCCGCTGCGGAAGTCGCCGTCTCGGCCACACCGGCCGTGCCCAAAGCCGCCGGCCTGGGCGATCCCGGCCAATTGCTCGAAGTGCAAATCCAAAGTGGCCGACTGGTCGACGGCGCCTTCACGCTCGACGGCAGCGACGCCCGCCAGCAACTGGTGGTCGATGGCAAGTTCGCCAGCGGCCAGTTGCGCGACCTGAGCGGCAGCGCCAGCTACTCGGTCGTCCCCGCAGGCATCGTCTCGGTGGATCCAACCGGCCTGGTCATTCCCCTGGCCGATGGCGCCGCCACCATCACCGCCACTTCGGCCGCCGGCCCCGCCGGTCAGATTCAAGCCAAGGTCATCAACCTGGGCAACGAGGCGCCGGTCAACTTTCCCAATCAAATCGTGCCGATCTTTACCAAGCTCGGTTGCAACAGCGGCGGTTGTCACGGCAAGGCCAGCGGACAAAACGGCTTCAAGCTCTCGCTGTTGGGCTTCGAGCCCACTGAAGATTTCGAGCACCTGGTAAAGGAAGGCCGCGGACGCCGGCTGTTTCCCGCCGCGCCAGACCGCAGCTTGCTGTTGACCAAGCCGATCGGCGCCGCGCCCCACGGCGGCGGCACGCGGTTGGAGGTCGACTCGCACGCCTATCGCCTGCTGCGCCGCTGGATCCTGCAAGGCATGCCCTACGGCAACGCCGACGACCCGACCGTCGCTCGCATCGAAGTCATTCCCTCCGAGCGGGCCATGGCGACCAATAGCCAGCAACAGTTGCTGGTGATCGCCCATTACACCAACGGCGCCACCGAAGACGTCACGCGCACGGCCACCTTCGAGCCGAATGCGCCGGAGATGGCCGAATCGACCATCACGGGACTGGTCAAGACGCTCGATCTGTCGGGCGACGTCGCCATCATGGCCCGCTATCAGGGACAAGTCGGCGTCTTCCGCGCCAGCATCCCGTTGGGCGCGCCGGTCGAGACGACGCCGTTGCCGAAGAACTTCATCGACGAGCTGGTCTTCCAGAAGCTGAAGACCTTGGGCGTGCCACCTTCGCAAGTCTGCGACGACGCCACGTTCGTGCGCCGTGCCGCGATCGACATCGCCGGCCGTCTGCCTACTCCCGAGGAAACTGAAGCCTTCCTGGCCGACGCCAGCCCCACGAAGCGTGAGGCCTGGGTCGACACGCTGTTGGCCAGCACCGAATACGCCGATTTCTTCGCCAACAAGTGGAACGCCATCCTCCGCAACAAGCGCCGTACGGCCGCCGACGCACGCGGCACGCGCATCTTTCACGATTGGATTCGCGACAGCCTGCACGCCAACGTCCCCTACGATCAGTTCGTCGGCCAGTTGCTCACGGCCACCGGCGAGATCGGCCGCAACCCGCCGGTCGCCTGGTATCGCGAAGTCAACGAATCGAACGAGCAACTGGAAGACACGGCGCAATTGTTCCTGGGCCTGCGCATCCAATGCGCCCGCTGCCACCACCATCCGTTCGAGAAGTGGAGCCAGCAGGACTACTACGGTTTTGCCGCGTTCTTCTCGCGCATCCAGCGCAAGCCCGGCGCGCAAGTGAGCGAAGAGCGCATCGTCTACAACCGCGGCACCCCCTCGGCCACCAATCCCAAGACCGGTCAGGCCGTGCCGCCCGCCGGCCTGGGCGCTCCGCCGGCTCAAATCTCCACCGACGATGATCCGCGCTACGCGCTGGTCGATTGGATGACCGCCAAGGACAACCCGTTCTTCGCCAGGGCACTCGCCAATCGCTATTGGAAGCATTTTTTCAGCCGCGGCCTGGTCGACCCCGAAGACGACATGCGCGTGACCAATCCGGCCACCAACGAGGAACTGCTCGACGCCCTGTCGAAGCATTTCACCGACAGCGACTACGATCTGAAGGGTCTGATCCGCGCCATTTGCACCTCGCACACCTATCAGCTCACCTCGCTGCCCAACGAGTACAACGTCAACGACAAGCAGAATTACTCGCGCTACTATCCCAAACGTCTGCCGGCCGAAGTGCTCTTGGATGCGCTCGATGCGGTGACCGGCTCGAAGACCAGCTTCGGCGCCGTGCCGCAGAGCGTCCGCGCCGTGCAACTGCCCGACGACGGCTTCAGCTCCTACTTCCTCACGGTCTTCGGCAAGCCCGAGGGAGCCAGCGCCTGCGAGTGCGAACGCTCCAGCGAAGCCAACCTGGCGCAGAGCCTGCACCTGCTCAACTCGTCGGAAGTCCAAGGCAAACTCTCCGCGGGCGACGGCCGTGCGGCCAAGCTCGCCGCTGAAACCGATCGCGCCCGCGAACAGAAGATTCGCGAAATCTACCTCCGCGTGTACTCCCGCGAGCCCCAGGCCGACGAAACGGCCGTGGCGCTGGCGCACTTGTCCAAAGCCAAGGACGAGAAAACGGCCTACGAAGACATCCTTTGGGCCCTGGTCAACACCAAGGAGTTTCTGTTCAACCACTAAAGCTACGATGCTGAGCTCGCGTGGCACTGGAATCTCGCCAGTGCTTGACGTGCGCTCGCCCAGTCGCCCAGGCTACACTCCCCACCCCACCTGATAATCCACCCGCCCCCTTCCTTCCGCAGGTGCTTCCACCGTGAATGTCTTGTCATCGCGCACTACGCGTCCGCTTTTCGCAGTTCTGTTGCTGCTATTCCCCAGCGCCGCGCTGGCCGACGACGCGCAGCCGATCGCCATCGCCGAAGTGACGCACGAGGGCCCGGTCGACTTCGAGAAGGAAATCCTGCCGATCCTGGCCAAGAGTTGCACCGCCTGCCACAACGCCAGCGCCGCGGAAAGCGATCTCGTGCTGGAAACGCCGCAGACGATTCTCAAAGGCGGACTCTCCGGTCCCGCGGTCGTGCCCGGCAAGAGCGGTGAAAGCCTGTTGCTCAAAGCGGCCGCGCATCTCGAAGAACCGTTCATGCCGCCGGCGGACAACAGCGTCGAAGCCGCGCCGCTCTCGAGCGAGCAACTCGGTCTCATCAAGCTTTGGATCGACCAAGGCGCTACCGGTGAAGTCGGCGTCGGCGCGGCCATCGCCTGGCAGTCGCTGCCGGCGGGCATGAACCCGATCTACGCCGTGGCCATGAGCCCCGACGCGCAACTCGCCGCCTGCAGCCGCGCCAATCAGATCTTCATCTACAATCTCGCCTCCGGCGCGCAAGTGACACGTCTCACGGATGCCGCGCTCGTCGAGTCCGGACTGTATAAGCAGCAGGGCGTCGCGCATCTCGACCTGGTGCAATCCCTGGCTTTCAGCCCCGACGGAAACCTGCTGGCCTCGGGTGGGTATCGCGAAGTGAAGCTCTGGCGCCGGCCGCACGACGTCCGCCGCGCCGAACTGCCCCCCGCAGCTTCCGCCGTGCAAGCCATCGCCGTCAGTCCCGACGGCAAGCTGGCCGCAATCGGCGAAGCCTCGGGCGAGATCAAGCTGTGGGACCTTGCCACGCTCAAGGATCCGAAGTTGCTCGCCGGCCATACCGCCGCCACCGGCGCGCTACAGTTCCTGCCCGACGGCTCGAGGCTGATCTCCGGTTCGCAAGACAAGTCCGTGCGAGTTTGGAACGTCGCCGACGGCGCCGTGATTGCCCAGGTCGAAACGCCCGCTC
>JBBDYK010000307.1:0-13734 GCA_040901665.1 Pirellulales bacterium | reverse complement strand
CTAACAGCCACACCGGCTGCAACGGCCGCACGCTGCCCAGGAACCGTCCGTGGCGCATGCGTCAAGAGTACCACATATTGCCGGGCGCTGCCGGTGAACGTGCGGCGGCCCGGCGGCGGTTGCTGGCTGGACGTCGCGCACGGCTAGACTGGAACCTGTTGCGGCGCCGCGGCACACTCGAATCGCGCCAAGCGATCGTGACGATGTCGCTGAATTCGAATCGCCGTGGAAACGAACGGCAGGACGACGTTGATGTCTCGGTCGAGTTGTCGTTGCCCGTTGGTCGCCGCGCGAGAGAGCGCCACCGTCAGGCCTTCGTCATTGAGCAGGGCAGTGAGTGTCGTCGTGCGACGATGGCTGGCGTGTGTCGTCGGGTGTACGAACTCATTCACGAACGTACATATCACGACCGTCAAATGTGTAGTATTACCATGTTAATTACGCATGCTGATATGTCGCTTATTTCCCAAGGTTTCATGGGTATAAGCAGCAAGATAAACACCGCTCGTTCGCCATGGGCTTCGCACGCGGTCGCGTCCCGGATTCGCATTCGCGCAAAGTGTGCCGACAGCGCCGTTTTTTCTTTGACTTCCGATTGCCGCGATTCGGATAATCCGATGCATCGGCTGGTGTCACCGCCGACGTGAGGCGGAGTATCGGCAGCAGCATCACGCGACTCTCGTGAAGTAGGAGCTGCTAATGAAGACGAGAATTCTGTGTTGGGCGGTCGTCTTCGGGTTCGCATCCGCAGGGGCCCAGGCCGCCACATTTCCCACGTCGTTCACGTTTGATACCGTGAACAGCGCAGTGGACATCACGCTCAATCTCAACGGCTCCGTGAATTTGGGCACGGGGACCGCGCTGGGTTCGAGCGGGTCGATGACAGCCGACATCGAGCAATCGGGAACGGCTCCGCCGGCGCTTGGCATGTCGAACGTGCAAGGAAGCTTCGACGTCATCGATTTCTCGACGAGTGGGGGACTCGTTTCGTTGAGCTTCGAGGACGTGCTGTTCACCATTGGTCTTTCGGCCGGACCATTTCTGACCGATGGGTTCAATCCGGGGCAGATCGATCTGGAGGGCCTGGATCTTTCGATTCCGCAGGGGATGGTAATCGCCCTGGGAAATCCGGCTTACGACTTCGGCGCGGAGCCTTTGATGTTCCAGATCGGCGCCGGTGTTTTCGGCACGTTGACGGAGACCGGCGGACCGTTGTCGTACGACGTGCGGCTGGAGATTCCCATCAGCTTCTCCGGCTCGGCCACGATCGATCTTGGCACGCTGAACTACGACTTGCAGGGAACGCTGTTTTTCGACGGTGTCAAGCTGGTGCCCGAACCCGGATCGCTGTTGTTAGCAGCAATGGGAACAGCCTTGTTGATACCCGTCGGTCGCCGCTTGCGACGACGAACGAGTTGATTGGCTCTGACTTGCTTGCAACAAGCCGCGGGCTGTCCTCGCCGTGGAGGGCAGCCCTTTTTGTTGGCCGCGAGCGAACTCGGCCGTATCATTGCGTCGAAGGTGTGGATTCTCGATGTATCCGATCAGGCGATCACCGCCTCCAGCGGCGCTTCGTCGACGAGTTCATAAAACACGTTGCGTCGGCGGGGCGTGTAGCCCAACTGGCGAATGGCGTCCTTCATTTGCTCGAGTGTCAGATAGTGAACCGTGCCGGCCGCTGCCACGACGTTCTCCTCGATCATCAGGCTGCCCATGTCGTTGGCGCCGTAGAGCAGGGCGAGCTGTCCGATCTTTAAGCCCTGCGTGACCCAGCTCGACTGGATATTGGCGAAGTTGTCGAGATACAGCCGGCTGACGGCCTGCGTCTTCAGATACTCGAACGAGCCGGCCACCGGCAGATCGGCCATTTTGTGACCCGGCTGGAAGGTCCAGCAGATGTAGGCCGTGAATCCGCCGGTTTCGTCCTGTAATTGCCGCAGCCTCTCCATATGCTCGATCCGCTCGGCCAGCGTCTCCACGTGGCCGAACATCATGGTGGCCGTGCTGCGTCCACCTAGCTCGTGCCACACGCGGTTGACGTTCAGCCAATCGTCTGTGAGTACCTTGCCGCGGGTGATTTCCTTGCGCACGCGGTCGACCAGGATCTCGGCTCCGCCGCCGGGCAAGCTGCCCAAGCCCGCCGCGCGCAGCCGCTCGAGCACCGTCTTTAGCGGCAGCTTCGCCAGCTTGGTGAAGTGGTGAATCTCCGGCGGGCTGAAGCCGTGTACGTTCACTTGCGGGAAGTGGGACTTGATGTCGCCGAGCAGTTCTTCGTACCACTCGAGCTTGAACTCTGGGTGTAGCCCGCCCTGCATCAGGATCTGATCGCCGCCCAACTCGACCGTTTCTTGAATTTTTTGCAGCAGCTCGGCCCGATCGAGCACGTAGCCTTCGGCGTCCTTCGGCGGGCGATAGAACGCGCAGAAGTCGCACACCGCGGCGCAGACGTTGGTGTAGTTGATGTTGCGGTCGATGTTGTACGTGCGGTACGACTCGGGATGCAGCCGGCGCGTGACGGCGTCGGCCGCGCGGCCGAGGGCCGCCAGATCGTGGCATTCGAGCAGCCGCAGCCCATCGTCCGGCGAGAGCCTTTGGCCGTCGACGGCTTTATCCAGAAGCCTGGCAATCGCTGAATCCAAGTTCGACTCCCCCCGGGGCCAAGCCCAGCTCGGCCGCCTTGCGATAGAACAGTTCCAAGCCGCGTTGTTCGGCGGACCCCAACGTAAAGTGCAAGTTCTCACGCAAATACGCCAAGCATTGCGGCCGCGTGAGTCCCTGGGCCGCGGCCTCGCGCTCGGCGATCTCCTCCAGATGCGCCAGGCCTGAGTCGCGCGCTTCAGTCAATGCCACGTCGAGCCCTTGCAGGTCGACGCCAGCGCGCCCGACCCACATGGCAAACACGAACGGCAAGTTGGCCCAACGACACCACTCATCGCCCAGATCCCAAAT
Organism: Pirellulales bacterium; assembly: GCA_040901665.1. GTDB lineage: Bacteria > Planctomycetota > Planctomycetia > Pirellulales > PALSA-1355 > JTS-RE94. Next base: position 10,785 of record JBBDYK010000307.1, on the reverse strand, counting down.
CGTATCAAACTTGCCGGCCGGCGAGTGAATCGCGCGATCGCCAATCAACAGCACGGCGTCGGCGTCGCTGTCCTCCAGCGAATCGCCAATCGGCAATGCTTCCAACTGAGGGCTGACGCCGAAGCGCTCGCCCAGCAGGATCCGCACCAGTGCGACGCTGGTCCGCGATCCTTCATCAAGGGCCAACCTGCGAATACCTTCGATCGGTCCGCGGCTGAACAGCTTGACACTCAACACCGGGCCACGGCAGGCGATGCAGGCGTCGGAAACGATCGTGTACGTGGGATCGTGAAAGAACTCGATCGAGGGGATCAATGCCACGTCCAATCGCCCTTGGGCCAGGCGGTCGGCCAGCCGGCTGGGCAGGTCAAGGACCAACTCGGCATGGGGCGCGAAATGTTCGAATTGGTGTATCAGCGGCTTGGTGTTCAGGTAGTTGACCGCGCCGACCCGGATTTTCGTAGGGCTTTCCATCGTCTCCTCAAAACCTGCTGGCGCACGCTCCAGCCGTAAGGTATTGCAGCCACCCCATGTTGGCTTGGCGCGCCGTCGGCAAACTCTTGTGAATCATTTCACGAACTGCCATTATAGGGGCCGGGCGAGCCGCGAACAGTCCACGCTTTTCGCGCCTTGGCCACCGCCAACCGCTGGCGTGACGCACCTGGCCTCAATCAGGAAACCGGCGTGGGTGCGGCCATTTAACACGCCGACAGCACACCGTTTGACAATCTCGATCTTTCACCCCTATGCTCCGCTAGATGAAAACCATCGTCCAAATCTCGCTCGACGTGACCAGCAAAGAGGAAGCCCTGGAAACGGCTGAAATGGCCATGCGGGCAGGGGTCGACTGGCTGGAGGCTGGCACGCCGCTGATCATTGCCGAAGGAATGCACGGCGTACGCGCCCTGCGCGAGCGCTTTCCCCAGACGCCCATCGTGGCCGACCTGAAGACCATGGACGGCGGCTATCTGGAAGCTGAAATGATGGCCAAAGCGGGCGCCACGCACGTGGTCGTCATGGCCCAGGCGCACGAAGAGACCATTCGCTGCGTGGTCAAGGCCGGCAAGGACTTCGGCGTGCAGGTGATGGGCGACAACATGGTTTGTGTTGACATGGTAGCCGGCGCCAAGCGATTGGAAGACCTGGGCTGCGACTTCGTGATCCACCACATTGGTTTTGATGAGCGTCGTGGCATCGCAGCCCGCGGACTGCGCATGCCCAGTCCATTGGATCAACTGCGCGAAGTGGTGCGTGCGGTGAGCGTGCCGGTGCAAGCGGTTGGCGGATTGTCGCTCGAGCAGGCAGTGCAAACGCCCGAATATGGCGCCCCTCTGGTTGTGCTGGGCGCTCCGCTGACAATCGATGCCGACGCGTTCAAGACCGCCAGCGGCGACGTGGAAAGTTCGCTACGGCTGATATGCGAAAAAGTTCACGCCTATGGCGATGTTGCAGTAGGAAGGAAGTCATGAAAAGCCCGGGAGTCGTCAACTACGGTCCGGAAAAGTTCAACGTCGAGATGCGCGACATCGAGCGGCCCTCGATCGGCGCCGACGACGTGTTGTTGGAAGTGGCGGCGGTCGGAGTGTGCGGCAGCGACCTGCACCAGTGGACCGCCGATCACGGTTGGCCGGTGAATTATCCGGTCGTGCTGGGGCACGAGTTCGCTGGCAACGTGGTCGAGTTGGGCAAGAACGTCAAGGGCTGGCGCGAGGGCGATCGCGGCGTCAGCGAAACGGCCGCGGTGATCGACCTCGATAGCCCTTTGACCAAGCAAGGGCTGTACAATCTCGATCCCACGCGCAAAGGATTTGGCTATGGCGTCAACGGGGCCATGACGCGCTTCGTGCGCGTGCCAGGGCGTTGCCTGCATCACATTCCCGACGAGCTACCCTTCGAGAAAGCCGGCCTCACCGAACCCTGCTGCGTGGCCTATAACGCCGTGGCGGTCAACGGCAACATCAAGCCGGGCGACCGCGTGGTGGTGCTCGGGCCCGGACCGATCGGCCTGTTGTGCGCCGCAATTGCGCGGCTGCAAGGGGCGGAAGTGGCGCTGGTGGGCTTGGAACGCGACCGCGTGCGGCTCGACATCGGCGTGCAGTACGGCTGCACGGCCATCACCGACGGGCTCGACGCGTGGGTCAAGCAAGGGGACGGCCTGGGGGTCGACGGCGTGATCGATGCGGCCGGCATCTCGGCCACGCTCAAGACGGCGCTCGACATCGTGCGTCCGGCCGGTTGGGTCTCGAAAGTCGGCTGGGGCAAGCAGCCGTATGGCTTCTCGCTCGATCCGCTGGTGCAGAAGAACATCACGCTCAAAGGCAGCTTCAGTCACAACTGGCCCATCTGGGAGCGCGTCATCCGGCTGCTCGCCACCGGCGCACTCGACGTGCAAAAAATCATCGGCGGAGTCTGGCCGCTGGAGCAATGGCACGAAGCGTTCGAGACCATGCACTCGGGCAAGATCGCCAAAGCAGTGTTGAAGCCGTGAGTAGTGGTCCCTTCGCAATGGCTATTCTGAGGAATAGCATCCGGCCGCTGCCGCGGTGACAAGCCAGTTTCAACTTTCCACTTTCTGCAGCAAACGCATCACCAGCCAATAACCACCAGCCACTGATCACTCTCATCCCATGCGTCTGGCCGACAAAGTCATTCTGGTCACTGGCAGCACGACGGGCATTGGCGAGGCGATCGCTCGCCGCGCGATTGTCGAGGGGGCGAGGGTCGTCATTCACGGGCGCGACGCGGCGCGCGGCAAGGCGCTGGCTACGGAACTCGGTGCGCACGCGGCATTGGTCATCGATGACCTGGCAGATCCCGCAGCGCCTGGGCGGATGATTGCCGCGGCGGTCGCGGCCTTTGGCAAGCTCGACGGATTGGTCAACAACGCGGCTTCGGTGAAGCGCAGCAATCTGTCGAACACCGACGCGGCGCTGTTCGACGCGATGATGGCCACGAACGTGCGCGCCCCCCTGCTCTTGATTCAAGCCGCCCTGCCCTATCTCAAGCAAACTAACGGTTGCGTGTTGAACATCGGCTCGGTCAACGGCTACTGCGGCGAGGCCAACTTGCTGGCGTATTCGATCTCCAAGGGCGCGTTGATGACCCTGTCGCGCAACCTGGCCGACGGTTTGGGGCGCGACGGCGTGCGCGTAAACCACTTCAACGTCGGCTGGGTGCTGACATCCAACGAATACCGCCAGAAAATCGACGACGGCATGCCGCGCGATTGGCCCGAGCGCGTGCCACGCAGCAAAGCGCCCAGTGGCCAATTGATCAAGCCCGAGGAGATTGCCGCGGCGGCCGTCTATTGGATCGGCGACGAGAGCCGGCCCATCAGCGGCAGCGTGCTGGAACTGGAACAACACCCCGTGATCGGCCGCAATCCGCCGAAAGAGCTGGATTAGTGGTCCGTGATCAGTGGCCCGTGAGGAACTACGAGCAGAACGCCGAGAGTACAATGGTCGCGCAATGTCGAAAGAGGCCGCATTACACTTACTGACCACTAGCCACTAGCCATTACTCATGCCAAAGCTCGCTGCCTTTCCGAAAGCTTACATGGATCCGCTCGTCGTCGACGGGTCGATGACGATTCGCCAATGGATCGACCTGGCCTCTCAACTCGACATCGATGGGCTGGAGTTTTACTGCGCGTTTCTGGAGCTTGCCGATCCGAGGGTGTGGGCCGAGTCGCGGCAGATGGCCGCCGACAAGGGACTGTCGATTCCCATGCTGTGCTGCTCGCCCGACTTCACGCATCCCGATCCCAAGTTTCGTCAGCAACAGATCGACGCGGAAAAAGGCTGGATCGACATGACCGTGGCGCTGGGTGGGCAGTACTGCCGTGTACTTTCGGGTCAGCGGCGGCCCGAAGTCTCGCGCGAGGACGGATTGCGTTACGCGGCCGAGAGCATTGAAGCGTGCATCCCGCACGCCAAGGCGGCCGGCGTGACGCTAATTCTGGAAAACCACTACAAGGACAACTACTGGCAGTTTCCCGAGTTTGCGCAGCACATGGACGTGTTTTGCGAGCTGGTGAATCGCATCGACTCGCCCAACTTCGGCGTCAACTACGATCCCAGCAATACGATCCTGGCCGGCGAGGATCCGCTCGAGCTGTTGGAACGCGTGAAGCATCGAGTGGTCACCATGCACGCCAGCGATCGCTACCTGAAGGAAGGCACGATCGAAGATTTGCGCAACGAAGAAGACAGCGTCGGCTATGCCCAGCGGCTCAGCCACGGTGAGATTGGCCAGGGCATGAACGACTACGACGCGATCTTTCGCACGCTGGCCGGCGTCGGTTTCGACGGCTGGGTCTCGATCGAAGACGGCGTCGACGGATTCGAGCAGCTCGAGCGCAGCGCGCACTTCCTGCGGCGGAAGATGAGGGAGTACTGGCCGGAGAAGTAGCGACGGAACGCTGCCCCCGGTGATTCGCCGGCGCTAAGAGACTCAGTTCAGCGTTGTGCCGATTGCGGTTGCTCGTACTGCTGCCAGTAGCGCTGATAGTCGCGTCCCATGCGACCGCGCGAGTATTGCGACGGTTGCCCCATTCGCGCGGCTAGCACGCGTTCGATCTCTTCGGCGGCCATGCCGCGCTGGATCATTTCCATCTTCAGCGTGGCTTCCATGTCGTCGCGCTGGAGCTGGCGATGATGGCTGGTCAAAATGGCCGTGATGGCGATCAAGAATCCCGCGCCGACGGGAATGCCCAGACCGAAGACCAGCCCGAAATCGATGTTCGCGATGAGAGGGACCATGATGGGTTTCTCGGTTGAGCGGTCAAACCACAATGAACCTGGAGGAGAGGAGCGCTAGCTCTTGCCACAATTCTTTTCAAAGCCGGCCGGCCGGCGCACCTGCGGCAGACTGCTAATCAGATCGCTGATCGATGAACGGTTGGCAGACATGCGGGCGCCCAGCACTTTGGCAATTTCGTCGGCCGACATGCCGCGCTGGATCATTTCCATCTTCAGCGTGGCTTCCATCTCGTCGAGCTGCTTGCGGCGATAGTGGCTCGATACCACCAGGGTGATGGCTACCGTGATGCCGCCGAGGATGGCAATGGCCCCCAACAGAATGCCGCACAAGGCAATCAGGGTTTCTTCGTTGAGTTCGGAAACCACGTTTTCCATCGCCAATTCCCCCAATCAGGCCGGACTGTGTCACTGTGACCGGAGTATCTCCCGTCCGCTATTCGTCCCAGTATGGTCGATCTTGGGAGAACTGCAACAAAATGGCACGTCCGCACTACGCCTTCAATTGCTCGTCGTGGCGCATGCCGCTGGGGGGTTGGTCGGCGCGGTGAACGTTGGCCAAGGCTGTCTTGCCTCCGGCGTGCTGCTCGACGTCGTTGTCTTCCCACTCGATCGACACCGCGCCGCAGTACCCTGCCCTGTTGAGCTCGACCAGCAACTCTTCGGTGCTGGTGGCGTCGCGCGCCGTGCCGGGCGTGACGAAGTTCCAGCCGTTGTGCTTGTCGCCCATCGGCCGATGTCCGCCCAAGCGTCCATTGCGCGTATACCCCTGGGCGACCTGCACGCCCTTGATGTGGGCGCAGTGAATCCGCTCTCCGTGGGTGCGAATGAAGTCGACGCCCGAGACGCCCTGCCACTCCATGTGCGAGCAATCGAAGTTGAAGCCGGCCGCTTTCTCGAAGCCTGCGGCGTCGACAGCGGCCAGGTAATCGCCGGCGCTGGTAATGTCGCCCATGGCCCGCTCGCTGGGATGGCACTCCAAATCGAAGGTCGTGCCGTACTTCAAACAGGCCTGAAAGACCGGAGCGAAGCGTTCGACCAGTAGCTCGAGGCTCACCTGGTACACGTCGGGAATCGGATGCCCACCCAACGAGCTGGGCAGCGGCGGGAACAGGAACCAGTGGCTCCAGCATTGCGCTGGCGAGCCGACAAAACCTGAAACCGGCACGACGCGATCCTGCAACTTGCCGACGAAATGTGCCAGCCGCACGATGTTCACCAGGGCCGTTGCCGCCTGTTTGCGCGCGATCTCAGCGACGTCGTCGGGCACATGGAAGGGGTTGGTGCGCGGCGGGTTGTTGCCGGCGGCGCGCCATTTGGCATACGCCTCGACCGACTCGCCGCCCAGAAACTGCAGCGTTTTGGCGCTCGGCTCGTCGCCCAGTGCCTGCCCTTGCAAGTGGGCCGCCAGCGAAAAGATTTCCAGTCCGCGCTTCTTGGCGTTTTCGACGCGCTCTTTGGCGTAGGCCTGGGCGCCGGCGTCATCGCCACAGCGGGCGAGGTCCAATTCCCAGGTGGCCTCTTCCCAACCGTCGAAGCCCGTGGCGGCGATCCAGTCGAGCCATTGGTCCTCGGGCACGTTGCCGAACTGGCCGCGCACCAGCCCAATCTGATGATGCGAATGCTTGCCCTGTCGATGGGTGGCGGTCTGATGATGGCCCATGGCGCGTGCGTTCTCCCGGAGCGGATTTATCGTGAATTCGTGGTCGGCGTGCGAGCGCAGTTTATTGCATCAAATGCGAATTGCAAGCCAACCGCATTGGCAAGCGCCAGGGCGACTGGTTAGATTAGGTCGGTGTCGCCACAGGGCGACGATTCCCGATTAGCTGGCGAGGATTTCGGCATGCAGCGGCGAGAGTTTTTGCAAGCATCAGGTGCGGCCGGCCTGGCGGCGACGCTGGGAGGGCGCGTCTTGGCCGACGAATCTGACCAGGGCCATGCGGCATTGTCGGTACGCCGCATCGAGACCGATCGTTTCGTGCTGGAGTTCACGCCCCGGGAGCCGCGCCCGCTCAGGATTCTGCAACTGACCGACACACACTTCGGCAATCCCGATCTGGTGTCGCAAGTCGAAGACAAGCGCAGCTTCGTCGAAATCAAGCGCCTGGTCGAGCGCCAACGGCCCGACTTCATCGTGCACACGGGCGACTTCATCAATAACGACAAGGGTCCGAAGATCAGCTTCGAGGCCATTGACGTGTTCGATGACCTGGGCGTGCCGTGGACGCACGTGCTGGGCAATCACGACATCGGCGCACGCTCGGTAAACGAGTTTCGCAAGTTGATGAAGCACTCCGCGGTGGGCGAGTTCCGCGGCGCCGACGGCGAGCAGTATGCCTATCGGCTGGACTTGCAACGTTCCGGTCAGGCGGCGCCTGACTGCACGTTATTCTGCTTTGACTCCGGCTTCCGCGAACCCGGGCGCAAGGTCAATCGCCAGCAGCTCGACTGGTTCGAGGCCCAATCTCGCCGCGACGTGGAGCAACAGATTGCCTCGCCCGCCCTGGCCATGATCCACATCCCGGTGGTCGAATTCGAGAAACTGCGCGCCGCGGAAAAGTATCAAGGCAATTACGGCGAGCGCGTGTGCTTCGATAACGACGCGGGCGATACGTTCGCCACGCTCAAGAAGTCGTCGCGCATCCGCGGCATCTTCAGCGGCCACGATCACGAGAACGACTATCACGGGCAGTGGCAGGAGGTCGAACTGATTTATGGACGCGTGGGCGGTTGGTCGGCCTATGGCGACTTGCCGCGCGGCGGCCGGCTGATCGAAATCGATCTGGCCGCGCAGACCTATTCCCACCGCCTCGTCTTTCCCGAGGCGTAACCTTCAGCCAAGCATCGCGATGAAACTGGCCAAGATCCGCCAGGTGGATGGTCGAGAGTCGGTCGCCTTGGTGGACGGCGACGTGGTGATTCCGCTGGCGGCCTCGGCCGAGTTTCCGGCACTGACCCAAATTCTCGAAGCGGCCGATCCACAGGCCGTGGTGCGCTTGCTGGCAGCGGCCGACGCACCCAAGCTGCCGCTGTCGCAAGTCAAGTTGCTGGCGCCCATCGACGAGCAGGAAGTCTGGGCGGCCGGCGTGACGTACCAGCGCAGCCAGGCCGCGCGGATGGAAGAATCGCGGGGCGCTGCGGTCTTTTACGACCTGGTCTATAGCGCCCCGCGACCGGAATTATTCTTCAAGGCCACGCCCCACCGCGTCGTGGCGCCCGGCGGGCAAGTCCGTATTCGGCAGGATGCGGTTTGGAACGTGCCCGAGCCGGAACTTGCGCTGGTGCTCAACTCGCGGCTGGATTTGGTTGGCTTTACGGTCGGCAACGACATGAGCTCGCGTGACATCGAAGGAGAAAACCCGCTCTATCTTCCCCAGGCCAAGCTCTATGACGGCAGTTGCGCGCTAGGCCCTTGGATCACGCTGGCGGGGGCCATGCCAGCGGCGGAACAGATTGCCATCGAGCTGGTGATCGAGCGTGGCGGCCGACGAGTTTTTGATGGCGCGACGTCCATTGCTCAAATGGCGCGCTCGTTTGCCGACCTGATTGGTTGGCTGGGCCGCGACAACTCGTTTCCCAGCGGCGTCATCTTGCTGACGGGCACGGGCATCGTGCCGGGCGACGACTTCACGCTGGCGCCCGGGGACGCGATCCACATCACGATTGCCGGCATCGGCACGCTGTCAAACTCGGTCGTGCAGGGGCGCTAGCAGCCCGCTTGCAGGCAATCGAAGCTCGACTGGCCGCGAACGTGGTGAGCGTCAAGCGAGCAGCAGGATCGCATTGCCTGATTTTCGATCTGCCGGATAATCGAACCGCCTTGCCCTATCCCTACGTAAAGAATGAATAGGTACGGAGAGTTGTAACCGGCACGAGCGATATCCGCGACAAAACCGGCAATGAACGACCAGGGGCCGCCACCGGCCGAGAAGGCCGCCGGGCACGTCTTTTTCCCAATTCGCGGCGGCAGGGGCAACCGGCAGAGCCGTTAGGACCGGCGGCGAAAACGGCAGTTGGTGAGCCCGTTGGCACCGCTTCTGCTTACTTTTCCGCACGGATCACTAGCGCCGGCACCTGCGTCAAGATCGGAGTGCTCGTTACGACTGGAGAAAGTTTCTAAAGTCTCCCCCCTCCGCGAATCGAAACTAACTTCGGAAGGTTTGTTCCGCCAGCAGCTTGGAGGCTGGTGAAACGAACTTGCAGGGGGGAACCTGCCCGGAATGCCGTCCTGGCATTCATAACGCGTAAGCGACCGCAATTGCGGTCGCGTGGCGTCGCGCGGATTCTCCCTGGCCGATACGGATTGAGTCAGGCCCCAGCGCCAGAACGATCGTGGCGAATTCCGTCGTCGAAGAGACGGTGGCAAACCTTAGGGTTTGTTGATTTTCCACGATTGCCGGGTGCGGGAGTCTGCCGATGACTTTACCTAGGCTCGGGATCAGAAGGACCTGAACCACGCCACGGCGAAGCAATTAACGAGTTCAAGCCCCGACCCAGATGTTCATGGATGGCCGGTTGACCCCACAGCCGGCCCGAAGGACCGGACCGAAGGCCACACAAACCATGAGCACGGGGCAAGCATGCTCCGCGAAGCACCGCTTTGCGGAGAAGAGTTCCCACACCAGCGCGAGTCAATTGGAGAGCCTGCGATGAAGGTCTTCACAACGGGTCAGGTCGCAAAGATCTGTAAAGTTGCCCCACGTACTGTCAGTAAATGGTTCGACTCCGGTCGTCTGAAGGGATACCGCATACCGGGTTCCCAAGATCGCCGGATTCCTCGTGAGTATTTGATCCGCTTTCTCAAAGAGCACGGCATGCCCTTAGGCGACCTCGAGGACGAGGCCATGGCCAAGGTGCTGTTGGTCGGCCAGGACCAGGTCCTGATCGAAAACCTCAAGCAAAAGCTGCCGGTGGATCGTTCGTTCAAGGTGGCCGTGGCCGCCAGCGGTTTCGAAGCCGGCATCCAGGCCGAGAGCTTCCATCCCGACTGCATCATCGTGGACTTCTCGATCGGTCGCATCGAGGCTCTGCAAATTTGCCAGAACCTGCGTCGCAACCCCGAGTATACCGACACGATTTTGATTGCTCTGTTGCCCGATGACGGCAGTTCGACCAGCTTCGACCGCTCGACGATCAACGAGACGTTCAAGAAGCCGTTCGACGCCGCCTTGCTGGCCGAGCGCCTGCGGACGCTGATTGGCGCCCGTAAAGAGCTCGTGTAAGCTTCGACGGCACGCTGGTGGAGCAAGCGACCTAGTCCGGTCCTGCAACTAACCCGTCGCGGATGACCCCCGCGACGGTTTTTTTGCGCGCCCTGGCAAAAACGCGCTGGCCTGGCCCTGCGCCTCTACTGCGGAATCATCGAAACGCTAGAATGGGGCGGTTCGACGCCGAGATGACCCTGACTAGGGGGCGCATTCGGGCTGTTAACGATCGCCAGGCCGTACGGTTACGCTGTTGCAGGCGCAAGCGTGGCACCCGGCACCGAATCGAAGCATGGGCAAACTAACGCATTTCGACGAGCAGGGCGGCGGCCGCATGGTCGACGTCGGTGGCAAGGACGTGACGGCCCGTTTCGCTCGCGCCAGCGGGCTGGTGCGCATGGCCCCGGAAACGCTGGCCTTGGTGCGCGATCGCAAGCTGTCCAAAGGGGACGTGCTGGAGGTTGCCCGGCTGGCCGGCATCATGGCCGCTAAGCGCACGGCCGAGTTGGTGCCGCTTTGTCACCCTCTGCCGCTGGACGCGGTGGAAGTGCGCTTCGAGTTTCCCGACGAGGGGCACGTGGCCATCGAGGCGGTGTGCCGTGTCACGGCCCGCACCGGCGTCGAGATGGAAGCGCTCACGGCCGTCAGCGTGGCCGCGCTGACCGTCTACGACATGTGCAAGGCCGTCGATCGCGGCATGGTCATCGAACACGTGCGATTGGAAGAAAAAAGCGGTGGACGCAGCGGACACTACCAGCGCTCGCCGGCAGAAGCGTAAACCCTGACGAACGATTTCAAGACGGTTGCAACGCTCCGACCATGGC
>JBBDYK010000306.1:0-13836 GCA_040901665.1 Pirellulales bacterium | reverse complement strand
CGCCGGCCAACCAGACCGCGTCTGGGTGAAACTCGCCCTGACCGGTAACACCGAACTATGCGTTCCGTTCACGACGAGGCTGCAGCGACATCGTGAAAGAAACGTTCGGCGCGGTGACCCGAGGTGCCGTCGTGGCAGGCGCATCGATGGGTAGCGGTCCTTTTTCATACCGCGACGGCCTGCTTCGAAGCGCAGGCGGCTCCATCGACCGATTCTGCTCGGCTCGATTGGCTCGCAGGAAACAAGTGGTCCCCCGAGCCGTTCTATTCACCTCGTAAACCGACTGCGTCAGCAGCCACCCGTGTCCGGTCAGACTGCATTTCGTTATGCCGAATTGCGCGGCTGATTTCAAGATTTATTTTCAGGCCATTTTGGAGAAAAAGGGGGCTGACGAGGCGCGAAACTGCGTCGTCGACAAAATGACTTGCTTAGTCGTCAATTCATCCGACAAGTGTTGCGTCCCCTTAAGTTCACCCGTCAATATTAGACCTGTCCCGTTTAATGGTCTCCCGCCCCCAAACATGCTCATGTTGGGGTTGATGAGCGCGATACCACGCGGCGAAATCGGTGTCATGGAATGTCTGCCAGGAGACTCCTAAGAACGTTCGATCGGTGCGCTCAGCACGACACAAAGCGCACGACATCCGCGTTCGAGTACGCACTGTGACGATGGGAAGGATACTTCCAGCCACGAATAGAATCCCCAGCACCCATCCGGCAGTTGTGAGAATCCGACGCTTGCTCATCGCTTCAATATAAGCATTTTGGGCGTCAACGGGGAAACAGCGTGATCTCAAGCAGCACCCCTATCGCAAGTGCCACTCCCAAGCCCACCACGACCCGCGAGTCTATTGGCCATTCGCCGGGCCGAATCCGACGTGCGGTCCCAGTCCGTTCCAGAGCCATAGACCGAGAATGCTGACCGGCACGCCAAACAGCCAAAGTTGCCACCGCGCCGCGCCATGACGCAACAGGTCGCCCGCATCGCCAACACCGGCGAACGAACCAGCCGCCAGATAAAGGCCATTGGCCAGGCAGCAGAAGCCCGCGAAGAATGCCGCCAGATACGTGTATGGCCGCGCAGTGATTCGCACCACGGCCAAAAGCGCCAATGGCAGAATCGTGCCCCATATCGCCCCGCCCCAGGCTACGAACTGAGGATGTGGGTTAGGCGATACATCCGTCCGCGAAATCTGCAATGGGCGAAGCACGACGCGCTCAACCTGGCCTCCGCTCAGCTTGGCATGCAAGACGTGCCCGAACTCGTGAACGGCCATCATCGCCAGCCACGAGACACCGAGGAGAAACACGATCAACAGGATCTGTTGAGTTCGGATCGGCATTTGTCGGCGTCCTAAAACATCACCCACAGCCTAGCAGGTCAAACCCACACACTCGGATTGTACTTCTTGGGGGTGGGTCGGCTATAATGCGCGGCATTGGCACTTCTTTGTCGCGCGAGCCTGGTGGGCGCCATGCTGTGGGGAAGATCAACCCGTTGTGCGCGTCGTGCGGTCGCTGTGGCGATCGCTTTGGGCGTTGCATTGTCCAGTCTGGTCTGCTCGGCGCGAGCGGCGGATTCGGCGGCGGACGACGACGGTCGGATGACGGAGCGCGTCGACGCGCTCTTGGCCGAGCGCTGGCAGGCGGCGGGCGTGGAGCCGGCGCCGTTGGCGGACGATGCGAATTTTCTGCGGCGCTTGCACCTCGATCTGACGGGCGTGATTCCGCCCGTGGCCGACGTGCAGGATTTTCTCGCCAATGAGAATCCCGACAAGCGGCGCGAGTTGATCGATCGGCTGCTGGTCTCGCCGGGACATTACACGCACCTGGCCGACGTGTGGCGCGACCTGATGCTGCCGCGCAAGTTCGATCCCGAGCAGACGGCCGGACTGATCGGCTTGCAAAACTGGCTGCGGCGGCAGTTCGTCGAAAACCGGCGTTACGATCGGATCGTAGCCGACTTGCTGGTGGCCACCGGCGGCGACGAAGCCGGGCCGGCGCTGTTCTACACGGCCTTGGGAGTAAAGCCCGAGGAGTTGGGAACGGCTACGTCGCGCATCTTCCTGGGCATTCGGCTGGATTGCGCGCAGTGTCACGATCATCCGTTCGACCGCTGGACGCAGCAGGATTTCTGGGGCTATGCCGCCTTCTTCGCGCAACTGCAACAGCGGACGACGAACGTGGCCAACATGCGGCTGGTCGACGTCGAAGCGGGGGACGTGAGAATTCCGGACACCGACACGGTCGTGCCCACGCGTTATCCGGGCGGCTCCACGGTCGACGCGGGGGAGCGCGGCACGCGCCGCCAGCAACTGGCCATCTGGATGGTCTCGCGCGAGAATCCGTACCTTGGCCGCGCGGCGGTGAACCTGGTGTGGTCGGAGTTGTTCGGGCGTGGGCTGGTCGAGCCGTTAGACGACTTTGGCGACCACAATCCGCCCAGCCACCCGCAACTGCTGGCGGAGTTGTCCGAGTGGTTCGTCGCCAGCGGATACGATTTGCAGCGGCTGTATCGCGTGCTGGCCAACACGCGGGCTTATCAGCTTTCGAGCGTCGTGCCGGCGGCGGGCGCTCCGCCCCCGGAGTTGTTCGCGCGCATGACGGTGAAGACGCTGACGGCCGAGCAGCTCTACGATTCGCTGGCGCGCGTGGCGCTGCGTCCCGGCAACGAGGGGCAAGAGCGGCTGGCCGATCCGCGCCGGCAGGCGTTCGTCATCAAACTACTTTCGCAAACGCGCACGCCGACCGACTTCGAGTTGGGCGTGCCGCAAGCGCTGACGCTGATGAACGGCGCGGAACTGATCGCCGTGACCGATGAAGCCCAGAGCGGCCTGCTGAAGGCCCTGGAAGCGCCCTATCTGGACGACGGCCAGCGTGTCGACGCGGCGTTCCTGGCTGCGCTGTCGCGCCCGGCGCGTGCGGCGGAGCGCAGCGAGTTTCTCAAGTACGTTACGGCTCAGCCCGAAGCGGAGCGTCAACAGGCGCTGGGGGACGTGGTGTGGGCGTTGGTCAATAGCGCGGAGTTCATGTTGAACCATTAGGAACGATGGATCGCCCCGATGGGGCTCATACGTGCATGCATTTGCGGTGGGTCCCAGGAGCGATGCCCCTGGCTGGTATAGGTTGGGCCGTTGGCCCACAACGAAAAGCAGTGTGCGACGGACTACGCTAGCGTAAAGCAAATGATTTTCTCCAGTGCCGGGACAGTCCCGACTGGTTTCGCATATATGCGGAGGCAATCATGGCCGGACTCGATCGACGTGACTTGGCGTTGTTCTCGCGGCGAGCGCTGCTGCGGGCTTCGGGCCTGGGGCTGTTGGGCTCGAGCTTGAGCGGTTGGTTTCCGGCACTGGCGCAGGCTCAGTCGGCCGATCCGCGCCGCAAGCGTCATTGCATCTTGCTGTGGATGAGCGGCGGGCCGAGCCAGCTCGACACGTTCGATCCCAAGCCCGATCATGCCAATGGAGGAGAGTTCAAACCGATCGGCACCAGCTCGCCGGGGCTGCAAATCAGCGAGCACTTGCCGAAGCTGGCGGCGCATGGGCAGCACCTGGTGCCCATCCGGTCGTTGAGCACGAAGGAAGGGGACCACGGCCGCGGCACCTACCTGATGCGCACGGGGCACGTTCCCGGCGGGCCGGTGGAGTATCCGACGTTGGGTTCGCTGATTAGCAAGGAACTGGACGACGACGAGTCGGAGCTTCCCAACTTCGTCAGCATCTCGCCATATCAAATTTTCAATCCCGCGGCCTTTGGTCCCGGCTTCCTTGGACCGCGCTATGCGCCGGCGACGGTCGGCGCCAGCCAGCCTGCCGGCGGCGATAATCAGACTGCCGGGGGCAGCGGAGCGGGCTATGCGCAGCTCAAGCTGGACGACCTGGGTTTGCCGGGCGGCGTTAACGAAGAGCGCGCCCTGCGGCGGATGAAGTTGTGGAACTCGCTGGAGCAGGAATTCCTCGCGTCGCGACCCAGCGAGTCGGCCGCGGCGCACGAGCTAATCTATCGCCGCGCGTCGCGCCTGATGCGCAGCAAGGCCGCGGCCGCCTTCGACCTGGAGCAAGAGCCGGCCGCCGTGCGCGATGCTTATGGCCGCGGACGCTTCGGCCAGGGCTGCTTGCTGGCGCGGCGCTTGATCGAGCGGGGCGTGGCGTTCATCGAAGTGAGTCTCGGCGCGTTCGAAGCCAACTCCGTGGGCTGGGACACGCACCAAAATAACTTTGCCACGGTGCGCAACTTGTCCGGCGAGTTGGATGCCGGTTGGGCGACGCTGATGAGCGAGCTGTCCGAGCGCGGCCTGCTCGAGTCGACCACCATTCTCTGGATGGGCGAGTTCGGACGCACGCCGCGCATCAACGAGCAAGGAGGCCGCGATCATTTTCCCAACGCGTGGAGCTGCGTGCTGGCCGGCGGTGGGTTGCGCGGTGGACAGGCCTACGGCGCCACGTCGGCGGACGGCATGACCGTGGCCGACAAGCAGGTGGCCGCGCCCGACGTGCTGGCGACGCTGTGCGCGGCCTTGGGCATCGATCCTGAAACCGAAAACACGGGCGAGATCGGCCGGCCTATCAAGATTGCCGAGGGGCAGCCCATCCGCGAGATCCTGGCCTGATCCGGCCGCCTGGACACCACTATGCCCCGCATGCATGGCACGCTCGATCGATCGGGGATCGCCGCGCTGGCGTGTGTCGTGGCGCTGCTCGGTTGCGGTCGCACGTCGGCGCCGCCGGCGACCATTGCCAAGTCGGCGCCGGCCGCAAAATCGCCTGTCGAAGCTTCGCCCGCTGTCGTGGTGGCGCCGCATGCGCGGCCGCCAGCGGCTGACGAGGTGAAGGATGCCCTGGTGGAGTCCGACAACGTTGCGGACACGTCGGCGAGCGATGCCACGCCGGTCGCGCCGGAGCGCTTCGTGCTGCTGACTGCAGGTGGCCCGCTCGTCGTCCACGTCAAGGTGACCATCGATGGGCAACCGCAGCGGGAAGCGGCGGAGCAGGTGCTGGCCGACGTGTTGAAAAGCGCCGTGGAGGGCGAAGCGGCCGATGTGAGTTGGTCGTCGCTTGTGGAGAATCCCAAGGTAGTTACCGGGCAGTTGGGCAACATGCCATTGGCCGACACGGCGGCTCGCACGCGGGCCGCGCGCGACTTCGACGCGAACAACGACCAGCGCGTGCAGCCCGGCGAGTTGGCGGCGTTCCTCTCGCGCGATGCCGGCGGCGGACAGGCCAGCTCGGTTCGTTGGCTCGCCGATCGCATGGCCGGCGAGCGGTGGAACTCGCCCGTATTCGTGCTGTTGGACGCAAACCAAGACGGTCGGCTGTCGGTCGAGGAGTGCGCCGCGGCGCCGGTTCGTCTGCGCAGCCGAGACGTGGACGACAACGATGCGGTGACGATTGCCGACTTCCGGCCGCCGGAGTTGCCGATGCAGATGACCAACTATCGCTCCGAGCCGGCGCCGTCGCGCGGCTTTGCACTGGAGCGATACTCGCTGGATTCGATCTACTACACCTTGTGCGAGCTGTACAACGCGGACTATGGGCTGGAGGCCGAACAGTTCGAGACCGCGCCCGACTTGTTTTCCGCGCTGGACGTCGACGGGAGCGAGCGCGTGGAACAGCGCGAAATCGCCGGGCTGCTCGACGCCCGGCCCGACCTGCTGCTGCGCGTCGATTACTCGGCCGGTGCGCCGCCGCGTCTGACGCTGGAGAAACTTTCGGATGCGCTAATCGCCGCCGGGGCTCACGCGGATGAGTCGCCCGCAAGGTTGGTCGTCGCCTTGGCGGGCTGCCAGTTCGATCTGGTGGCAGTGGATGCTGCCCAGCGCGGCGGGCGACTTGCCGAGGCGCGGTCGATGTTCGCGAAGCTCGACGCCAATGGCGACAAGGTCCTCGACGCCGACGAGTTGGCGAAATCGGCCCCACCGGTTACAGCCGAGGTGGCAAAGTTCGACTCCGACGGAGACGGCAAGCTCACGTTCGAGGAGCTCGAACGCGAACTGGCAGGGCAGCCGAACTACCGCGACCGGCAGCTTCACGTTCTGCTGGCCGAGCCATCCGATCCGCTGCTCGGCTGGCTCGATGAACGGCCGGACGGGCGACTCACTTCGCGGGAATTGTCCGGCGCGGCCGAGCGCCTGGCTCAGCTCGATGCCAACCACGACGGCGTGATCGGCGCCAATGAGCTTCCCGATCGCCTTTCGTGCGTGATGCAGCTTGGCGGCGCCGTCGATAATCGCGCGTCAACGCTGCCGCTGCCGCCGGCGCCGTTGACGGTCCAGCAGGAAGTTCCCGGTTGGCTGTCGGCGATGGATCAGAACGGCGACGGCGAGATCAGCCGCCGCGAGTTTGTCGGCACGCCCGAGCAATTCCAGCGGTTCGACGGCAACGCCGACGGGTTTCTGGATGCCGAGGAAGCATTGGCGGCCGAACCGCGTGCAGCGCCGGCGGACGCGGAAGCGAAGCCCTTGAGTACCGGACCGTAGCCGTGCGGCGCGCCTCTTGCGACCGGGACGTCCGCCACGGAAAATAGCGGCTGGGCCATTGAGGCGCCAGCACTTTCGCGCGCCACGTTTTTCTTCGCCATGCGGGGCAATCAGACATGAAGAAGCGCATTCTCAAGATCGTGGGCATTACGGCGGCCGTCGTCGCGGCGCTATTGCTTGGCGTCGGCTTTTGGGTCTACAGCCAGATTCGCGGGAGCCTGCCGCAACTCGACGGACAGCTCACCGCCAGGGAACTTTCCGCCCCTGTGGTGATCGAGCGCGACGGGATGGGCATTCCCACGCTGCGCGCCGCCAATCGGCAGGACCTGGCGTTTGCCACCGGCTTCGTCCACGCGCAGGACCGCTTTTTTCAGATGGACTTGTTGCGGCGCAACTCGGCCGGCGAATTGGCCGAGATCGTTGGCGGCGCGGTGCTGGACGATGACAAGGAAGTGCGTTTGCACCGCTTCCGCAATGTCGCCGAGCGCGTGTTGTCCGAGGGCAGCCAGCAAGATCGCGAACTGCTGGAGGCTTATGCCAAGGGCGTCAACGCGGGTCTGGCATCGCTGGCGACCAAGCCGTTCGAGTATCTGTTGCTCGGCATCGAGCCGGCGCCGTGGAAGCCGGAGGATTGCGCACTGGTGATGCTGTCGATGTTTCTCGATTTGCAGGACCACCAGTTTCGCAACGAACGGCGATATGGCGCGATCAACGACCTGCTGGGGCCCGAGATGTTCGCGTTCTTGTGCCCTTTGGGAACGCAGTGGGACGCGCCGTTGACCGGCGAGGCGTTCAGCGTGCCTGCGATCCCTGGGCCGGAGCACTTCGACACGCGCACGTTCGACAAGGTGGCGGTTGCGCGGCTGGCGCCGTTGAATGCGTTGCCAGCGACCGGGTCGGTTCATTTGGGGAGCAACAATTGGGCCGTTGCCGGCACGCAAACGGCCGACGGCCGGGCCCTGGTTGCCGATGACATGCACCTGTCGATCCGCGTGCCGCACGTGTGGTATCGCGCCAGCTTCGCCTGGCCGCAGGGCGATCAACCGACCGAGCAGCAACCTCCGGCGGCAAACGCGGACGCGCCCGCCGCTGCAACCGAAAGCGATGACGCAAGCAAGCCGAGCGAGCATCGCGTGACCGGCGTGACCTTGCCCGGCACACCGGCGTTGGTCGTGGGCAGCAACGGGCACGTGGCCTGGGGCTTCACCAACAGCGAAGGCGATTGGGCCGACGCCGTGATCGTGGAGGAATTGCCCGACGACAAGGACTCCTACCAAACGCCCGACGGTCCCCGGAAGTTCGAGCATCATAAGGAGATCATCAAGATCAAAGGCGCGCCGGACGTCGCACTGGACGTGGTTTCGACCATTTGGGGTCCGATCATTTCGCGCGATCATAAGGACCGGCCGTTGGCGTTGCGCTGGGTGGCGCACGACACCGACGGCGTGAACATGGGCCTGGTCGGCTTGGAGTCGGTGGCAACGCTGGAAGAAGCCATCGAGCAAGCCAACCGGAGCGGCTCGCCGGCGCAGAATTTCGTGGTGGCCGATAAGCAGGGGCGCATCGCCTGGACGATCCTGGGGCGCATGCCGCGGCGCGTCGGCTTCGATGGGCGGTTGCCCACCTCTTGGGCCGATGGCTCGCATCGTTGGGACGGCTATCGCGAGCCGGCCGACTATCCGCGCATCGTCGAACCGGCCGGCGGCAAGATTTGGACGGCCAACGCCCGCGTGGTCAGCGGCGAGATGCTCGACAAGCTGGGAGACGGGGGCTACGACCTGGGCGCCCGCGCAAAGCAGATTCGCGACGACTTGCTGGCGACGGAAAAGGCCAGCGAGGCAGACATGCTGCGAATCCAATTGGACGATCGTGCCGTGTTTCTGGAACCGTGGCGCGACTTGCTGCTGGAAGTGCTTTCGACCGAGGCGCTGGAAGAGCGGCCCGCCCGTCGCGAGCTTCGCGCCGCGGTGGAAGCCTGGGGCGGTAATGCGGCGGTCGACTCGACCGGATTCCGCATCGTGCGTGAGTTTCGCCGGCACCTGCTGGCGCAACTCTCGGACGTGCTGGTGAACCCTTGCAAGACGTTTGACCCGAGCTTTTCGATCGCGGGGCTCGACCGTACCGAGGGGCCCGTGTGGCGGCTGGTTACGGAGCGTCCCGAGCACATGCTCGATCCGCGCTATGTCTCTTGGAGCGCATTGTTGCTGGGGGCCGCGGACAGCGTGTTGGACGAGGCGACCCTGGCCGGCGGCAAGGTGGCCGACTACACCTGGGGCAAGTACAACACCACGCGGATCCAGCATCCGCTCAGCCAGGCGGTGCCGGCGCTGGCGGACTGGCTCGACATGCCGGCCCTGGAGTTGTCGGGCGACTCGTCCGATATGCCGCGCATTCAAGCGCCGGCCAGCGGCGCGTCGCAGCGCATGGCCGTTTCGCCGGGACGCGAAGCAGACGGCTACATGCACATGCCGTGCGGCCAGTCGGGCCATCCGCTTTCGCCCCACTATCGCGACGCCCACCAGGCCTGGGCCGAAGGCAAGCCGACGCCGTTTCTGCCCGGGCCGGCGGTGCACACGTTGACGCTCAAGCCGGCGGCGTAGTTTCGAAGATTGGCCAGGTACGATGGCTCAGACATTTGCCGGCGCTGGCGCTGTGAACTGCAACACGGCTTCCGCATTGCGGCGCTGCCAATAGCGGCGCACGAAGCCGGGACGCGTGTCGATGGTCGGCTGGCTCAATATGTCTTCCGTCCAGCGGGCGAGCAGGCGGTCTGCCACGGCGAAGGCCTCGGCGGAGTCGGGTGGATCGCTGAACCAGGCTTGCTCCAGTTCGTCTCGCTCGGCGGCGTAGCGCGCAACCAGCCGCGCCGGATCGCGCAGCGCAAGACGATGCAAGCGCTCGTGCCGCCACCACAGCGATTCGTCGTCCGCACGATCGGTGGGAACCGGTCCGAGATCCAGCGGTCGATCGACCGCCACTGGCTTGAACACGCTGGTGCAAGGGGCGGCCGTGGCGGTGACCCAGTGGCGCGTGTCGCCCGGGCGCAACTGGGCGATCCACGAGGCGGTGGTCTGCGAGGCAGCGACCAGGCCGCCGGCGTGCACGCACGGCGCGCCAAGCCCGCCGTTCATCCATGAGTATTTCGGCGTGCCGCGGTGCGAACCGTGATCGCGGAGGATGGCGGCCATGTCGACGGGCGTTCGGGCATGCTGCACCAGGGATTGCGTGCGACCGCGCCGCAGCCGACAGGCCGAGACGTAGGTCTTGATCGTGTCGCTGTGGCGCTCGGCAAAGCCGGGAATGGTCAGGCCGTTGGAGATGCTGCGAGCGTCCTTGATCGGTTCGACGGCGTGATGGCGGCCCGCTGTTTCGACGACGAATGCCGTGCGCGGATCGGCCACGATGAAGCTGTTGTGGTAGGTGAAGCCGGGATCGGCCAGCTTGCAACCGCCCCCCTGGCCGAACTCTTCCAGCAGGCTGACAATGGTCTGCACGGCGCCGGCGGCCGAAGCCGAACGCTCCAGCGCCAGCCGCAACAGGTCCATGCCGGTCAAGCCGGACTTGGCATAGGGCTGGCGGGTGAAGACGGCTTCGTTGCCGATGGTGACGCCGAACTCGTTTGCGCCCATTTCGGCGCCCCACATCCAGAAGGGGCGGCTGACGAGCACGGCAAAGGTCTCGCGCGCTTGCGGGATTTCGATCCACGTGCAGCGCAGCCGCGTGCCAGCCGGATGCGCCTGCCGCGGATGCCAGTCGAGGAATTGTCCTTCGTTGGGCTCGCGATCCGAGTTCTTGGCAAACAGCACGCCATCGTCGCTCACGACGGCCATCGTATCGCACATGCTGGGGCGACTCCCGCGGGGTGATTGAGCCAGTTCACCCACTGAGTGTACCGGAAAATGAGGCCTGCTGCGAAATCACTGCGGGCGCAATTCCACAGCCAGCTCGTCGACCAGTTCGTCCGATAGGAATAGCCAGGACTCCCGGACGTTGTTCTCTGCCAAGACGATGGACCTGGCACGTTCCAGGACGGCCGGTGCGGTACGATCGCCAAACGAGTGAGTGACGTGCGGCGCGAACAAGACCGGATCAAGATGAGCAACGCTTGCGACCGATTTCGGCGGCGGCGCTTTACCATATGCAGTCGCCAACGCCGAAGCGATGCCGGTGTCGCCGGCGTCATCTTCCTCTTCCGGTGCGAAGGGTCCGGCGGTGGCGATGCTGATGCGGGTCAGCAGTGCGGTGCCGGCGGTCAGGATGGGACCACCGTCGGCGGCCAGCGTAACGGAGTTGCTCTTGTTGATGTCCAAACGGCCGGTGATGCCGACGTTGAGTTGCGTGCCGCCAGAAAGAATCGGGCCGCGATCGGCGGCCAGTGTGCGTGCAAACGCGCCCGTGGGCGTTGATGATGCGGTCTCTCCCAGCAAGTTGCCCCAGAAAAACACGTCCGGCGTCGTCAGCCCGGTGCGGGCATTTGCCAGCACCTGCACTTCCAGGTAGGTATCCACGATCGTATTGTCGGCCCAGGTGATCACCACGCGATCGGAGCCGCTGGTACCGGCGCCGGGTCGCACCGAAACTCCGGTCGGCGCCGCGGTCAGTGTGTTCCATAGGTTCGGGCTGTTGTTGGCACCCACTTTGAAGACGAAATCGGCAGCCGTGATGCCCGTGTGATTCACGCCGGCGGAGAGATCGATCATGATGCCGTTGATGCCGCGCGTGTAGTTGGTGATGTTGGCCAGAGTCGCTTGTCCTGCGCCGCTCAGCAGCGGCGACTTGTTCGACGCGATGGCGTTGTCGTCGCTGGGGTTGATACCGGGATTGTTGCCGTCGAACGCCGAGTTGTTATAGAAGATGTGACGTCCTATGACGGTGGAGCTGGTCGTTGCTCCGTACGTGAATTGCGTGGCGCCGGTGGAGGCGGACGTTCCGTAGGGCGTTTGCACGGTCACTGCGACCGTGCCTGCGGCATGTGGCGGAGCGATGACGGTCAATTGCGAGTCCGAGACGATCGTGACGTTGGTGGCTTGCGTGGTTCCGAAAAACACTTTCAACTTGCCTGCCGCGCCCGAGAAGTTCAGGCCGTTGATGGTCACCGCGGCGCCGCCCCCGCTCGAGCCCCAGGCGGGCACCAGGCCGAACGCGCGCGGGGCCAGGTCGACCGCTTCGAAGTTGTTGCCCAGGATGTTGGTCAAGGCGTGCAAGTCGTCATCGTTCCAGCGCGATGATGGCGCGCCGCTGAGAAACCAACTGCTGCCGTTGTCGGCCACGATCATGCCATAGTCCTTGAGCGCTTGCAGGATGACGCGATTGGTGGGCGAGAAGCCCGAGATGTCGAAGTTGGCCTTGAGGCGGAAACGTTCGCCCATGCGCGGGTAGTTGGCGTTGTTGCTGCCGGCGTGGTGCGAGGCGGGAAACACATACTGGTTGCGCGACAGGGGGACGGTGAACCGCAGCGCGTGCTCGATGGCGCCCTGATCGAGCACTTCGTCCACGCGCACCAGGCCGGGCAGGATTGGCAGCCCTGCGGCGTCGGCCGACGTATCGCCGGGCGTGCGGAAGGAGTTGACGTTCATGTCCCAGACCGCCTCGGAGTCGGCGTGCCACTTGCCGTCGCCCGTTTCGGCAGGGCGGAAGGCCCGGTACAGCTCGTAGGCGATGTTCGCGTCCTGGTCGTAGACGATCAGATGGCGGTCGCCGTCGTTTTCATTTGCCGGCAGGGGATCGCCCTCGATCACCGCGCCGCTGGGAATCGGCACGTCAATCAGGTCGCTTTCATCCGGATAGGCGTCGATGACGACCTCGAGCGGCGTTTGGCCGGAGGAGACGACGTTGTAGGGAATGCCGATATTGGCGCCTTCGTAAACGGTGCCGAAATCGGGGTGCAACGGAGCGGACGAGCCGATATTGGCTACCAGCGTGGCCGAGTTGGCCGCCACCGGCGCCTGATCGATGCGCCGGTTCCAGGGGCTGTCGTCTGGGAACAACTGATTCCCGTTGAGGGTCAGCAAGTTCCGTTCTTCGAGCGGCTCGAAGAACCCAATGCGCCGCCTGCGAGGCGCGGCTGCGCCATTGCGGCGCCGCGCCACTTCCCTGCGCACCATGATGTGTGCCTCCCGCCGTGCCCCGTGACGCGATTATACACGATCGTGGGGCGTGGAAGCGCAGGGTGCGCGAAATACTCCCCTCGCGATGGCGGGCTGCTAGTCCTCGTCCATCTCAGGCAAGTGCATTTGCAGGGGTTGGCGGCGATTGTAGTGCTGCTGGCACTCGCGCTCGCGGCCGCGTACGACGCGCTTGCCGGCCAGTGGCCCATGGGTGGCCGTGATGAGCGTCCATTGGCCAATGGCGTCCTTGTCCTCGCGAAAGATGATCACCCAATCGTAGACGTGGCCCGTTTGATGACTGCGCACCGAGTTGGTGAAATGCGCGAGGTACTGTCGCCCTTTACGCTCGGTGCGCAAGATGGGCAGCCAGGCCACGCCGGCCGGATTGAAGCGCCGCGGGGCGACGCGCAGCAGCGTGCCGCGCCGCGCTTGTTGGCGATACTGGCGGTCGACGTCCAACAACTCGGCCACCGGCGTGGCGTCGTAAGTCGTGGCGGTCGTTCGCATCGCCGGATCGGCGCCCAGCCGCGAGGCCAGGCTCTCGCGAATTGCTTCCACGCGCTTGCGGCCCAGTCCCGCCACGCGACGCAGCCGTCCGTCGCGGGCGGCGCGCAACAGCTCGTCGAGCGATGAGGTGCCCAGCGAGGACTCGATGCGCTGGGCCAGTCGCGGACCGACGTTGGGCAGCGTGGTCAGCAGGTCGGTCGGTCCGGCGCTTTTCAGCCGGTCCAAGAGACGCGAATGTCCCGTGCGAACGATTTCGGACAAGCGCCGGCCCAGCGAAGCTCCCACGCCGGGCAACTGCCGCAAGCCAGCCAGCCCGTCGCGGGCGAAGATCACGGCCAGCGGCTGGTCGCAATTACGGACCGAGACGGCGGCCCGGCGATAGGCCGCGACGCGAAACGGATTGTCTCCGCGGAGTTGCCGCCAATGGGCAATCTCGTCCAGCAGATTGGCAATTTGACGGTTCGAGAGCGTCATGGTCGAAGCGCCTCCTCGCCGGGTGAAGGCACCGGCGAATCGCTATGACCATTATACGCGAGTAGTGGTCTGATGTACAGTAGTTTTGGGCATACTGGCGGGGAGGCTGGTGGCGGCCGGCGGTCATTGACGGCGCGGGGGTGGTGGGGCGAAGCACTGGCAAGATGCCTGTGCCACACTGCGGCAAAAGCGTGGACTCCATCGCGCACTGGCAGGATGCCAGTGCCACCCAACGCCGTCCACTAGTCGGCGATGGTTATTGGCGTTAGT
>JBBDYK010000305.1:0-13883 GCA_040901665.1 Pirellulales bacterium | reverse complement strand
CCGTTTGTGACTATGGCGTGTACGAGCGCGGTCCCGCCGGCCTGCTCTTGCAGTACTACGGCAAGTGCCTCAGCGGCGACTGGGCGCAGCATGCCGACAAGCTCGCGCGTGCCGAAGGTCTGAAGCTCGACATCGTGCCCCGGCTGGAAAACGGTAAGCTCGCCTTGCAGGTCGTCTATCAGGGCAAGCCTGCCCCTAATGGCGAGGTGATCGTCACCGGCCCCAACGGCGAAGTGCAAGAGCTCACCGCCGACGAGCACGGTTCCGCCGCGGCCGACGTGCAAAGCCCCGGAAAATACGCCGTCCGCGCCGCCCACATCGAGGCGGATGCCGCGGGCGAGCGTGACGGCAAGAAGTATACGCAGACCTGGCACTACTGCACGCTGTTGGTGGAAGTGCGGCCCGCGACGGCGGCCGACGGCAAGGAAATCTCCGCCGTCGAAGCGCTCCGCCGTGCCCGCGCCGAGCGCGCCATCTGGAACGACTTCCCCGGCTACACCACCGACCTGGTCGTCACCAGCGGCGACGAGACCATCACCGGCAAGGCCACGATCGACGAAGCGGGCGTGGTCGAGCTCGCCATGCCCAAGTCGAAGTTGACGGATTGGGTCGACGAACAGCTCAGCTCGCTCGTGCAGCATCGCATGCCCGATGGCGAGGTGAACGAGGGGGACGTGCAGTGGGCCGAAGAGCACGCGGACCATCCGCTGGGGCGCTTGATCAGCCTGGGCGACACGGATTTTTCGAGCGCCTATCGACTGAAGGACGACGTGATCATGGAAGTCAACCGCTCGGCCGGACCCGCCATGCGGTTCACCATCAGCGTGCTCGAGATCGAGCGCAACGCCGAGCACAAGTATCTGCCTCGCGCCTTTACGATGAACTTCTTCAATTCCAAGTCCGGGGCGCTGCAAAACAGCCTGGGCTACTGGAACGAGTGGAGTCGCGTCGGCAAGTTCGATCTGCCCAAGACCATTCTCGAAGTCGACGCTCACCCGGGCGGAACGACGACCCGGCAAATCGTCTTCTCGAACTCGCAACTGATCGACGGCAAATAGCGCTCGCGACCGCAATCGCTTCGAGCTAGCTGTGCATGCGCGGCAGCGGATCGCCTGCGCCGATGATGCTGGCTTCGTCCGTGGCCAATTGGTTGAGCCGCGCACGCACAACTTGCTCGTCGGCAAAATGCGTCGCCAGCCGCACGTACGTCGTATGATGCCGCGCTTCCGACTCGAACAGGCTGCCGTAGAACTCGCCCAGCTCGCGGTCGCTGACGTGATCGCGCAACAGCGCGAATCGCTCGCAGCTTCGCGCCTCGATCAGGCTGGCGATCAGCATGCGGTCGACGGCACGCTGCGGCTCGCCCTTGCGCACCAGGTCGTTCAACTTGCGGCCGTAGCCACCGGGCGATTGCGACGCAAAGCGAAGCCCGCGCCGCGCGAGCAACTCGAGCACCAGCCGGAAGTGCTCCATTTCCTCGCTGACGATTTCAGACAGTTCCCGCGACAGATCGGCCGAGACGCTGCCGTACGCGAAGATCAAATTCAGGGCCGTGCCGGCAGCCTTCTTTTCGCAATGCGCATGGTCGACCAGGATTGCCGGCAAGTCGCCGTCGACCTGCGTCAGCCAACGTCGATCGGTGGGCGCCTTGAGCGTGAGCACGGCCGGGGCTCGCTAAAAGTGCTTGAATGGATCCAGGATCAGTCGGCTGCCGCTTCCAGCCGCTTGCGATAGCTCTTGGCCACGAAGCTCAACAGCGCTCGCGGCATCATCCGTTTCAGCCGCCAGAAAAAAGTCGCTACAGCCGGCGCAAACACGTATAACTGCTTCCGCTCGATGGCGCGAACCACCTTGCGCGCCACGTCGTCTGCGCTGGCCCGCGAATGGCTCATCAGCGTGTGGGCCACCTTGCGCTGGTCGGCCTTGTGAAAGCGGCCGTTCTGGAGAATGTTGGTGGGAAAGAACGCCGGGCAGACGGCCGTGGCGCCGATGTTAAACGGCTTGAGCTCTCCGTTGAGCGTCTCGGACAATGAGACCATGGCAGCCTTGGTGACGTTGTAGGGCGCCATGCCGGGCGCCGAAACGATGGCCGCCATCGACGCCACATTGACGATGTGGGCGCCGTGAGGATTCTGCTTCATCCAGTCGATCATCGTGTGGCAACCGTAAATCGCGCCCCACAGGTTGATCTTGACGATCCACTGCCAGTCCTCGAGCGGCAGTTCTCCCACGTTGCCGGCGCAGCCCACGCCCGCGTTGTTTACCAGCAAATCGAGCGCCTGCCACTCGGTTTGCAGCTTGCCTCGCAGATTCTGCCAGTCCTCTGGGATCGTCACGTCGAGATGTTCGACCTGCCCGTCTCCCCCGGCCTGCTGCACCAGTGCCAGCGTCTCTTGGCTGCCGGCGTCATTCACGTCTGCCACGGCAACGTGCCAACCATGCTTTGCCAACTCCACCGACAACGCCCGACCGAGCCCGCTGGCGGCCCCGGTCACGATCGCGTAACGTTTTCGCTCCATGCTCGTCGATCCGCAACGGAATACTTTTCGATCGACACTCGATCGAACGGGTAACAACCTACTCCGATCCGCGGCCGATGGGAACTGCCGTTTTCCCCCCGACACGGTTCCCTGCGATGGGTCGCGGTTGCTCGGCGCCACGCGCCCCGGCTGTAATAGCCCCGGCTCATGCCTTTTTCAGGGAATCGCGAATCTCCCGCAACAGCACGATTTCTTCGGGCGTCGGCGGTGGAGCAGCGGCCTCCTGCTTGCGCAGCGAGTTCATCGCCTTGACCACCAGGAAAATGGCGAGCGCCACGATGACAAAGTCGACGGTCGACTGCACCACGGCGCCCCAACCGATTTCCGGCGGCTGCTTTCCTTCAACCAGATTGGGCATCGGCAGCATGATCGAGCGATCCGCCAGGTCGACTCCGCCGCTCAGGTAGCCCGTGATCGGCATGATGACTTTGTCCACCAGCGAGCTGACGATCTTGCCAAACGCCGCTCCGATGACAATGCCCACGGCCATGTCGACCACGTTGCCGCGCATGGCAAACTTCTTGAATTCGCTGAAGATCCCCATCTGCGTGGTCTCCTTGCCTTGAGTTTGCGATTGAAACGGCCAACTACCTGTCTTTGGGCATTAAACTCGTCGCCCAAATCGCGAGCCAGGCCGATTGCCGTTTCCGGCACCCTTCCCGGCGCTTTCCGCTCGCATCAACAGCGATTAATATATCTGCAACTGCCCGGCGACTTATGTCCAGAGGAACCCGACGGATGATCGATCGAATGCAATCGTGGCGCGTCGCACTTTGGGCCGGCACGCTGGCGATGACGTTGACGAGCATCGCCACGGCCGCCGACCATGCCTCATTGCGAGACGTCTTCGTCGCCGGGCAGGACGGCTATCACACCTATCGCATTCCAGCGCTCTTGGTATCTCAACAGGGCACGCTGCTGGCCTTCTGCGAGGGACGCAAGACGGGCCGCGGAGACGCCGGAGACATCGACCTGCTCGTGCGACGCAGCACCGACAGCGGAAATACCTGGAGCCCCATCACGCTCGTCTACGAACAGGGCGGGGCCGAGAAAATCACGATCGGCAACCCGTGCCCCGTCGTCGACCGGCAGACAGGCACGATCTGGCTGCCCTTCTGCCGAGATAACAACCACGTCCTGGTCACCTCCAGCAGCGATGACGGTCGCACCTGGTCGGCTCCGCGCGACATCACGCCAGACGTCAAGCCAGACCATTGGGGCTGGTATGCCACGGGACCCGGCGTAGGCATCCAGCTCGCACGCGGCCAGCACGCCGGCCGGCTGGTGATCCCGTGCGACCATCGCGAAAAAGTCGCTGGGCACGACGTCATGTTCTCGCACGTGTTCTACAGCGACGATCATGGCCAGACCTGGCAACTCGGCGGCACGGTCGATCGGCACACCGACGAGTGCCAGGTGGTCGAACTGGCCGACGGTGACCTGTCGATCAACATGCGCAATTACTGGGGGCGCGCCGACGCCGGCAACCGGCCCGAGCGGGGCGGCATGCGCGCCACTTCCCGCAGCAGCGACGGCGGCGAAACCTGGTCGCCGCTCGAATTTGACGTCGCGCTCATCGAGCCCATCTGTCAGGCCAGCCTGATTGCCGTCGATCACCCCCAGCGGTCCGATGCCAGGGTTCTGCTATTCTCCAATCCGGCAACGAAGAAAACACGCAGCAACATGACCGTCCGCGCCAGCTTCGACGAGGGCCGCACCTGGCCCGCGAGCCAACAGATCGATCCCGGCACGGCCGCCTATTCCAGCCTTGCGCAACTGCCGGATGGTCGCATCGGCATTCTGTACGAGCGCGACAACTACGGCCAAATCGTATTCACGACAGTACCGCTCGAACTAAGCGGCGACACGAAATAGCACCACGACCATGGGACCATCGATGTTGACACGCAGGACATTTCTAGGCGCCGCAGGCGCGGGCATCGTCTCCGCATCCTGGGCATTCGGACAACAATCGCCACCGCCGACGACGCGCAAACGCCTGGCCATTGTCACCACCGAATGGCGCTACCACTCGCACGCCTGGCACATGGGCGAGCGTTTCCTGGTCGGCTATCCGATCCAGGGGCGTTGGCATCGCCCGCCGTTCGACGTGGTTGCCGTTTATGTCGATCAAAAGCCCGAGAACGATCTGAGCCGCCAGCGATCGGCCGAGTTTGGCTTTCCGATTTATCCGACCGTCGCCGAAACGGTGCGGTGCGGCGGCGACAAGCTCGCCGTGGATGCCGTCTTGATCATCGGCGAGCACGGCAACTATCCCCAAAGCGACATCGGCCAGACCAAGTACCCCCGCTATGAGTTGTTCAAGCAAGTGACCGACGTGTTTCGCCACGACGGACGCACGACGCCCGTTTTCAATGACAAGCACTTGTCTTGGAATTGGCAGTGGGCCCAAGAGATGGTGGCGATCTCGCGCGAGCTTAAATTCCCCTTTCTCGCCGGCTCGTCGCTGCCGGTCACGTGGCGCATGCCGTCGATCGACATGCCCTACGGGGCCGAGGTCGAAGAAATGCTGTGCGTGGCGATGGGCGGAGTCGACAGTTACGACTTTCACGCCCTGGAAGTGATTCAGTGCATGGCCGAGCGGCGGCGCGGCGGCGAGTCCGGCGTGGCGGCCGTGCAAGGCCTGCGCGGCGACAATGTCTGGAAGGCACTGGCCGCCGGCGGTTGGGACGCCGGAGGCTGGGATCCCAAACTCTTCGAGGCCTGCCTGTCGCGCAGCCAAACCTTGGCCCAGCCCGACACCTTCAGTCACCGCTATCCGACCGAGGAGCAGATGCGCCAATGGGTGAAGGACCCCATCGCCTACCGCATCGAATATGCCGACGGCGTGAATGCCACCATGCTATTGATGAACGGCCTGGTCGACGACTTCACCTTCGCGGCCCGATTGAAAGGCGAACGCGAGCCACTCTCGACGTTGTTCTACTTGCCCCCCAACCCCAACGTCGTCTACTCCGCCGCCCTGATGTCCAAAGCCGAAGAGACGTTCCTCTCCGGCAAGACGTCCTATCCCATCGAGCGGACATTGTTGACCACGGGCCTGGTCGAAGCCGGCGTGCGATCGCTGGCCGAAGATCAGAAGCGCCGTCCCACGCCGCATCTGGCTGTGCGCTACTCCGCGCCGCGAGCGTCAACGTTCTGGCAAGCGTAGCAGCCAGCCGTTCGCATCCGCCCGTCGCCGCCGCCGCTAAGATTCGTAGTTCTCGGGCTTTCTACGACCAGTGCCGAATATCGGGCGTATTCTAGCGCAATTGCCGCAATCGACGCCGACGTCTGTTCCTACGGCAGGTCAATCGTCTTGCAATCTACTGTGAGAAAGCATCCCCGACGAGATACAATTGCCGGCGGATGACTTGATGGGGTCTTGGGCAAGCATCCCTTCGGCCCACCTTTGCATTGCAACCGACGCAGAGGCTTGTCTGCAGCCCCGTTGGTCGAACGTTTTGAAGCACTCAAAGGAGACCAGGCAATGGCGAACGTAGACACACTTCTGAAAAGGATCGATGCCGAGTTTGCGGCGCTCGACACCAAGATCAAGCAGGCGCAAGCCGAACACGTGCATGAGCATCAGGAGCGGATGGTGCGGCTGGCAGCGTTCGAGACGCTGCTGGGCGAATTACCGGCGGTGTGGCAGCCGCGGCTGGAAGCGTTGACACGGAAGTTCGGCGATAAGGTCAAGGTGACGCCGACGGTGACATCGTCGAGTCGTGAAGGGAAATTTGATTTTCAGTCAAACCTGGCGCGAATTCAACTGCGCCTGTCCGCGTCGACCGACCGCGAGGTACGCAAGCTGGTGCTCGACTACAATCTGGAGATTATTCCCATACTCATGAAGTTCAACTCACACGAGCAGGCCGAGTGGCCACTTGACGCAATCGACCGACAAGCCATTGCCAGTTGGGTCGATGATCGGCTGGTCGACTTCGTGAAGACGTACTTGTCGCTGCATGAAAACGAGTGGTATCTGAAGGACCACATGGTAGTTGACCCTATTGCGGAGGTACGGTTCCCCAAGTTCGCGGCCGCTTCGACGCTTGAACTGGAAGGCAAGACCTATTATTTCGTCGGCGAAGAAACCCGCCGTGAGTTTGAAGCGAAGCATGGCATCGCTTCAAGATGAAAGGATCGACGAATGGGCCGAAAAATTCGCGAAATGCCGGTCGAGCAACCGCGCGAGAAAATGAAAGACAAGAAGTACCAGCGCGAGCTCTTCGATCTGCACGTGGAGCTCGTCAAGCTGCAGGAATGGGTCAAGCATAAGGGGCTGAAGGTCTGCATCGCTTTCGAGGGCCGCGACGGGGCCGGCAAGGGAGGCACGATCAAGGCGATTACTGAGCGCGTCAGCCCGCGCGTATTTCGCGTCGTGGCGCTACCAGCTCCCACCGAGCGCGAAAAGACCCAGATGTATATCCAGCGGTATCTGCCGTATCTGCCGGCAGCCGGGGAAGTAGTGATCTTCGACCGCAGTTGGTACAACCGTGCCGGCGTCGAGCGGGTGATGGGGTTTTGCACCGACGAGCAGATCAAGTGGTTCCTGAAAGCCACGCCCTCCGTGGAACGGGCGATCGTCGATTCCGGGGTGATCCTGCTGAAGTATTGGCTGGAGGTCAGCCCGGATGAACAGACGCGCCGTCTCGAATCACGCATCACGGATGGGCGAAAGATTTGGAAACTCTCGCCGATGGATATCGAATCCTATAGCCGCTGGTACGACTACTCGCGCGCGAGGGACGAAATGTTCGCAGCCACCGACACCGCCTGGGCGCCGTGGCACCTGGTCACGTCAGACGACAAGAAGCGAGCGCGGCTGAACATCATCACGCACATCTTGAGCAAGGTTCCTTACGAAGAAGTGCCGCGGGGTAAAATTAAACTGCCAAAGCGGTCCGACAAAGGGGCCTACGATGACCAGTCGACGGTAGAGGATCGGAACTTCGTGCCGGTACGATTCTAACGATCGCCAAATACCGCACTCTTGGTCCCTAGTGCTCGGTCAACGCTTGGATTTCGGATGATCGCTGTCACGCGGAGCACTAGATATTTATTTGCGCCGAAGCACCTGCGTCTTTGGCCACCTCTCGCGTCACCCGAATGAATCGGGTTGACGCTCCGCTAGCAAATTAATGAGCCGCGAGTCGCTATTGCCTCCAAGGCTTGCGACATCGTACCCGCGGCGGCCACTTGACCTGGTGCGCGCCCTGCGTCGCATGGACTCAATCGGCGACGCTTCGTCCCAGCATGGTCGCGCGCCGTGCCTTGCTGATTGCTCGGGCGTAAACGACGCCTTTGCTCTCAAGAACAGGCCCCGCTGCCGGCCGCCGGCAGGATGATCGATCGCACGGTTGCGGCCGGACTTAAGAAAAGCGAGGGTGAAGGGACTCGAACCCTCGGCCTCTAGCGTGACAGGCTAGCGCTCTAACCAACTGAGCTACACCCCCGAGTTTTTTCAACGAGCGGTTACTTGGGTTCAGCATGAATAACTCCTGCTTCCCCACTCCGCCAGATTCAATTGAAATATCACCGATACCAGACTGCTGGTCAAGTCCCGTCGACATTTGTGGACGAACCCACGGCAACCGAGGTAGAATCAAAGTATGGTGAGCATTCAACTTCAAGACTCGGTCGCCGCTGCGCTGGCTGCCAATGCTCAGGCCGAAGGGCTTAGTTTGCAAGCATACCTTGAGCGGTTGGCCGGGGCGCCGGCGGCTCCGGTACCGCCCAGCGGCGACGAGTTGGAGCGGCTGTTCGATGAGGCGTCGGTCGCCGGACCGGACCCAAGCTGCACCTACACGCGGGCCGACATTTATCTCGACCACGACTGATGGCCGTCCTCGTCGACACCTGCATTTTGATTCCCGCCTTCAACCCGCAAGCGCTTCGAGCACGCCATCGTGCGTCAGGCTCTTCGGTTGCTCGGCGATGCCGGCGAAACGCTGATCGTCACGCCGCAGAACATCGCCGAATTCTGGAACGTCAGCACGCGGCCGCTGGAATCCAACGGACGCAGCCTGCCGGCGGACCAGGTCAGCAAGATGGTGAACATCATCTGTCGCGTCAGTCGCGTCGAGTACGAGACGGAGAGCTCGTTTACGCGCTGGCGAGAATTGGTTGAGCGACATGACGTCCAAGGGGTCGCGGTGCATGACGCGAGGCTCGCAGCGATAATGCTTGCCTGCGATGTTCGCCAGATCCTCACGCGAAATGAGCGTGATTTTCTCCGCTACGAGGTGGAAGGCATTTCGGTCCTGACGCCGCAAGCAGTCGTGGACAAGTCGCGTTAACGGAAGGTCGCGTCGTTCGCGATCCGTCATGCCTGGGCAACTGACGCGCTCGCTCGCGGAGTTCCGATTCAATTCGTGGCGAAGATCATGGGGCACAAGGGCACCCGAATGCTCATGGAGGTCTACAACCATCTGGAACTGCGGAGCGATGAACTGCGGGCCGCTCTCAAGTCAGCCAACGGCCACATGCCGTAATTCCTCGTTAGGCGGCGGATCCCACGCCGCCTATGGAATTGGACCACGGACTTTCCGAACCTCGACCTCTGGAAATAGCTCGCGGACATGCTCGATCTCGGCGTCGGTAAAGACATCGTCGGGAAGTTCGATGTCAACGTCGCTGGCGGTCGCGCCGAGTATTGACCAGATTTTTGGCAATGGCGGCTGCATTGCGCCACCTAGGCGGTCGCTGGCCAAATGGTATCGTCCGCCCCGTTCATAGATTGGCATTCGAATTACCTCGCGCTCGTACACTCGGTAGAACGATGGAGCAATCCACGCGCCGAGAGCGACCATGCCGACAAGTAATAGGCCAATCGCGGCCAGAGATTTCTTCATAACAATTGCGCGATGCGCGAGGCTAGCTGCGGCCGTGGCAAACACGAACGCGAACATTCAATTGCCAATCACGCTCGTCGCCGGCCACGAAGCAGGAAAGCAATTCGTCCGATCTCCGGGAAACTGGTCCCAAATGATGTATAGGAGGCGCGTTGTTGGAAATACGCTTTGGCATTTGTAGGCCAAGAAGACATAAGAAGCAGTGACAATTCCGAAAGTGCCCCAAAACACACTTCGGCTTTTCGGGCCAATTGCAGCGACAACAAATGACGCGCTTATGGCCACGAAGGTGGCGATGAGCACCAGATAGGTCCAAAACGGTGCCCCGTAAACAAACCCCGCGCAAATGAGAGCAGCGGCGGCGCAGACCGCAAGCAAGGAACGAAGAGAGTATCTTATTCGAGGCACACTCGTTTCCGGGGAGTTTGTCTTGCTCATACGGCTCCATTATAAGACCGTTGAGGCATCAATTCCTGTAGAATAGCCAGTTGGTCGGTTTGCGCCCTGGCTTGGGAGCCATTGAGTCACCTGCGATGCGAAGATACAGGCGTTACATTGTTGGGCTTGCCTGCGTCGTCGCCTTCGGCGTCATTGGTCCGTTCCGCTTCGGCTTTTATTCGGTATGCACGGATTGCGGTGCGCTTCGTCATACGGATCGCCGCGAGTTGCCGTTTATCGCCATTCCGTACTGGACATCCCATTCGGTTGAAACCACGCCGTTGAGTCGGGCATGCGCAACCACTCATTTGGTTGGCGAGCACAACCACACCTGGCTGTTCGGACAGGGAAACACCTTCCCTCTGTGGTCGTGCAGCCTCGGCAGGGGAAGCAGTATTTCTGGCCAGGCAATGTCCGAGCATGTCGCGGTGTTTATCAAAAACGTAACGCAGTTTGAGTCGCTTGATGAAGCGAGAAAATGGCTGGGGCTCGCTCTTGATGCCGACACGTCTCGCTTTGTATACGGCGCGCTGCTCGACGGCCAGTTTCCAGAGACGGGATTTGACAATGCTCAAGAATACCGGCTCTGGGCAGCCACGGGACTTGGGAAAATGAACAAATCCGTGGTCGAAATGATCGAGTTCGAGAAGATTCATTGATTCAGGACTAGGGGCGTGAGTCGATGCGCCGACGGTGGCTATTATTGACGGTATTGTCATTTGTCGCACTTGCCGTTCTTTGCGTCGCCTGGGGTCAGACCGTCAAATGGGTCGGCGGAAAGACACTCAGAGTTGAAGTGCTCGCAATTGACACCGATGCGCTCGCTCCCGTTGCCGGTGCGAAGGTTACGGTTTTTGAAGGGCCGCAATCACCACTAGAAGGAAACATTTCGTGGCGCAAGCTTTCGGATTTCGAACCGGATGAAGAGTCCCCCGACACAAAATCGGCGACCACCGGCGACGACGGACGATGCACGGTTACGTACAGGTTCTGGGCGGCGGGCAGCGATGGTCCTTTTGACCACAGTGGCTACGTCGATACGTCGAGGGCCTGGCTCAGGGTATCCTCACCTGACCGACCTACGGCACTCGTGCCGTTGGACCGACAATCAGTTCGCCCGCGAGACCTGAATGACGTGACTCCGCTCGTTGTCACCGTTGTGACGAACAAAAAGTAGACGGGTTACCCGTCGTGCAGTATTTGTGCAGTGGAATCCCTGGAATTGGCGGGAATTGACGGGAAACTGTTGGCCCGATAGAGTGCGGCAAAACCCTGAAATCACTGGGGTTTATCGCCGTGGGGAAGAAATGTCACGGGACGTGACAGGCTAGCGCTCTAACCAACAGGGGATCCGCCGCCGGCGACAGCCTGCCGGAGCCATCAGTACCACGATGCCGGCGCGCTCCCCGTTGTCCTGCACGCGCAAGCCACAGTAGCGTGGAAGACATCCCGTGCGACCGTCCGCCAACCGCCGCGGCTTCGCATCCTCGCGGAGCCTGACCGCCGCCATTGCGACGGGCTGTCCCCCCGGATGATCCGGCCCTGTTGGCGACAATCGTGCCGATCGTACGGATCAATCCGTCGAATCGGCTTGGCGCCGCCGCGCGGCCGGCAGGGCCAGGGACCTGCGGCCCGTTTTTCCGCGAGGATGACCTAGGATTTGTGCAGAGATTCGTTTCGTGCGGCCGATTTTTCAGGATCCATCGCCGGCGGTGGATCCGAGTTGATTGTCGTTGATTCCTGCAACGCAGTCCGTTGCGAATCGACGGAGGTTGTGAAAACCACGATGTCCTTTAGCCAGTTCTATAACAGCGTCTTCCAACGGCTGGAGAGCCTCGATTTCAATCAGGTGGCTCTGCTGGTGCTGGTGATCGTGGCCTTCGGCTTTTACTGTCTCCGCGGCTTTGGGTCGCGACACGACTATTGATGACTACGGGTTCGATCGTGCGAGTCTTTTGCCGGGCGTATTTGAACGTGCAGGGACAGGCAGCAAGCAGTGACACCGTATTGACGAAGGATGCATAAGCGATGGAATTCCCCTACGAGATTCCCCTGCCCATGGCGTTGGCTGTGATCGCGGTGCTGGGCTACCTGGCCGGGCGCACCTCGCGCGCCAACGCGTTGAACGAGGCCGACAAAGCCCGCCGAGAATTGCGCCGCGCCAAGGCGGTCGCCAAGGAGTTGGAGCAGATCGCCGAAGGCGTGCGCAAGCAGCTCGCCTCGCACCACTTGAGCGTGGCCCGCTTCAAGGACCGGGTGACCGAGCTGTCCGGCCAGGAGAAGGGCGCCGCCTGGAGCGAGCTCTGCCGCGAAACCGAACAGATCCTCAAGCCCACGCTGCGCTTGGCCGAGCAGATCTCCAGGGCCTACGACGAAATCCGTCAGCAGACCAACCACCTGATGTCCTTCACGGAAGTGCGCACCGATCCGTTGACGCGCGTGAGCAATCGCCGCGGTTTGGACGAATCCCTGGAATCCATGTTCGCCTTGCTCGAGCGCTACGATCAGCCCTTCTCGTTGGCGATCTTCGATATCGACCACTTCAAGCAAGTGAACGACACCAAGGGCCATCTGCACGGCGACCGCACGTTGCAAGCGGTGGCCGGCCTGCTGGACGACGCGGTGCGCGATACCGATATCGTGGCCCGCTACGGCGGCGAGGAGTTCGTCGTCGTGATGTCGCACACCACTCTGGAGAACGCCTGCCAGTTCGCCGAGCGCGTGCGCTCGCTGGTGGAAAGCAATCTCAGCCTGACCATCAGCGGCGGTGTCGCCCAGGCCATGGATGGAGACAATCCGCAAACGCTGCTATCGCGGGCCGACGCGGCGCTCTATAGCGGCAAAGCCGCCGGACGCAACCGCATCTTTCGCCATACCGGCGCCCAGATCGAGCCCGCCGCCGAGCAGCCCGAACTGGTCGAAACGGGAGCCTAGCAAAGGCCTGGCGAAATTCGGGGGTTTCTCGCTCGCGGCAAGTCTGACGCCTGGAACGAATCGCTCCGGGGCAATGAGGCCTTTCCGAGTGCGGCATCACGCAATCGCGTTGACGAATCGCTCACCAAGATCTAATATTCCCTTGGACCGCGCGATCGTTTCTCACGGACGCGGTGACGGCCCACTCCATGCTCTTTCGGAGGGTACGTATCATGCCGCTTTTCGAGGTCGAGACCGACAGCCACATTATCATCACCTGGGCTCCCGACGAAGACGCCGCCACGGAAGTCGTCAACGACGCCTATCCGTCCGATCGCGTCATCCGCCTGACCAAGCGTCCTCGCGACACCTGGGTGATTTCCAAGAGCGCTTTGGGCATCGCCACGGCAACGACCGACCCTTGCTCCACCGCGCGCGACTGCCTGGCCAAGGCCTCGGGCGACAAGGTGCATGCCATTCGCCTGTACATGCACGAGACCGGATCCGATCTCGAACGGTCGCGAAAAGTAATCGAGTCGAACATGGTCATGGGCTGGTAAGCCCGGGCCAATTCCTGCTGCGCTGCAACGCTCATCGCGGGCTCACGCATGCTTTCTGTGCAGCGCCTCGCCGCCAGACCGCACGTCGGGCGATCGACCAGATTTGACACGGCGCGCGCCACCAGACTATCGTACTCATCTGTGGCCGTTGATCGGAGGATTGCGCGAGGGCAGCGATGGTGCGTCGCATTGCAGGGGGGCTGGTGGCGCTGCTTTGGGTTGCCATCGCGCGCGGCGCCGATGTGGACTTCGAACGCCAGATCGTGCCCATCCTGGTGCGCCACTGCGCCGCCTGCCACAACAGCAGCGATCCGGCCGGCGGTCTCGATTTGCTGAGTGCGGACACCGCCTTGGCCGGCGGCGAAAGCGGGTCGCCCGCGATCGTGCCTGGCGACGCGCAACAAAGCAATCTGCTGGAGCGGATTCGCGCCCACGAGATGCCGCCGGAAGGCAAGGCCGACCCGGTTTCCGACGAGGATGTGAGCCGGCTGGAGAAGTGGATTCAAGCGGGTGCTCATTGGCCTGCCGGTCGAGTGTTGACCTCGTTAGAATTCACAACCGACGCGCGCGCGGGC
>JBBDYK010000304.1:0-14001 GCA_040901665.1 Pirellulales bacterium | reverse complement strand
TCGGCGGCGTCGAACCGCCAATGGATGCCTAGATAGATGCGGCTTTGCGCGTTTTCCAGCTTGGCGTCGGTGAGGCTATCGAACGATCGCTCGACAACGAGCCGCGGTTGACCATCGGAGCCGAGCGTCACGCCGTTTAATTCGTCCGAGACGAAGCTGAACGAAATATCATCCCGGCCATAGTAACGCGCTAACGTTTCAAACACGGCGGCGCCGAACGTGGCGTGACCTGACGTGTAGGCGGGGAACGGCGGAGTGAAATCGATTTCGCCAGGCCGCGGGTTGCTCGCAGGCGCGCCCAGCGGGATCCAGCCCGCGTCGACCTGGGTATCGGGATTGGGGTCGAGATCGGCATAGCGCACGCCCATCACCGGTCGCCAGAACGCGTCGTCGTATTTGTTGTTCCAGGCAGTAAATCCGGCGTCGGCCATGGCAATATTCAGCAAGGCGAACATTCTCGCGTTCTCGCCCTCGGTGTTGCCTTCTTGCACGGCAATCGTGGTGGCAATCTGGTTGTACATGCGCGGCGGCGTGCCCAATCCAGGCCGGCCATCATAGGCCCAGTAGATGCCGATATCGGTTTGTTCGTCGCTGCGCTCGGTTGGCGACGTCGTTCCGTTGCCGCCCAAGCGAACGACCTCTTCGAAGGCGTCGGCGTATTCCTGGCTGGCCATGAATTCCATGCGGCCCTCGGGCGTGCCGTCGTCGAGCCGCCGCGCTTCGAATTGATCGAGCGAATCGACGGCAAACGGCGTCATGTCCATGGCGCCAGCGGCGTAATAGCCTTGCAAAGGATTCATCGGATCGACGGTGTGAGAGCCCGGCAATCCACTGGGGTCGTACATGGCTTCACCGAGATGATCTGCCCCGTCGTCGGCACGAGCATCGAGAACGACGTCGGCCACGTACGCGCCGACGACGCGACCCTGGATCTCACGCAAGCCGTTACGCACGCGCGCGAGCGTCGTCGTCAACGCGGCGTCAAACGTCTCTACTTGAGATGGATACAGCGCGACGAGCGTATCGTGTGCTGCTTGGGCCACTGCGGCATCGACGTCCGCCGTCTTGGCTAGCGGCGCTTTCACCAGGTACCGTTCACCGATGCTTTCGACCGAATTGTAAGCGTCGTACATGGCCGCGCTTACGATCGCGAACGCTCGCGCGGTCAGGATCGGTCCGCCTTGCTCGGGCTTCGCCAACGAATGGTCGTACGCGTTGGCATCGAGCATGATCTCGTTCCACTCCAAGATCACGTCGGCAGCCATCAGATTGCGCTGCTCCAAGGTTTCAACCGTCAGATTGGTAACCGGCCAGCGACTGGCCGACAAAGCATTGCGTTTCCTCATGGTCGTCTGTTCCCTCGCGAATCAATGTATTATCACCCCGAAGGATGACAGCCCCCTGACCACCGACGATTGGTCCCTTCGTCGATCGGCTAATGCCGCTGGCACGCGCTCTCCGGCGGTCTGACTTGGCCCGCATGTTTGACGATCATCGACGTTCGTGTTTTACCCCGCGTCTGCTGCCGGGCAAGACCGCGA
This sequence comes from Pirellulales bacterium, assembly GCA_040901665.1. Lineage (GTDB taxonomy): Bacteria > Planctomycetota > Planctomycetia > Pirellulales > PALSA-1355 > JTS-RE94. The sequence goes on along the minus strand of JBBDYK010000304.1, from coordinate 12,460 downwards.
AACACGGCAACGGCAAGTGCCACGGTTATACGACGGGTGAGACGAGAAGTGAACGTTTCGAAGGCGCCTTGCTCAACCGGCCTGAGTGGTCTCGCGACGCTGGCAACGGCGCAAGAGTCTCCACCGCGCTACTCTACTAGGGCGATTCCGCGCTCAAATCGTCACGTATCGGTCGTGTCTCAATTCGCAAAAGGTACACCAACGCCGCGAAATCATAGATCGCATGCGTCAGGATGGGGGGCAGCAGGTTGCCGCTGAACACGAATAGCCAACCGAGGTAGGCACCGATAATGCCTGCCAGCAGGAAGTACGTCACCGAGACCGCGTGCACGGCCCCGAAAGCCACGGCCGTGATGGCGATTGCGAGCCAAGTCGAGCCCGTCAAGCGCGTCATCGCCGTCTGCAGGACGCCGCGAAACAGAAGTTCCTCACCCAAGCCCGCGACTAACGAAATCAACGCGATATCCGCCAGCGTGCAAGCTCTCAAATGGGGCACGAGTTGCCGCTCGACAAGCTCCATTAACGATCGCAGTGGACCGACCGGCCAACGGTGCATGAGCAAAAGCAACACCACCATGGGCACTGCGGCCAGCGCCCCCTGCCACGCCGCCGCAGCAGTCCACGAGATTCGTGCAAGCGGCGGCTCTGCCAGAACCCAGCCAATGCACAGTGCCAACACGGCCAGCACCGCTTCGCTGAGGAGGACCAGCCCCAGCACGCTGCCACGAGAGATGGGGGCAGTGTCCATCAATGGTTGAAGTCTCCCGGTCCGATCGATCCTACGGAACTCGGCAAACCGGAAGTACGCGACGGCTTGGAAAAGCGTCGCTCGCGAAGTGCGTCGATGCTCAAGGGGCCCGCGCCCATGGCCATCAAGAACACCAACCCGCCCGCGATCGAGACGTTCTTCATGAAATTGATCATCTGGCCCCGGGCTTGATCCTCGGGCAGCGCCCAAAAGTTGTGCATGATGACGGACACCGGCACGAGGAACAGCAGCAGCGCGAGCGCGCCCCAACGGGCGTAGAGCCCCACCACCACCAGTGCGCCGCCCACCAGTTCCAATCCCACGGCGACAGACAAGAGCATATCAGGGGCCGGCAAGCCGCGATCGGCCATCATTTGCACGGTGCCTTGCCAGTCCTGCAGTTTACCGGCCGCGCTCATGATGAAGATGAGCGCTAAGAGCACTCGCCCAATCGGCGCTAGCCAAGTCAGGGGATTCGGTGCCATGAAGGATTCTCCGGGCAGTTTTGGTTCGATCTACTACCGTGGCCATTGTACGGACGAATTCGAAAGGCCGGCACACCGCTTCGCGAGGTCGATCGGAGGTAAATCGCGCCGCAGACATTGACGCGCGTTAAGGGTCTCTTGGATCAAGCTATTTCCTTGCTTTTCCACGACTTAAGGTTGCTTGACGATGTGGGGTTCGGGCTGCTAAATTTGTCCGCTTCGTATCGTCTTGCGCAGCGCGCGTGCACCACGCCTCCCGGCTTGCGCAAAGGACCCCAACCGCCGACCATCGGCGGCCCTTCAATCACGCTTGCAGAGGATTTTGGTTTGATGGCCAAGGAACAGCAATACGTCTATTCGTTTGGACCCTCTGGCACGGACGGCAGCGCGGCGATGCGCGAGCTGCTGGGCGGCAAGGGGGCCAATCTGGCCGAAATGACCAACCTCGGCCTGCCGGTTCCGGCCGGTTTCACCATCGGCACCAACGTCTGCAACTACTACTACGACCACGAGCGGACGTATCCGGCCGAATTGCGCGAGGCGGTCGCCAAGGCCATGACCAAGGTGGAAAAGGAGATGGGGGCGAAGTTCGGGTCGACCGAGAACCCCTTATTGGTCTCGTGCCGCTCGGGCGCCCGCGACTCGATGCCCGGCATGATGGACACCGTGCTCAACATCGGCCTGAACGACCAGACGGTCGAGGCGCTGAGCAAGCAATCGGGCAACGAGCGGTTCGCCTGGGACAGCTATCGTCGCTTCGTGCAGATGTATGGCGACGTGGTGCTTGACATGAAGCCAAAGACCAAGCACGACCACGATCCGTTCGAGGTATTGCTCGAGGCCAAGAAGCATAAGGCAGGCGTGAAGAACGACTTCGAGCTGACCGCTACGCAGTTGAAAGAGCTGGTCGCCGAGTTCAAACAGGCAATCAAAGCAGGCACCGGCAAGGATTTTCCCAACGACCCGATGGAGCAGGTCTGGGGCGCCATCGGCGCCGTGTTCGGCAGTTGGATGAATGATCGCGCCGTGGTTTATCGCCGCACCTACGGCATTCCGCACGACTGGGGCACAGCCGTCAACGTGCAGGCCATGGTCTTTGGAAATCTGGGCGACGATTGCGCGACGGGAGTGGCTATGACGCGCGACGTGGCGCTGGGAGTGCCGGGCATCAACGGAGACTACCTGATCAACGCCCAGGGAGAAGACGTCGTGGCCGGCATCCGCACGCCATTGCGCGTCGAGGAAACGCTGGAAAAAGCGATGCCCAAGGGCTACGCCGAGCTGGTCGAGATCGGCAAAAAGCTCGAGTCGCATTATCGCGACGTGCAGGACATTGAATTCACCATCCAGCGCGGCAAGGTGTGGATGTTGCAAACTCGCAACGCCAAGCGAACGGGCTTCGCTGCGGTGCGGATCGCCGTCGACATGGTGAACGAAGGCTTGATCGGTGAAGAGGACGCACTAAGTGCGAAACGCATTCCCGCAGACGATTTGAATCAATTGCTGCAGCCGATCAACGACCCCGACAGCAAGCGCGCCGCCGTATCGGCCGGACGACTGCTGGCCAAGGGCATCAACGCCGGTCCCGGCGCGGCGTCCGGAAAAATCTGCTTCCATGCGTCGGACGCCGAGGCCGAGTGGCTCAAGGACAAGAACGTGCAGCTTATCCTGGTGCGCCGCGAAACCAGCCCCGAGGACCTGCGCGGCATGAAGATTGCCCAGGGCATTCTCACGGCATTCGGCGGCGCCAGCTCGCATGCGGCGTTGGTCAGTCGCCAGATGGGCAAAGCCTGCATCGTCGGCTGCGGCGACCTGAACATCGACTACATCGCAGGCACCGTGTCCGTCAACGGCAAGGTGCTCAAGGCCGGCGACGTCATTTCCATCGACGGTTTCACCGGCGAAGTATTTGACGGCGCGATTGACACGCGGCCCAGCGAAATCTTGGAAGTGCTCATCTCCAAGACGCTCAAGCCCGAGCAGGCCGGCACCTATCAACGCTATGAACTACTGATGAAGTGGGTCGACAAGCACCGCAAGCTCAAGGTGCGGGCCAACGCCGACGAACCCAAGCAAGCTCTGGAGGCGATCGCCTTTGGCGCCGAGGGCATTGGCTTGTGCCGCACCGAGCACATGTTCTTCGACCAAATCGACGACTTTCGCGAAATGATCTTGGCCAACACGGTCGCCGATCGGGAGAAGGCGCTGCTCAAGTTGCTGCCCCACCAGCGCAGGGACTTCGAGGGGCTGTTTCGCGCCATGGCCGGTCGGCCGGTGACCATCCGCTTGCTCGATCCGCCGCTGCACGAGTTTCTGCCGCACACGGCGCAGGAACAAGCCGAGCTGTCGAAGAAGATCGGCGTGCCGGCCGAGGTCATTGCCCGCCGCGTGCAGGAGTTGCACGAATTCAATCCCATGCTCGGTCACCGTGGTTGCCGCCTGGGAATCGTCTATCCGGAGATTACTCGCATGCAGGCCCGAGCAATCTTCGAGGCCGCTTGCGACATCAAACGCGGCGGCAGCGACATCGTGCCGGAAGTGATGATTCCGCTGGCCGGCTTTGCGACGGAGTTCCACAATCAGGAAAAGATCGTGCGCGAGACGGCCAGCAAGGTTTTCGCCGAACAGGGCGTCCAGGTCGAGTACCTGGTGGGCACGATGGTCGAGTTGCCGCGCGCGGCCGTCTGTGCGGATCAGATCGCCAAGCACGCCGAATTCTTCAGCTTCGGCACCAACGACCTCACGCAAACCACGCTGGGCATGAGCCGCGACGACTACGGTGCGTTCATCAACGAATACCGCGAAATGGATATTTTGCCGAACGACCCGTTTCAGACGATCGATCGCGATGGCGTGGGCGGACTGATGAAACTGGCAGTCGCCGGCGGACAACGCGTTCGGCCCGAGATCAAGCTGGGCATCTGCGGCGAGCACGGCGGCGACCCGGCCAGCGTGATGTTCTGCCACGAGATCGGCCTGAACTACGTGAGTTGCTCACCGTTCCGCGTGCCGATCGCGCGGCTGGCTGCCGCACAGGCCGCCGTGGCCGAGCGTAAGGCCAAGAAATAAGCCCAGCCCGCCGCGGCGCTCGTGTCCGCGGCGGACTGGTGCTCAGGGTGTGGACGCCGCGCCTGGCGCTGGCCGGGCTGAGACCGCTCGCTGGGGGTGCTGCGGTCGTGCGGGCCCGGCGCTGGGCGTCCTCCCAAAGTTCCTGTCGCGCTGGCAATCGCAACAGGCCTTTTTTCTCGCGAATCAGCCGGCCTTCGCCGTCAGGCCGCGGCCTTCGTTTTCGTCGTCCGATGCCCGGCGGAGCTTGAGCGTGGCGGTCGGGGGCATCCGCCGCTCTTGCACGAAGCCACGCGTTCCTTGCGAGAGGAACGGATGAAACTCGTTCGCCGGACCGCTGCTGAATTCGGCCTGCAACTTTTCGAGTACTTCGTTCCAACGCAAGCCCTGCCGGTAGATCAGGCGATAGGCCGCTTTGAGCTGCGCAATGTCTTGAGGCGTATAGCCGTTGCGGCGCAACCCGACCAGGTTCAGCCCGACGATCAGACCGCTGCGGCCGTCAACCATCACGTAGGGCGGAATGTCCTGCACCACGCGAGCGCAGCCGCCGATCATCGCCAGGCGGCCCACTCGACAGAACTGATGAATCGCCACCGCGCCCGAAACGAATGCTCGGTCCTCGACGGTTACGAACCCTCCCAGCAAGGCATTGTTTGCCAGGATGACATTGCTGCCCACCGTGCAATCGTGTGCCACGTGTGCGCCAACCATCAGCAGGTTGTGATCGCCGATACGGGTGACGCCGCCTTCGTTCAGGGCGCGATGCACAGTCACGTTCTCGCGCAGCGTGTTGTGCGAACCGATCTCGATCGAGCCCAGTTTCTCGGGCATCCGCGTATGCTGCGGCGGGCCACCGATGACGGCGCCCTCGCAAATCAGATTGTGCGACCCCAGAGTCGTACCGCTCTTGATCACGACCCGACTGGCCAAGCTGCAATGGTCGCCGATGGTTACCCCAGAGTCGACAATCGAGAACGGCCCAATGGTGACTTCGTGACCGAGCTGTGCATGCGGGCTGACGATTGCCTGGGGGTGGATGCTCACCGTGGGGTCTCCGAGGCGGCTTGTGGGATGTGGGGCGAGGAGTTCGCGGGTGGGACAACCGACAGAGGGGACGAGCTGGCTTGTCGGCAGTGAGCAGGAACCTTGGCCCAGAGCCACCATCGTGCTCTGCTACTCGTTATCGGTTGTTCCGCGGGCGCCAGTTCAACCCAAAATACGGCCTCTAACGGCTCTGCTGGCGAGACCGATCCTGGAACGTCAAAGTCCCTGCGAGCCCTACAATCGACCACCGGCGTCACGTCGCGGGCCCGAAATCGAACGGTGCCCGCGCGGCAAGGTTTGCCCAATCGTCGCCCCCGCGCACCAGTAGAGGATTCCTGTTACAATCCGCGCTAGCGTGCCGCCTGCAAGTTCGCGGTGGCATGGCTCAAGCCAGGATCAAGATTCAACTTGCACGCCGAACCGGAATTGACATGACCACGAACGAAGAATTGTACGCCCAGGCCGACCAACTCAAGGGCGAAGGGAAACTGGATGAGGCCGCCGCGTTGCTGGAAAAACTGCTCGAGCAGGATGACAAGTACGCGCTGGCTCACTCCGCACTAGCCGTTATATGCGGACGCTTGAAGCGGCACGACGATGCCATCCGCCACGGGCTGAAAGTCTGCGAGTTGGAGCCGAACGAGCCGTTTAGCTATACGGCCATGAGCGTCACTTACCAGCGCGCCGGCAAAATCCCCGAAGCTGAAGACGCCATGGCCAGGGCCCACATGCTGCAAGGTCGCCACTAGTGCGCCGTCAACGCTTGGATTTCGGATGATAGCTCTCACGCGAAGCACTAGATACTTATTTGCGCCAAAGCACTTGCGTCTTTGGCGACGTTTCGCGTCACCCGAATGAATCGGGTTGACGCTCCACTAGAACAGGCGCGGTTTGGGTCCGCAGCGCGAAGTTAGGGGATGCGCAATCCGGCGTCGTCGATCGTGTAGCGGACGATCTCCTCGGAACAGGCGCTGCCGCGGTGCTTGGCGATGTAGAGTGCACGTCCCATTTTGGCTCCATCGCGCACTTTGCCGATGTAGATGAGCGTGTTGGCCGTGGCCAGCACGTCTCCGTCGACCAGTGGACGCTCGATGAGCGGCTCAAGCATCGATTCGTGCGCGGTCACCAACAACATGGCGCCAATCGCCTGATGATCGTAGGCGTGCCGCTCGATCGAGTCGGCATGGACCCGATAGTGCTGGCGAAAGAGGTCACGTGCGACCCAGCTCGCTTCCTTCCGCAGCACCTGGTGATAGAGGTATTCGAAGAGTTCGAACTGGATCGATTCGCTCGGGCGGTCCGCCGGTTCGATGCCGTCGATGACCGCCCGGCGTGCGCCGCGGATGAAATTGCTGTAGAAGAAGTCGATGGCCAGCTCCAACTTACCAGCCAGTTCGGCCTGCCAGTCGTGCCAGGCGTCGAAGCCCATTTCTTGTTGCGTGACGCGGCGTCCCTGGGCATCGAACAGGTGCAAATAATCGCCGCATGCGCGATCGGCTTCGAAGCAACGGTCGGCCGCGAATCGATCGATCGGATGGGGCGTCACCGTCCAGGCGAACATCCGCCGGGCGTATTCGCCGTGGCTTTGCGAATCGATCCGCGCACTCATGTCGAAGATGATTCCCGCGCGCCCTTCCGACGGGAGACCGCCATGCAGGAATTGCAGGCCCAATTGCGTCTTGCCGGCGCCGCTGGCGCCCACCACGACCGTGAGCGTGCCGGGTATCAATCCGCCGCCGAGAAGTTCGTCCAAGCCCTGCACGCCGGTCGACTGACGCAATGCCGCGGCGGGTAATGGTCGGTCAGGCTCGGCCATGGCGACTCGCGGACGAGAATACCTGTCGGAAACAGCGGCGAAAACGTTGCTGTGCTGCACAGGGGCAGCTCTCGGAACCTGCTGTCGTCGGTCGCAATAAGGAGCTTCTAGTGGAGCGTCAACCCAATTCATTCGGGTGACGCGAAACGTCGCCAAAGACATTGGGCTCGCGTCCCGCGATCGCGTCGTGCCAGGCAAGCGGGGCTACTGCGCAGGCGGAGCCGCAAAGTTCAAGTGAGCGAATGCCTTGGGCTTGATGACGTCGGTGATCTTTAGCGCCGCGATGTTCTGATACGGAATGACGACCATGCGGGCACCCACCGTGTCGGGCGCCCGACGCTCGACCAACACCATCTGGTCGCTGGCGAAGAAATTGACGAATGGTATCTGCTCGTCGAACGTCGCCACCAAGACTCCCCGCCGGGGCAAGTCATCGGGCCATTTCAGAAAACACTGTCGCCAGGTTTCCGTGGCATCCGTGGCCATAATCGCATCCGTCGAAATTACTGCGTTACTTCAACTCGTCAACCAGTTGCTGATAGCTTTGGCGTTCCAGGGGCGTCAGCCGCGAGAGATTGTCGCCCAACTCTTCCGCTTGAGCAAGAGCGTCTCGCGCGCCGTCCAGATTGTCCGCTTGCTTCTCAGCCTGGGCCAGGTGCAAGTACTTGCTGACGGTGGGAGAATCGCTCGCCGAGAGGCGCAGATCAGTCATCGCTTGCTTCAAATTGCCCTGGTTCAGATAAATCAGACCGCGTGTGTCCAGCAAATCGGACATGGGCCCCATCACGTTGATCGATTCGTCGATCAGTTTGAGCGCTTCGGGCAGGTTCTGCTTGGTCACTGCCAGCACGAAGGCCAGATTGTTCTTGACCAAGGCCGCTTGAGCCGGTGTGGTCTCTTTGGCGGCCAGCACTTCGCGGTAAAGCTTCACCACGTCGTCGTACTGGCCTTGAAGATCCTTGATTTCGGCCATCAACAGCTTGATCCGCGGCACGTCCGCTTCGTTTTGAAGACCCGCGCTGGCCCAACCCTCTAGGACCTTGAATCGCTCCCCAGTGGCCTGGTCCGGATTGTACCTCAGCGTCTCGAGTGCGACCGGCAGGACGTCGGCAGCCGACTGATTCTTGCGGGCTTCGCCGAGTAGCTCAAACGCCTTGTCGACTTGACCGCGGCGCCCGAGAAATGCCGCCATGGCGATGGTTCCGCGCTTCTCCTGGCTGACGTATTCTTCCAACAGTTGCTGCGCGGCGTCGTACTGGCCGAGCTGCTCCATCAGCATCGCGACTTCCGCCAGGCGGCGCAACTCGCTGGGGGGCAAGGGGCGTGGCACGAGCTGCCGCAGCACGGCCACGGCTTCCTCGGCCTGTCCCGTTTTCGCCAGCACTCTGGCCCGCAATTCATAGATGGCGGGCTTCAAGGCGTTGCCAGTTCGCGGATCGACCTTGGACATCACGTCGTCAAGAGTTGTCAACCAACGTGCCGCCTCGTCGTATTCGGCATGCTTCGTAAGCGCTTGCACGAAGGCCAGCATGGCCTGCGGATCGTTGCCTTGCTGCGTCAGGCTGGAAACCATCAACTCCTTTGCACGAGTCCAATTGCCCTGAACCTCATAGAGCTGCCCCAGCACCAACTGTTCGCGCGACGACAGAGCCCGCTGCGCGGCAAGTTGCTCGATCAGACGGGCCGACTTGGCGCGCGACGCCGGCTCTGGCCGCTTGGAAAGCATCTGCACGATTGCTTGAATGTCCTCCGGCGCCAGTTTTCCATCTCGGGCGTTCTGCTCGACGAGTTGCGTGGCCCGGACGACGTCCTCGTAGACTCCGGTAGCCGCAATGACCTCGGCCTGGGAGCGGCGCGCCCAACTCAACTCGCGCGAGCTCTGGGCATCTTGGGTATTGCTGGTCGCGTCGACGATACGCTGCAAATAGGGGTTCGCCTGGCGTACTCCCTCCAAGAAGTCCTTTGGCTCACCCGACCTGGCCTGGCGGAAATAGAATTCGGCGAGTTGGCGCAAGGGCGCGACGTCGCTGCGATTGGCGTCCACGGCCGCCTGGTAATAGCGTTCAGCCTCTGGCTTGTCTCCGACCAATTCGTGCAATTGCGCTAGCGCCGTCACATTGCTTTCCAGCACGGGAGTCGCTTTGCGAATAACCTCGGTCGCCTCCGGCGTTTTCTTGTTGGCCACTAGATTGCGGACCAGGAGAATCCAAGTTTGCGGGAGATTTGGCCCGACCTCGACGGCCTTGCGATAGGCCGCTTCGGCTTCTTCCGGGCGGCCTGCTTGCTCCAGGACTTGCGCCAACCCAATCTGACTGGCAGGATTCGTGGGATCCTCCGCGACATCCTTCTCCGCAAGCTCCAAGGCTTTCGGGATATCGCCCTTGGCAAGCATCGTTTGCCTGAGAACCGCGTTCAAGGGATCGGTAGATCCGATGTCGCCGACGTACTTGAGGGCTTCGTCGGCTTCCGCAAACCGTTTCTGTGCGCTGAGCAGTCGCACCAGGCGTCGGGCAACCACGGCCTGACCCGTCTGGCTGCAAGCCAGTGCGCGCTGATAACTCTCGATGGCGCCGTTGACGTTGCCTTCGAAGTGATCGATTTCCGCGCGTACCCGCCACAACACGCCCCATTCGCCGCGAACCGAGAGAGCTTCGCTGATCAGCCGCCGCGCGTCGGTGAGCGACTTTCGATCCGCTTCGGTAAGTTCGGTGCTCTGTCCACGATCTTTTGCGCTCAGCGGTCGGATCAGAGACATGGCCTTGGCATACTTGTACAGCGGACTTTGCGGTCCCCAGTTGGGCGAGTCGTGAATGTCCTTCAGCACTGCCTCCATTCCGGCCGTGTCATTCGTGTCCGACATCAGCTCGAACAGCACCTGGCGGATCTGAGCGTTCTTCTTGTCGTGCTCGATCGCGTATTTCCAGCAGCGCTTGGCGTCATCCGTCTGCTGAAACTGCACGTATGCGCCGCCCAACAGCGTCATCAGCGCCATCCGCTGATCCTCGCTAAACTTGTCGAGATCCTGCTCCAGGTTCTTCAAGCGAACCGGGGCGTCGTCGCCGCCCTGTCGAATGACTTGCCGCAGGCGTTCCTGTCGCAACGCATAGACGTCGCCCACTTCCTTCTCGGCCTGATCCAGCAGCGTGCCGATGTTGTCGACGCGATTCTTACTCTGCAACAACCGGGTCAGCGCCATCCACACGCGTTGGTCCTTGGGATCCTGCTTGCGGCACGCCAGTAGAAGCGCCTGCGCTTCGTCCAGTTGGTCTTGCGCCATCAGTAGTTCGGCCTTCAGCAGATCGTTGTTCAGCTTGCTGCGGGCTGGGTCTTCGTAGACCAGTTCCGCCAGCTTGTTGACGGCCGTCCAATCGCGCTGGTCTTTCGGCCGTCTTCCCTGGTCGGCCATCAACAATTGCAACACTTGGGGGCGCATGCTCGGGAACTGCTCGACATTGGCCGCTAGCAGTTGCAGACCGTCGACCGCTTCGTCAAATCGCCCCAATCGCTGCAAGGCCGATGCCTCGCTCAATCTTGCAGTGGCATGGGCCGGGGATACCTGCAACACGCGTCGCGCAACTTCGAGTTGGCGATCGGGCACGCCCAGGGCCTCGTAACACCCCGACAACAGCAGATCCAATTGCGTCAGATAGGCGCCCGCGTACGCGCTGCGAGCCAGAGCCGGGCGAACCGCTTCCAACTCGCGGCTGCCTTCCCAAAAATCCAGTTCCGCGACCTTGACGCGTGCACGGCAGAATCTCACCAGCTCCGGCAGATAGAGTTCGCGCTTTTCCATCGTGTCGCACGTCTGCAATGCACCCACGAGATCGCGGGCGTTCAACTGTAGATCGAACAACGTGGGCAAGATCGCCTGTACGACTTCGGCCCGCTCCAGGCCGCGCTTCAAGTGTTCGACGCCGGCCTCGACGTTTTTTTCCGCCAACGCAAGCTGGGCCAACAGCAAGTAGACTTCTTGCTTTTTGGGGTGCAGCGCCAAGCACTTGTCCAAAAGCTCTTTGGCGCGCGGATAGTCCTTTTCGTTCAGGGCAAAAGACGCTACCCCCATCAGCACGTCGGCGTCGTCCGGCGCAATTTCAATCGCTTTGTCCAAGTCCAACTTGATTTTCTGTTTGGCTTGTTCCAACGACTCTGGGCTGCCATCGGGGCGAAATGTCGCGCTGATGAACTGTGCACGTGCCAAATAGGCCTTCGCCGAGCCTGGGTTATAGACGATCAATTGGTCCATCACTTCGTTGGCGCGCTGCGCGCCTTCAGGGCTGCGAAACAGCAACTGGGCCAACATTTGAAAGGCTTCGACCTCGTGGCCGCCCGCGCCTGGATCCGCCTTGAACTGCCGAGTCTGCTCGTCAAAGCCAACCAGCGCATTGAGGGTCTTGATCGCCTCCGCCTGATTCCGATTTCCCAACTGGCATCTGGCCCGTTGCATTTCCAGCTTCGGACCCGTTGTCCCATTGCTATTCAGAAAACTGATGTGCCCCAGGCCATCGTCATAGCGCGCCATCATGAGCATGTATTCGATCAACAGCTCGCGCACGTCCGTCAGTTCCGGATGGCGCCGAATGGCTTCTTCCAGAATCGTGTAAGCCCGACGCCGGTCTCGATTCGACGCGCCGGGGGCTTGCGCCCTCGTGTCAACCATTTTGGCAAGGGCCGAATAACTCTCGGGGTCATCCTTGTACTTCAGGTACTGGTCGTAATTCTTGATGGCGTCTTCCGTGTTGCCCTGTTCGACCGCGGCCTGGGCCTGTCGTTTCAATGAGTCGGCATTCCACTCGAGCTGGTACCCGTGCAGGAAGTGCACTCCTACGACCGTGACCAACAAGATTCCGGTAAGCCAAAGTGCCAGCTTGACGTTAAGGCGTTTCATGGTCTGCGGATCCCGCCAAAGTAAACAGTCAGAGAATGTCGGCGCTGTTATTACGCACGCACGTCGAACCTGGCCCGGCCAAGAGATGCAATTCGTTGCCCGCCGCGCCGGGGAGGCCACGTGACGAGAAGCCCCAGATAACGGCGATTCCGACGTCGCCGTCAATTCGCGCCGACGCCACCGTGGGACCAACAAATGGGCTGTTTTTTATCGTACTTGGATCGCAGTCACTGTCAACGAGGCCCCACCCGGCTGACTTCGCCCTCACATCAACCTGCGAACCGCTGGCTCACAAGGCCGCCATCCAAAGGTAATTGCCAGAATTGGGCAATCTACGGCCATCCCACTTGCGATAACCGTGCGTCCTGGCTGTTTAGGGTGGTTGGGGTGTGGGGTTAAATTTAAGTTGGTGGGTT
>JBBDYK010000303.1:0-14217 GCA_040901665.1 Pirellulales bacterium | reverse complement strand
TCAGACTGTAGTGCATCCTAATGAATGGGCGGCGCCGCACCAGTGTAAGTTTTTGGACACCGGAAAATTTTAAAAAGTGGCTGATGGCTGGTGACGACCAGGAGGGGAACCGCGGAGAACGCTGAGGGGGACGAGGACGGAGGGAGATTGACCACAAGGACACGACGGGCACGAAGGAGGAGGAAGGAGACGAGAATCTAAAATCGGAAATCGGGTCCTCGGTGGTTAGTGTGTTGGTCAGGCTAGCCGTCGATGGCTTTAAGACCTAGCTTCCAGGGGCGATTTGACCTCGGGCCGAAAGTATTAGCAGGAGGACTGCCAGGACCAGGAAAGCCAACGGGACGAGGTACAGGAATATGGGTAACACCACTTTCATGTTGCTCTCATACAAGCAATGCAAGAGATATGCGAATCGCTTGGCTAACCGCTTGCCGAGAATGGTCCCAACCATCCAGTTGGCCGAGAATGGACGCTCTGCTTGCAGGCGGGCTCCTTGAGCGAGCACCGATATGATTGTGGCGACGCCGGCCATGAACAATGGAACGATCCACATGGCGGCGTTGAGCGGACCGACAAAGACGTTGACCATTGCCGCCAACAGCGCGAAGACGATAGCCGCCGCGTTGAGCGCGGCGAAGAGGGACATCGTTCCGAGACCAAAGCGGAACCAACGTCGCTCTATGCGTGGGCCACTAGCTCCGTCAGTAGTTCTTCCAGAGTCCATACGTGATCCGTCAGCCCGTGGGGCTTAATCGTGTGTCGGTCGATTGGCGACCATCCGCTTGTCTGGCTGTCATCGCATCAACGGAATCCGCTTCCAATTGGTAGCGCTGGCGGCGCCTGTAAGTCTTGTTGTGCGGGAAAAATAAGGTGGTCCTTGAGGTAATCCTTCGGCGGCTGATCGTTGCTTATGACCTCACTTTTTGCAAATGGGACTTCCTCCTCAGCCAACCGGTGGTTCGGCCTCGGCGGTCGGTCTGGCGCGGTAACCAAAAACTCCGCCTCGGGGAACAATCGTTCCAAGCGGTCGAGTTCCTCCGATTCGGATCTGGACAATTCTAGATCTCGCTGACTCGCATTGAGCCAGAGATATGGATAACCACTTTCACCAAACAGCCAAAGAATCCCAGGTGCCTTGACGGTCTCGTTGTTGGCGTTTCATTGATGTTTCAGCATGCTCGCCGGAACCTGCACTGTAGTGACGAAAGCTTCTGGGAACAACGTTTGAAGTCGTTCGATATCACGATCAGTCACAATGCCTTCCGGGAAGGCGATCATCATCACGGCAGTGTCTCCTAGGAGCCGCCTTGTGGTGGAAAACTGGCGTTTGTTTTCCTCAATATTCGGCAACCACCGCATCCTTTCCCAGCTTGCATATTTAGGGGAATCAAACGACTCCCACACGCCTTGGTGCTCCGTAATCCATTTCCTAGCGGCATCACGCTGGCGAACCCGATTGACCTCCCATCCAAGCCAAACGCAAAGCACCGTCACCACCACGAACATCGTCCGCAACGAGAACCGTAGCCAGCGGCGCTTAGGAGCGGGGGTCATTGGATGCCAGAGCGGTCGTCCGCTCCAGACTCTCGCGGAAGTATTGACCGTACGTCTCGTCGAGCAAGTCACAACGGTGTTCATCCGTCTCGTCGTTGGCAAATGCCGCAAGAATCTTCCACTTTCCTGCCATTTGCGTGAAAACAAACCGCCATGTGCTGCCTGATGTGGCGAACATTCGCAATACAAATACCTTGCCGATTTTCCCAGCGGCATTCTCGCGAGACGTGCTGTATTTTGTCTCAGCAAGAATCTCGTCGAGCGTTCCCTCGCATGGCTCGTAGGGCGGAAATCTGTGGATATTGTCTACAACATCCTGCCAATAGATGCCCATAAAGCGAGCCGCGAAATCGCCGAATCCATGTGCATTCATGCTTTCGTCGCCACCGCGAACGCCAAAGCGGTAAGTAGGCCAATCGGCAGGAACCTGAGGGTTGCGGCTAGTTCGTCGCTCATACCGCCATTCTAGCAGGAGCGAAGAGCCGCCTAAAGCAACTCGTCAAAACGCCCGACGTCCTGGGCAGTCTCAATAACGTAACCGTCCCGCGTTTCGCGCCATTTTTACTCGGCGTGCGTAGCAGCCTACGAGTGTGGCGGTCGGGGGACCAATTTGTCGGCAACGCATCGGACTAAGGAGTCAAACGAGCCGTCCAGTTCTCGCATCTCGTCGGTTGAAATTGAAAGCCCAAACTCGGCCTGTGCGTCGGCGACAAGTTCGGCGAAGTCGAGGTCAAGGTAAACCTCTGCTGGCTTGTCGGACGGCTGGACTCGTGCCCAGGGAGCGCCTAGTTGATCGGCAAATAGTCGCCGCAACCGGATCGGAATCTCCCTTGGTAGGCAAGTGCTGCCATAGTGTGACCGGAAGAACGTCTCGTCGTCCATCAAAGGGCGGCCATTCAATTCGCGCTCGAATGCAAGCTCGGGTTCGGTTTTCAAGCAACCCGAAAACCACCCCAACATCGCGAGAGGCGAGAAACCAAACCAGCGGCGATTACGGGCGGGGTCGTTGGTCATGGCAGTGGTGGCAGTGCAATTCCAGAATCGGATTTTTGGTACTGGGTGGTTAGTGTGTTGCTGGGTCAAGGACCTGACGATTTGGGTAGTGTCTTAAGATCGTGTGCAGAAAGCCGCTCAGCTAATTCGTGCTGAGCGCTGGAGGCCATTTTTTCCGGGGCCGTCCCTCGTATCTACGGATGCCTTCCGCTGGGCTATCGACGTATACCACGCTTCGCCCGTCGTCCTTGTTCCTGCTTTTCACTAGGATGGTCGATTCAGGGAACATGGCGCGCACGCGTCGATGCTCTTCCGAGTCGATGGTATGACTGGGGTGCAGCTCGTTTTTGCGATTTTTTATGTCAATTTGACCGACTTGCTCGGCACCCACAATCCGCCAGCTGATCGGCAAGGGACCGAGTTTTTTTCCTGGAGGTGGCGTGAAGAAATACTGGTCGCCACGATCCTTTAAGTCTCGCAGGAACTGTTCACGCTGCCGCACAGCATGCAGATTCAGGCCGAACCAGACACAAATGACAGTCACCACGACGAACAGCGTCCGCAACGAGAACCGTAGCCAGCGACGCTTAGGGGCGGGGGTCATGGGGCCGTCAGTCATCGCGTCGCTTCCGGGAAAACATCCAGGCTAGAGCGGCCGCAACCACCGCCAGCGCAACTACAGCGGCTATCACCGCCACCCAGTTCCCTTCATAGACGATGTACGTGTCATGGATGAAGAAATCGGGGCCGCTCATTCCGGCATTCTAGCAGGGGGTGGCTAGGGGCGGGGGGCATCGGTCTGTGTAGTCATTTTTCGTTGCGCTTCATCCGTCCCGATTTTGCCCAAGGCATATACCATGATCGCGATGCTCGCCAGCATTACCGCAACAATTGCAGCAATTTCACCGACGAAAGGCGCGACAAGTGCGCCTGCCGAAAATCGAAAATCGAAAATCGAAAATCACTCTGGTGGCGAGTCAATAGCTGGCTTCTTGGATGGCGCGTTGGGCTTCGTCGGCCAGGGCTTTGACGTTTTGGTTGAAGGTGGCGAAGCGCTCGTCCTTGGTGTGGCCCTGCACGTAGCGGTAATAGATCTGCTGGACGATGACGGCCGTTTTGAATAGTCCGAACGTGTAGTAGAAGATGATGTTCGAGGTGTCAAAGCCGGACTTTTCTCCGTAGTACTCGGTGAGCTGGCGGCGGGTCATGCTGCCCTCGCGCTGCGTGGGGCCGAAGGCGTGGATTTGCAGTTGCGGCGGATCGTTGGCCTCGACCCAATAGCTGAGCACGGTGCCAAAGTCCATCAGCGGATCGCCCAGCGTACACATCTCCCAATCGAGCACGGCCACGATCTTCGTCAGATCGTGTGGGTCGAGCATGATGTTGTCGAACTTATAGTCGTTGTGAACGAGCGTCGCAGCGATCTCGGGAGGCATGTGCTGGGGGAAGTAGCCCATCAACCATTCCATCGATGGCACGTCGTCGGTGCGGGCGGCGGCATAGCGTTTCGACCAGCCCTCGACTTGCCGCGCGACGTAGCCGGCGGGCCGCCCAAGATCGCCCAGCCCGGCGGCTTCGTAGTCGATCTTGTGAAAGTCGACCAGGTTATCGATGAAAGCGCGGTTGAGCTTGAGCATCATCTGGGGGCTGGCGTCGAAGCCCTCGGGCAGCTTGCGGCGCAGGACGATGCCGTGGCGGCGCTCCATGCAATAGAACGGCGCGCCGAGCACCGACTCATCTTCGCAGTAGAGATACGGCTTGGGCGCCGGGGCATAAACGGCGTGCAGCTTGGAGAGCACGCGGTACTCGCGGCCCATGTCGTGGGCGCTTTTCACGCGATTGCCGAACGGCGGACGGCGCAGCACCATTTCCAGGTCGCCCAGCCGCACCAGGTAGGTCAGGTTCGATGCGCCGCCGGGAAATTGCTCGACGGCGATCGGCCCGCGCGTGCCCGGCAGTTGGCTGAGCAGGTAGGGCTCGAGCCTGGCGACGTCGAGCTCTTCGCCGGGTCGGATCTGCTTGGTGGTGTCGGATGCGTCGCTCATGGTTCGGAGAGAGGCCGGAGGCTGGAGGAGGTAAGGTCTGCGTCACAATCTCGATTCTAGCGAAACGTCCACATGGCGGGGTCATCCAGGTGGGCGAGGCTGTTGAAGGTGTCCATGGTCAGTCGGTCGCGGGAAAAGATGAAGTCGGTGACCGAGCAATTCTTGACGCGCCAGCCGAGGTCGAAGGCGGCGCGATCGGCGCAGCCGGTGGAGAGTTGCAGGCTGACGGTAATGGCGCCGACGCTGGTAAAGGCCGCCACGTTGCGCCCGCTGGCGCCGCCATCGGTGATCTTGCGCAAGCCGGCGCGGACGCGCTCTTGAAAGGCGGGCCAGGACTCGACGCCGTCGACCGCCACCTTGTCTTGTACCCACAGCATCACGACCTGCTCGAACATGAGTTGAAAGGTGCGCTGCTTGTCGCGCGGAGCCGTGGCCGTGTGATAAGCCTCGTGCAAAGGGCCGACGTGCGGAAAGTCGCGAATCACCGACGCGATGCCTTGCTTGATGAGCCGGTCGACGTGGTGCTCGTCGAGCTCGGGCAGGAACTGCGGCTCGGGCCAAGGGATGCCAGCCCGGGCAAAGGCTTCGCCCGCCAGCGCCGCGGTTTCGATCTGCCGCACGCGCGGGCCCGTGAACACTTCGTCGAAGCGCACGCCGCGCTTGACCCAGTGTTCGCCGAGCAGTCGGGCTTGCTGTTCGCCAAGCGGCGAAAGCTGATCGTAGTTGTCGGCGAAGAAGGAAGCCTGGCCGTGACGCACTAAGGCAAGCGTGCTCATCGTTGGTTGATCGATTCCGTATGGAATCCCACGGCAGAACCGTGGGCTGAACAATTCGTCCGGCAGCAGTGCCGCGGATTGAGTGCTGGCACTCGCGGCAAAGCTGTTGGTCGGTGGATCTACATTTTGGTGTTGCCGGCCGTGGCGTCGATTTGAGCCTGAATGCGCCGCATGCCACGGATCCAGCGGTCGTGGTCGGCCGCCTTACGTGCCACGTAGTCGGCGACGATCGGGTGCGGCAGGATGAGAAACTTTTCCTCGGCCAGCCCGGCGATCACGGCGTCGGCGACGACTTCGACCGTGACGGCTTCAGCCCGCAACATTTCGGTGGCCGGTCCGGCGTCGGGGCGCATGAGCATGTTGGTGAACACGCCTTGCGGGCAAAGGCAGGAGACTTTGATGGTCGGCCCATAGGTGACCGCCATCCACTCGGCCAGGGCCACGGCGGCGTGCTTGGTTACGGCGTAAGGGGCGGAGCCGATCGAGCTGAGCAGACCGGCGGCCGATGCGGTTTGCAGCAGGTAGCCGTCGCCGCGAGCAAGCATTTTCGGCACGACGGCGCGGGCGGCGTAGACGTGAGCCATCAGGTTGATGTCCCAGATCTTCTGCCAGTCGGCATCGGGCGCTTCGACGCCCCCGCCCAGGGCAATGCCGGCATTGGAGCAGAACAGGTCGATGGGGCCGTATTTTTCTTCGGCCGCGGCGACCAGGCGCTGGACGTCGGCTTCGTCGCTGACGTCGACGGTGACGGCCAGCCCACCGATGCGATCGGCGGTTTGCTTGGCGCCGGCGCCGTCGAGATCGGCAACGACGACGCCCCGAGCGCCTTCGGCGGCAAAGCGCTGGCAAAGCGCTTCGCCGATGCCGTGCGCTCCGCCGGTGACCACCGCGACTTTATCCTTGAGTTGCATGGGCTTGTGTTGGGATGAGAAGGAGGTTGGCCACGACACGAAGGGCACGAAGTAGAGAAAGTTCAATAGGGTTCGACGACGAATCGAACGTCCTCGGTGTCCTCGGTGATCTCTGTGGCTCAAAGAATGTCTTAGCCACCGAGGGCACCGAGGACACGAAGGGCTGCTAGTGCTCCCGGCGTAGTTCTTGCTTGGCGATGGCGGCGCGGTGGACTTCGTCGGGGCCGTCGGCCAGGCGCAGGGTGCGAGAGTTGGCCCAGGCGGCGGCCAGCGGAAAATCCTGGCAGACGCCGGCGCCGCCGTGTGCCTGGATGGCGCGATCGATCACGCGCAGCGCCATGTTGGGGGCCACCACCTTGATCATGGCGATTTCCGCGCGGGCGGCCTTGTTGCCGGCGTTGTCCATCATCCAGGCGGCTTTGAGCGTGAGCAGTCGGGCTTGCTCGATCTCGATGCGGCTGTTGGCAATGTCGGCCTGAATGGTGCCTTGCTCGGCGATGCGCTTGCCGAAGGCCACGCGCGCCTTGACGCGCCGGCACATCAGTTCCAAGGCGCGTTCGGCCTGGCCGACCAAACGCATGCAGTGGTGAATGCGTCCGGGGCCGAGACGTCCTTGGGCGATTTCGAAACCGCGGCCTTCGCCCAGCAGGATGTTCGTGGCCGGCACGCGCACGTTTTCGTAGGTCACCTCGGCGTGGCCGTGCGGGGCGTGGTCGTAACCGAACACGCTAAGCATGCGGTTGACGGTGACGCCCGGGGTGGCGAAGGGCACCAGGATCATCGACTGCTGCTGGTGCGCTTCGGCCTTTGGATCGGTCTTGCCCATGAAGATGGCGATCTTGCAGCGCGGATCGCCGGCGCCGGAGCTCCACCATTTGCGGCCATTGATGACATAGTGATCGCCGTCGCGTTTGATTTCGGAATGGATGTTGGTGGCGTCGGACGAGGCGACGTCGGGCTCGGTCATGGCGAAGCAGGAGCGGATTTCGCCGGCCAACAGCGGCTTGAGCCATTGGTCCTGCTGCGCGGGCGTGCCGTACTGCGCAAGCACTTCCATGTTGCCGGTGTCGGGGGCGGAGCAGTTGAACACTTCGGGGGCCATGGTCGAGCGGCCCATGATCTCGCACAACGGCGCGTATTCGAGATTGGTCAGGCCGGCGCCGTGCTCGCGGTCGGGCAGGAACAGGTTCCACAAACCGGCGGCGCGGGCCTTGGGCTTGAGTTGCTCGACGATGGGGGCCGGCTGCCAGCGGTTGGCTTCGATCTGCTCGTGCCAAAGGGCTTCGTTGGGATAGATGTGCTCTTCCATGAACGCTTTGAGCTTGCCTTGCAACTCGGTGACCTTGGTCGAATGCGCGAAGTCCATGCCCGCGGTCCTTTCTTGCGTACGGTTGTCAGTGGCGTGGAAGAGCGGTACATTCTACCGAACGGACGGTAAGTCCGCCAATCACTTGCTGCCACGATTTTTCTCAGACATTTCCGCGAAGGCGCGCGCATGAAGACCGACTCTCCCGAGAAGCTGCTGGCCGATGTCGAGGCCTACTGCCAGGAACTGCGGCCGATCGAAGAGCTGTGCTACCTGGAGCACCGCTACAACGAGCAGACGGTCGAGCTGGCCAAGAAGTACAACTTGCTGGGAATGCCCGTGCCGGTGAAGTATGGCGGACGCGGGGCCGATTCGCTGACGTACGCGCGGGCCTTGGCGCGGATCGGACGCGAGGGGACCGGCGTGCGGACGTTCTTCTCGGGCCAGACGTCGATCGGCCAGTATCCGATCATGCGCTACGGCAATGCCGAGCAGCACGAGCGCTATCTGCCGGCCTCGTGCCGGGGCGAAAAGATCATGGCCTTCGGGCTGACCGAGCCGGACGCCGGCAGCAACCCGCTGGAAATGACGACGACCTATCGCCGCGAGGGCGACAAGTTTTTGCTCAACGGCGTGAAGTATTTGATTTCCAATGGCGGCATTGCCGACGTGGTGGTGGCGTTCGGATATCCGGAGGACAAGACCGGCAAGGACCGGCGGATGAGCGCGTTCATCGTCGACACGGCGGGCGAGACGTTCGAGGCCGAGGCGCTCACGGCCAAGCCCGGCATGTTCACGGCCAACACGGCCATGTTTCAAATGACCGACCATCCGGTGCCGGTGGAAAATCTGCTGAGCAAGGAGGGGAACGGTTTTCGCGTTGCCATGGGGACACTGGTGTCGGGACGCTTGAGCGTGGCGTCGGGTTGCCTGGGCGTGATCGAGGATTGTCTGGCCGAAGTGCTGGAGTACTCGCGCACGCGCGTGCAGCACGGCAAGGAGATCGGCAAGCATCAGCTCGTGCAAGAGCACATCGCGTATATCGAGATGGCGCGTGCCACCAGCGACGCGCTGGTGGAACGGGCCGCGCATGCCAAGACGGCCAGCGACGCGGCGCTCGACGATGTGGAACTGGCGAAGGAGGCGGACATCCGCGTGGCGCAGGCCAAGTTTTGCGCCTCGAACGCCGCCTGGGAAGCCGCCGATCGGGCCGTGCAAATCTATGGCGGCCGCGGCTGGAGCGAGCTGTTCCGCGTGGGCCGCCACCTGCAAGACGTGCGCGTGTGCCGCATCTACGAAGGCACCGACGAGATCATGAAGCTGAAGATCGCGTCGTATCTGCTGGGGAAGGACTACGCGGCGTTTGGTTGAGCAGGCGGGAGGCGGGAGGCGGAAGGACGAAGGAATGTGTCGTCGCAGTTGACACTTGTCATTCCTTCCGCCTACCTCACCGTGGAAACCAACTCACCGACTCCAACCAAGCTCACGCACTGTTTACAGAAAAATGGTTGCTTGATTGAGGAACCGATCGGCCTACCACCTCGGCGCTATGGAATGATCGTGAAAGTCAGCGCCGGATGACACTAAAACAGCAAGCCCGTAACCAATCCCACGGCGATGAAGAAAATGAACAGCAAAACAGACAGCCGCTTTGAAACTTCTCGCCACAAGTAGATGCTGGGGATGATGCTATAGGTTCCCAGCGTCATCGCGAAAAGCATGACATAACCGCCAGCGACCCCTTGCTGTTGGAGTTGGGAGGCAAACATAACATCGAGTGCGATGGGCACGGGCATAAATACGGAAATCATGCTGACGAAAGCCAATCGCAAGGGCGTCACTTCGGACAACAGCGATTGCCATGGGATGAGAACCAGAAGTACCGAAGAAATTACGCTGGCAAGCAGCATGAGCGTGATTGTCGGCTTGACCAGCATCCAGATATTCATACCGTAGTCGCGGGCCAGTTCTCCAAATACGGACCAAAACGGTTCGGTGCAATCCGCCGTTTTTAATTGCACAGCGCAGGCTCCTCCGTCGTCGCCCACTGTGAACGGCTTGAGCGGCTTTGATCGTTCGAGCCAATAAATCAAGACGGGGATTACGCCCAGGATTACCAGAAGTAGGATCGCGTATTTGGTCAAACTCATCGTCAAAGGCAATGCCGAAAACGTCATGGCCACAACCACCGGATTGAAATTCGGCGAACTAAACAGAAATCCTAGTGCTACCTCGACGCGACCGTGGCCACGGGTCACGCCGCAAGCCATTGGAACTGCACAGTTGGCGCACACGCCAGCAGGCGCGCCAACGAGCGCTCCCTTCAACGAATTGAGATAGAGATTAGTCCCGATTTTCAAGGGGTAGTACCGCAGGAATGTGTGCAACATCGCGCCGGTCAACACACCAAACGTCATGCCGATTTTCATGCTGTCGAGCCAGTTCACTGCGCCGAACAAGATTTTCCGCCACAAGGGAGTATCGGGCGCGATATGGAACACTTCGCTGCTCCAAGCCATGCTGGGCAACTCTTGCCCGATATGCGCTCTTTTAGCGAGCAATTGCGGATACCGTGATGCGAACCAGAACACGCACAAAATCGTCGTTGCGGTAGCAACCAGAATCAACGGGCGATAGTAGCACCGGATTCGACTAACCGGGAACCGAAGCGATAAGGTATTCATGGCATTTCTCTGAGTCTGGGCGCAACGCGCGTCATTGTATCACGATCCGGCAAGGCGCGGAACGTCGCGGTCACGGTGGACGAGTTTTTTGCGCAAACGCCCGATTTATTGGGCAACCATGACTTGTCGGGCAAAGCCCAGCCTCCAGCCTCCAGCCTCCAGCCTCCAGCCTCCAGCCTCCCGCCTCCCGCCTCCAGCCTCCCGCCTTCAGCCTGTTTCCTCTCCGAGCTGCTTGCGCACTTGAGTCCAAGCATGGCGAATGACCTGGTCGGCGGCGGCTTTGATGAGCGTGGGGCTGACGGCGGAGATGAGGCCCTTGCGATTCTCGACGCTGGCGGACCAGGTGAGGCGCGCGCCGGCGCCCTCGGGCGCGATGTTGAGCTGTGACACGACGTCCATCGCCACGGCGATGCCGCTGGCGGTGACGTTCATGGCGGCCTGTGTGGGCGGCGTGGTCTCGCCCAAGGTGATGGCCAGCTTCATCGTGCCCCGCAAGAAGGAAAAGCCCGGGCGGACGACGCATTTGAGCGTGTGCTCGTCGACGCGTTCGGACGAAACCAGGTCGGGAATAGTGGCGGCCATAGCATCGAGATTGGTCAACAGGCCAAAGAGTTGCTCGGGCGTGGCGTCAAACAATTCTTCGCCGCCGAATTCAATGGGAGCCGCCACGGGATGTTCTTTCCAGCATGGGGATGTACCTCGGGAGTGCGAGGCTCACGCCGAGCCAGGCCGTTGCTGTGCGATTGTAAAATGATCTGGCGCGAACCGAAAGGCACCGGCCGAAGGGTTACGCTAGAATGTGGATTCCGCACAGTCCGATGCCCAAGAACACGCGATGTCAGACCAACATTGCCCTTCGCCGAGCGTCCTGCCGCCTGCGCTGGTGAACGAAGGGGAGTTTACTGCCCTCGTTTCCGCTGAAGTCACGGCGGGCGGGAGCTTCTATCGCATTGCAGCGCGGCAGATTGATCTTAGTGCTCGCCGCGCAGCCGATGTGCGGTTCGAAGAGGCGACGTTTGCCGGCGCGATCATGCGCGGCGCGGTGTGGCAGGGCGCAACGATGGTGGACGTTCGCTTGCGGGGCAGCGACGCGTCGAATGCCGATTTTCGCCAGTCGAGCTGGCAGCGAGTGGCCTGGGAATCGTGCAATCTGACCGGCGTCAATCTGGCCAGCGCGACGTTGCGGCACGTGCGATTCGAGCGTGCCAAGCTGGTGCTGGCCCAATTCGCGCACGCCAAATTCGCCGACGCGGAGTTCCGCCAATGCCAACTGGAACAGGCCGATTTTTCGCAGTCCGATTTGCGGGGCGTCGTGTTCGCCGGCTGCAATCTCACCGGCGTGCGCCTGCACGGTGCGAATCTGCACGGCGCCGATTTACGCGGCTCGGACTTGTCCGACTTGAATGCCACGGCGGCCGACCTGCGTGGCGCGATCGTCGGGGCCGGCCAGTTGCTGCAATTGGCGCCGCTCTTGGGCGTGGTAGTCGACTAGTGGAGCGTCAACCCGAATCATGCGGGTGACGCGAAACGTCGCCAAAGACGCAAGTGCTTTGGCGCAAATAAAATCTAGTGCTCCGCCTGAGAGCGATCGTCCGAAATCCAAGCGTCGATAGAGCACCAGTGGAACGCGCTTCCACACATGGCCGTTACACTCACGGCCGCATGACGCCGCACACGGGGGCTTCCCAGCCGAGTGCGTTTTGTCGGGCGACGAGTTGGTCGTAGCGCTCGGCCAGGTCCGGGGGAAACGGCGCCATGCGGCGCACACGCATGTCGATGTGGCCGGCGACGTGCTCCTGGATGGCGGCCAACGCGCCGGTCTCGTCGATGGTCATGAAGTGCATGAAGTGGAACCGCTTGGCGCTGCGGCCCAGGGCGCGGCTGCGCACCGTGACGTGCTTGCCGATGTGCACTTCGTTCAGGTAGCGGACGTGCGTCTCGAGCGCGAAGCTGCCGGCCTGGTTGGCCAGGCAATAGACCTCGTTAAAGCCCCAGGCGTCGGCGAACTTGTCGAACGCGCTGCTGAACAAATACGTGTACCACATGACGTTCATGTGGCCCATTTCGTCGCGATAGTTTTCGGGGATTTCCTGCCGGTAGGTAACCGGCAGGCCTTCCAGGTCGAGCGGCGGGATTTTGCGATTCACGTGCAAGGGAATTCAAAAACAGAAAGGTAGGGGTCACTACAAAGTCACGAAGTGGACACAGAGGATTTGCCACAGAGTTCACAGAGGGCACCGAAGGACGACTTGGAATGGATGAACCGCGATCGCCCTCTTCTGATGCCTCGTGGTTGGCAATCTCTTGATTTTGCTCACGCTTCTTTGGTCTTGTCGTAGTCGGCGAAGGTCTTGCCGCTTTCGGCGAGTTGCTTCAGCAGCGGCGCGGGGGCCCACAGGCTGCCGTGCTCTTTTTCGAACTGGCAGATCGTGTCGTACGCCTTTTTCAAGCCGACGGTATCGGCCCACCACATGGGTCCGCCGCGATGGGCCGGGTAGCCGTAGCCCAGGATGTAGAGCATGTCGATATCGACGGCGCGCAGGGCGATGCCTTCCTCCAGAATGTTGGCGCCTTCGTTGACCAGGGCATAGAGCGTGCGCTCGATGATTTCGTCCTGCGAAATCTGGCGGCGCTTGATGCCGGCGGCCGCGGCCTCTCGCTCGACGATGGCCTGCACCTCGGGATCGGGGATGGGCGCGCGGCTGCCGGCTTCGTACTTGTACCAGCCGGCGCCGGTCTTCTGGCCGTAGCGGCCGATTTCGCAAATCTGGTCGGCCACCAGCGGCTGGCGAATGCCCGCCGGCTCCAGGTGCTTGTACTCCTTGCGGATGCGCCAGCCGACGTCGAGCCCGGCCAGATCGCCCACGGCCAGCGGGCCCATGGCCATGCCGTACTCGTAGAGCGGGTCGTCAACCTCTTCCACGCGGGCGCCTTCTTCCAACAGGAATTGCGCTTCGCGCTGGTAATGATGGAACATGCGATTGCCGACGAAGCCGCGGCAGTTGCCCACCAGGATGCCGACCTTGCCCAAGCGCTTGGCCAGCGCCATCGAAGTGGCGATCACCGAGTCCTTGGATTTCTTGCCGCGGACGATTTCGATCACCCGCATGACATTGGCCGGGCTGAAGTAATGATGGCCAATCACCATCTCGGGACGCGAGGTGGCGGAAGCGATCTCGTCGATGTTCAAGGTCGAAGTGTTACTGGCCAGAACGCAATCGGGGCGCGTGGCCTTTTCCAGTTCGGCGAAGACGATTTTCTTCAGCGGCATGCCTTCGAAGACCGCTTCGGTGACGATGTCGACCTCCTTGAACTTGTCGTAGCTGATGGTGGGCTCGATCAGCGCCATCCGCTTGTCCATGTCGGCCTGCGTGAGGCGGCGCTTGGAGACCGTGGCGGCGTAGTTCTTCTTGATGGTGGCCAGGCCCTTGTCGAGAGCTTCCTGGGAGACTTCCTTGAACAGCACGGGGATGCCGGCGTTGGCGTAGTTCATGGTGATGCCTCCGCCCATGGTGCCGCCGCCGACGACCGCGGCTTTCTTGATCTCGATGATGGGCGTGTCCTTGGCGATGCCGGGCACCTTGGCCACGGCCCGCTCGCCGAAGAAGACGTGGATCATGGCCTTCGACTGATCGGAGAAGAGGCACTCCTTGAACAGTTCGGCCTCTTTGGCCAGGCCCTCGTCGAACGGCAACTGCGTGGCGGCTGCGACGGCGTCGACGGCCTTGGTCGGCGCGAGCAGTCCGCGCGAGCGTTTTTTGATTTCGCCGCGCACGGCGGCCAGCGATTGCTCGTTGGCGGCTTTGTCCGAAATCTTTTCGGTCAGATCGCGGGTGCGGCGCGGCGGCTTGCCGGCGGCCACCAGCTCGCGGGCGAAGGCCACGGCGCCGGCTTGCAGATCGCCCTCGACGATGCGGTCGAGGATGCCGGCTGCCAGGGCATGCTTGG
>JBBDYK010000302.1:0-14342 GCA_040901665.1 Pirellulales bacterium | reverse complement strand
ATCGCTGCGGCTACGGCCTGGCCGGCGCGCTCGACGACGGCCATCTCAATCTGGCGCGGCTGCTGGTCGGATCCGAAGGCACACTGGCCCTGATTACCGAAGCGACGGTTTCCACCGAGGCGTTGCCGAAGCACCGGGGCGTGGCGCTGCTGCTGTTCGATCGCTTGGAGAGCGCCGCCAAGGCCGTGTTGGAGGTGCTGCCGCTGGAGCCCAGCGCCTGCGATCTGATGGACCGCCGGCACTTGAGTCTGGCGCGCGAGAGCACCGTGCAGTATGACTTGCTGGTTCCCTTGGAAACCGAAGCGGCGCTGTTGGTGGAACACGAGGGCGACACGCCGCTGGAAGTGCGCGACCGGTTGGCGCAAGTGATCGACCGGGTGCGTCGCAAGAAGCGACTGGCATTTCACGCGCTGCAAGCTCAGGATCGCGAGGAGATGGAGCTTTATGGCCGGCTGGCCCGGCGGACCGTGCCCACGCTGCATCGCATGAAGGGATCGACACGGCCGTTGCCGTGCATCGAAGACCTGGCGGTGCCGCCCAAAGCCCTGCCCGACTTTCTGGTGCGCATGCAAAACGTGCTCAAGCAGCATCAGGTCACGGCGTCGCTGTTTGCCCACGCCGGACACGGGCAATTGCACCTGCGGCCATTCTTGGATTTGTCGAACCCGGCTGACGTCGAACGCATGGCGCGGTTGGCGTCGGATCTGTACGACGAAGTGATTGCGCTGGGCGGCACGATCAGCGGCGAACATGCCGACGGGCTGAGCCGCACTGCGTTCATACGCCGCCAGTATGGCCCGCTCGCCGACGTCTTTCGCGACGTCAAGGGAATCTTCGACCCCGACAATATTTTCAACCCCGGCAAGATCGTCGGCGATGACCCGGACCTGCTGACAAAGAACCTGCGTCGCAGCGCGACCGCCACGACGCAGCGCGAGGAAGCAGCGTCCGTGGACCCGGTAGCGCCGGCGACGTCACCGCAGGTATGGCGGCTCAACTGGGGCACCGACGAAGTGGCCCAAGCAGCCCGCGATTGCAATGGCTGCGGCGCATGCCGCTCGCAAACGTCGGACGTGCGGATGTGCCCGATCTTTCGCTTTGCACCGGCGGAGGAGAGCTCGCCGCGGGCGAAGGCCAACTTGCTGCGTGGAATACTCAGCGGTGCTTTGCCCGCCAACACGCTCACCAGCGACGACTTCAAGGAGGTGGCCGATCTGTGCGTCAATTGCCACCAATGCCGGCTGGAATGTCCGGCCACGGTGGATATTCCCAAGCTGATGATGGAAGGCAAGGGGAGCTATGTGCTCACCAACGGCCTGAAGACGACGGACTGGATGATGTCGCGCGTGGATCGACTGAGCCGCTTGGGCAGCCTGTTTGCACCGCTGGCGAACTGGGCGCTCACGAATCGGCCGGCACGCTGGCTGGTGGAAAAAACGCTGGGCATCGATCGTCGTCGCAAGCTGCCGCGGTTCGCTCCGCGCAACTTCATGCGCATTGCGGCCCGCCGCCGGCTGACGCGACCCACTCGCCGCGATATCGCCAAGGTGTTGTACTTCGTCGACACCTATGCCAACTATCACGATCCGCAATTGGCCGAGGCGCTGGTGGCGGTGCTGGAACACAACGCCGTGGCCGTCTACGTGCACCCCGGACAGCTTTCGTCGGCCATGCCGATGATCTCGCTGGGCGCGGTCAACCAGGCGCGCAAGCTGGCCGAACACAATATCGCGCTGTTGGCCGAGGCGATTCGCCAGGGCTATCACATCGTGGCGTCCGAGCCGTCGGCCGCGCTGGCGCTCACGCACGAGTATCTGGCGCTGGTGGATGACGACGACGCACGGCTGGTCGCGCAGAACACCAGCGAGGCGTGCAGCTACCTCTGGCGACTGCATCAGACCGGCAAGCTGCATTTGAATCTCAAGCCGGTCAACACCGTGGTGGGATATCACATGCCCTGCCACGTGCGGGCTTTGAATACACTATCGGCGGGAGAAAACCTGTTGCGGCTCATTCCCGGCCTGGTCGTGCTGCGTACGGAAAACGGTTGTTCGGGCATGGCGGGCACCTTTGGTTTGAAGCGCGAACACTATCGCGCCAGCCTGCGCGCCGGCCGCGCGGTCATTGGCAGCTTGCGCAGTCCGCGATTGCAGGTCGGCACCACCGAGTGCAGCGCCTGCAAGATTCAAATGGAGCAGGGGGCCGGCAAACCAACCATTCATCCGGTCAAGCTGTTGGCATTGTCCTATGGCCTGCTGCCTGAGCTGGCCGAGTTGCTGAGTGTCCAGGTGCAAGAATTGGTGGTTACGTGAACGTGCAAATACGCCTGTTCGCCGTCGCGCGCGAGTTGGCCGGCGTCGATACGATCGAGGTCAGCCTGGGCGAGCCGTACAACGTGGCCGAATTGCGCCGTGCGCTGGCGGCCCAAGTGCCCGCCCTGGCCGGGTTGCTGCCGCAGGTGCTGTTTGCCATTGGCTCGCAATACGTCAACGACGGCACGGTCGTGCCCGCCGATGCGGAAGTGGCTTGTATCCCTCCCGTCAGTGGCGGGTAGAATAATAGTGCGCGAAGGGGACGCCAGCGGCGCCGGGCGCCGAAACTTGAGATTCGTATCATGGTCGACATCACCAGCCAGCCGATCGACACCGAGGCGCTGTTGCGCCACGTGGCGTCGAACAACGCTGGCGCAGTAGTGCTGTTCTTGGGCACGACGCGCGAGCACACCGCAGGTCGACGCACGGCCTCGCTCGACTACGAGTGCTATCCCGAGATGGCCCACGACAAGCTGGCCGAGCTGGTGACCGAGGCGCGGCGGCGCTGGCCGTTGGAGGGTTGCGCGGTGGTGCATCGCGTTGGGCATGTGCCCTTGGGCGAAGCCAGCGTGGCCGTGGCCGTCAGCACGCCGCACCGCCAGGCGGCTTTCGAAGCCGGCCAATGGTTGATCGATACGCTCAAGCAAGTCGTGCCCATCTGGAAAAAGGAAAACTGGGCCGACGGCAACAGCGAGTGGGTTCATCCGGGGTTGAACGCCCCGCGCGAGGCTTCCAACCGTGAGTAGTCAACCAATGTCGGACGCCGGGCAACTGGTCGACTCGTTCGGCCGCGTACACACGAATCTGCGGATCAGCGTTACCGATCGCTGCAACATCCGCTGTTTCTACTGCATGCCCGCGGAAAACGTGCGCTTCAAGCCGCGGCACGAGTTGCTCACGTTCGAAGAGATCGAACGATTCGTGCGGGTGGCGGCTGGCATGGGCGTCGACAAGGTGCGGTTGTCGGGCGGAGAGCCGCTGGTGCGGCGCGGTTTGCCCCGGCTGGTCGAAAAGATCGCTCGGATCGACGGCATACGCGACGTGGCGATGACCACCAACGGGATTCTGCTGGCCGATCAGGCGCAAGCGCTCAAGGACGCTGGCTTGCAACGCGTCAACATCAGCCTGGATTGCCTTTCGCCGGAAACGTTCTTCAAGATTTCGCGACGCGAGGGGTTGGAGCAGACGTTGGCCGGCATCTTCGCCGCGCAGCGCGCTGGCTTCCGCAAGATTCGCTTGAACGCGGTGGCCATCCGCGACCTTTCGGAGCCCGAAATCGTGCCGCTGGGCAACTTCGCCCGCCAGCACGGCCTGGAGATGCGCTTCATCGAGTTCATGCCTTTGGATGCCGACGGCCAATGGGACCTGGAGCAAGTGCTCAGCGGCGCCCGGATTCGCGAGATGTTGGAGGCCGGCATCGGCCCGCTGGTGCCGGTGGCGGTCGACGATCCGTCGCAGCCGGCCACGGACTATGCATTCGCCGATGGCGTAGGCCGCATTGGTTTCATCAACCCCGTGACGCAGCCATTCTGCCATCTCTGTAATCGATTGCGCATCACGGCCGAGGGGCAGGTGCGCAATTGCTTGTTCTCGACCGCCGAGTGGGATGCTCGCGCGGTGTTGCGATCCGGGGGCACGGACGACGATCTGGCCGAGCTGGTGCGCGCCAGCGTCGGCGCCAAGCGGGCCGGTCACGGCATCAACAGCGACCAATTCGTCCGGCCGCTGCGAGCCATGTATCAAATCGGCGGCTGATGCTGCCAACGGCCTGCTGCCTATGAGCAACGACCCCACCGCTCGACGCATCTACCTGGACAATGCCGCCACAAGCTGGCCGAAGCCAGACGAGGTGTACGCCGCCGTCGATCGCTATCAACGCGAGCTCGGCGCGCCCGCGGGGCGCAGCGGCTATGCCGAAGCGACCCAAGTCTCACAGGGCATCAATGCCGCGCGCCGCGCCGTGGCACGCTTGCTGGGCGTCGACGATGCAGCCCGCGTGATCTTCACCTGCAACGGCACCGATTCGCTCAACCTGGCGCTGCACGGCGTGCTTCGCGAGGGCGATCACGTCGTCACGACGGTGATCGAACACAATTCGGTGCTGCGTCCGTTGGACGCGGAAGCACGCCAGCGCCGGATCACGGTGACTCACGTCGATTGCGATCGCTGGGGTGTGATCGATCCGGACGCCATTCGCGCCGCGATCGGCCCGCGCACGCGGCTGATCGCGGTCAGTCATGCGTCGAACGTCACCGGCGCGATCCAGCCGATTGCCGACATCGGCCGGATTGCCCACGAAGCCGGCGCCTTGATGTTGTGCGACGCGGCACAAACGCTGGGGCACATGCCGGTGGACGTGCGGGAATTGGAAGTCGATCTGCTGGCCGGCTCGGGCCACAAAGGATTGCTCGGTCCGTTGGGAACGGGCGTGTTGGCGCTGGCCCCGGGCATCGCCGAACGGTTGCAGAGCGTTCGCCAAGGTGGCACTGGCACGCGCAGCGAGCGGCCCGAGCAGCCCGACGAATTGCCCAGCAAGTATGAATCCGGGAATCTGAACGTGCCGGGCATCCTGGGGCTGGGAGCCGGAGTCGAATATCTGTTGAAGCGCGGGCTTGACGACGTCGAACGACACGGCCTGTCGCTGGCCGCGAATTTGTTGGGGGGGTTCGCAGAGATTCCCGGCTTGCGAGTGCTGGGACCGGCGACGGCTGAAACGCGCGTCCCCCTGGTCAGCATTGTGCTGGAGGGCTATGATCCGCAAGAGATTGCCATCGGCCTGGACGCCGCCCACCGTGTGCAAGTGCGCGCTGGATTGCACTGTGCTCCACGCATGCACGAGGCATTGGAAACCCAGGCCGGCGGCGGCACGGTGCGGTTCAGCCTCGGCCCATTCAATACGGCGGCCGACGTTGACGTGGCGGTACGAGCCGTGGCGGAGATTGCCGCCTCCGGAGCGTCGATGTAGGTCGCGTTCAACCAACCCAACTAGCACGCCGAGTTTGCCGTGAGCGACGAACCTTGGTTCAAGAATGGATTGCGATTCCAATGCACGCAGTGTGGCGATTGCTGCACGGGCGCTCCCGGCTATGTGTGGGTCAACCGCGAGGAGATCGCCGACTTGGCGCGTGAAGTGGGGCTCTCGGTCGAGGCGTTCGAAGCAAAGTACGTGCGCTGGGTTGGGATTCGCAAGAGCCTGATCGAGTACAGCAACGGCGACTGCGTGTTTTTCGACAGCCATGGCCGCAAGTGCACCGTGTACAACGCTCGCCCGCGGCAGTGCAAGACGTGGCCCTTCTGGCAATCGAATGTGGCCAGCGAGGAAGCGTGGCAGCAAACGTGCGAAGCCTGTCCTGGCAGCGGCAAGGGCAAGCACTACTCGGCCGAACAAGTGCTGCATCAGATCTCGATCGTGAAGCTTTGACGTGCTGGCGGTGCTGCCAGCCGATCGTTGCTTTCGATCGGTAGCACGGCACTGTGCTGCCTGCGCACGATCGGCAGCATGCCTGGCGGTCCGGTATTGCGGATTGCTTAAACTTTGCCGATTGCACGGCCGATGATTAGTGCCACAGGGCTCGTAAAGCCACTGCGGGTGCGCGCCGAGCGGAGCGGAACAATCGACGCAAGGCATTACAGTGTTTGCAGTTAAATAACGAAATGGCACTCAAACGAGATTTGTTTCGTGTAAGTTATTGGGAGCAAATCACTTGTCGAGCGAAGGGCGAACCCGAAAAAGCTCGTAAGTGAGCCAAAAATGGGCCACTCGGAAGCCGCTAAGACGACGAATGATCTTGACTGTACTTCTTACGCCATCTACACTTGGGAACATGACTGCGGAGGTCGAGGGGCCCCTTTTCGGCCCACGAGCCTTTTTCTCAAAGGAGAATCCGGTCGTGACCAAGAAAGAGATCGTCAAAACCATTTCCGACGAGATCGGTCTGACTCAACTTAAGACGAAGGAAATCGTCCAGAAAACTTTCGACGCGATCGTCGAGACGCTGGTTGAGGAGCGCCGTATCGAGTTGCGAAATTTTGGAGTTTTCGAGGTGAAGAAGCGGGCCGCGCGCAAAGCCCGCAACCCTCGGACCGGAGATAAAGTCTACGTGCCAGAGAAGTTCGTGGTCACGTTCAAGCCGGGCAAGGAAATGGAGGAGCGGGTTCGCGAGTTGGAACGGCAAGCGGCCGAGAGGGCCCGCGCCGTCGATGGGCATGCAGCGGGCACCAAGCCCCCCGATGTCGTCCGTCCCGTGACGGAAACACTTGGCGGAACAGGCTATAGCTCACATAACCCTTAGGCTCGACTGACGACCTTGTACGAACAGGCCGACGGCGTGCTGGCTAGCCAGCCCTACGGCGACTGACAGCACGACTTGACCTCGGCGCAAATTGACGGAAACAGTAATCTAGCAACCAATTCCAGGTCTTACTCGAAGCACGATCCCATCTAGCTTCGAAGCGTGTTTCTAACGCGATCAATCAACTTCTGTTAATCGAATTCAGACGTCGTCGTTGAGGGCAGCCACTGGTGGCCACTCGCGGCGAGGGACGAAAGGAATGCGTCCTACGCGTTCGAGCGAATAGCGGAGCGCCAAACGTTCACGGAGGAGTCGTGTGATGCGCAGGCTTTTGATGGCTGCGATCTTGGGTATTTGTCTCACGACGAGTACCGGCTGCATTCTGCCCATCTATTCGGGCGACGGGCCGACTCGTACCCAGGAACTGATCTTCACTTCGGAAAACCTGCGGCTGTTGCTCGAAGAGTGGCAGCGCATCTGGTTCCTGGATCAGCCCAGCCACATGTCACCTTATCGTACTCACGGCGGCATCATCTAACCGCACGACGTTGGATCAGGCATCTCACGCGAGCCGCTCGACGCATCGGGCGGCTCGCTTTGTTTTTCAGCCATGTCACGCTGCCCGCCGGTTGCGGTGCGTTGCCCCTGCCCGCCAGCACCGATACATTACAGTCTGCCGCCACGGGGGCTCTGTGTCGCCTCCTTACGAACCCGCGCTCATCGGTTGATCTCTCTTGAACGCTCCCGCCGTCGATCTTGCGGTTCATCTGGGTCGGTTGCAGTTGCCCAACCCGATCATGGTCGCCTCGGGCACCTTCGGCTACGCGCGCGAAATGGAGCATCTGATCGATCTCGGCCGGCTGGGCGCCATCGTCCCCAAGACCATCACTCAACTTCCCCGGGCGGGCAATGCTCCCTGGCGGACGATCGAAACGCCCGCCGGCATGCTCAACTCGATCGGTCTGGACAACGACGGCATCGAGGCCTTCATCGAGCATCACTTGCCTTATCTGGCGGCGCGCGGCGTGCCGATTGTCGTCAGCATCGCCGGGCATGACTACGACGAATTCGTGGCAATGGCGGCGCGTCTCGATGGGCTGAGGGGCATCGCCGCGCTCGAGCTGAACATTTCGTGCCCCAACGTGTCCGGTGGCGTCGACTTCGGTTCCAGTCCGGAAATGTGCCAGCGCGTCGTTTCGGGAGCGCGGCAGGCATGCGGGCTGCCCATCCTGGCCAAGCTGACTCCCAATGTGACCAACATCGCCGCGATCGCCAAAGCCGCCGCCGAAGGAGGCGCCGACGCCGTCTCGGCAATCAACACGTGCCTGGGCATGGCCGTCGATTGGCGCCGCCGCAAGCCGCTGCTGGGAGCAGGAATGGGCGGGCTAAGCGGGCCGGCCATCAAACCGATTGCCCTGCGCGCCGTCTACCAGATCGCCCAAGCTGTCGACATCCCCGTGATCGGCATTGGCGGCATCGGCACGATCGACGACGTGATGGAGTTTCTCGTTGCCGGGGCCAGCGCCGTGCAAATCGGCACTGCCAATTTCTACAATCCCACCGTCACGATGACGATCCTGGACGAGTTGCCGGGCGCAATCGCGCAACTGGGCGCGACGCGCTTGCGCGACGTCGTTGGAACCATCAACGCCTAGATTCAAGAAGCAGCCGAACACGATGCGCGTTCTCAGTGGAATTCAACCGACCGGCCGCCCTCACTGGGGCAACTACTTTGGCGCCATTCGCCAGTACGTCGACCTGCAGCATGAAGATCAGGCATACTATTTCATCGCCAACTTGCACGCGCTAACCACGGTGCGCGATCCAAAGCTGCTGGCGCAATATACGTTCGACGCGGCGATCGATTTACTGGCGCTTGGACTCGATCCGAGCAAGGCCATCTTGTTCGTCCAATCGGACGTTCCCGAGGTCTCCGAATTGTGCTGGCTGTTATTGACCGGCACGCCGATGGGCCTGCTCGAACGCTGCCACGCCTTCAAGGACAAGAAAGCGAAGGGGCTCACGGCGGACGCCGGTCTGTTCACGTATCCGGTGCTGATGTCGGCCGACATTCTGGCGTATGATGCGGACACGGTGCCGGTGGGCGAAGACCAGGTGCAGCACATCGAAGTCTGCCGCGACCTGGCCGCCAGCTTCAATCACCACTTTGGCCCGGTGTTTACCATGCCGAAGGCCAGGCTGCTGGACGCATCGGCCAAGGTGCCAGGCACCGACGGCGAAAAGATGTCGAAGAGCTACAACAACACGCTGGAGATCTTCGAGGACGCCAAAGCGCAGCGCAAGAAGATCATGCGCATCACCACCGACTCGCGTCCGATGGAAGAACCCAAAGACCCGCTGGGCGATCATTTGTTTCAGCTTTATACGCTGGTGGCCACCCAGGCCGAGCGCGAAGCGATGGCGGCGCTTTACCGCCGGGGCGGCTTCGGGTATGGGGACGTCAAGAAAGCGCTGGCCGACGCCGCCGAGCATTATTTCGCCCAACCGCGGGCGCGGCGCGAAGAGCTGGCCGCCAATCCGGCGCGCATCAAGGAGATTCTGGCCGACGGCGCCGCGCGCGCACGCCAAAAAGCCTCTGAAGTGCTGGCCCGCGCCAAGAAGGCTTGCGGCCTGACAACGGGTTAGGCGAATTGCGCCAGGAATTCTCGAATTGCACCATGAATCGATACGACCGCTATCTGGTGTGGCTTTTGGCCTGTGCTGCCGCCACCGTGGCCGTCGCGTGGATTGCATTCGGCTTGCAGCAGGAGGGCATCGCGCCGGCAATCTTGTTTCCGTTGATGGTGGGCGGAGTCCTCGGCGCGATTGGCGTTGTCGTACGTCGCTTCACGCAGGTGCCCGGGGTGCGTGTGGCCGTGGCGGCAGCCGTCGTGTGGGGCTTGCTGGTCGTCGTGGGGCAGGACTACATTGGACACCGGCGCCGCTTGGAAGTGCTGGAGGACCAGTTAACGGCGCAGGGTCCCGTCGGCGCGTTGGCTTCAACGCAAGTGATTGAGCTTCGCCCGGATTTTTTTGAGTACGTGGTGGGATTGGCCGAGCGCGAGCCCGTCTGGTGGACTATCGACCTTGTATGCACTGCTGCAGCGGCGGCGTGCGTTACTGCCTGGGGCGCCCGGCGTTTTCCGCCCGCGCTGATTCCCGAACCCTGAGCATCCAGATGGCACGCATCCTGGGCGTTGGAACCGACATCGTCGAGTGTTTGCGCATCGCGCAGATGATCGAACGCCATGGTGAGCTATTCATCAACCGCGTGTATACGCCTGCCGAGATCCAATATTGCCAAAGCCGCAAGCTGGCCACGCCGCACTTTGCCGGCCGCTGGGCGGCGAAAGAGGCGCTGCTGAAAGTGCTGGGCACGGGCTGGCGCCGCGGCATCTCGTGGCGCGACGTCGAGATTCAGAATCTACCTGGCGGACAGCCAGTGGTTTCATTGCACGGAGGGGCGCGCGACGTCGCCGATCGGCTGGGCGTCAGCGAGATTCTGCTCAGCATATCGCACTGCCGGAGCCATGCCACGGCGTTTGCCATTGCGCAAGGCGACGACGATTAGAACGAAGAGCGCGTTAGCTCTTCTTGGCGGCCACCGCGCGCTTGGTCGACGCCTTTTTCTTGGCGGCTTGAGGCGGCTTGGCGGTGGACTTTCCATTCGCGCTGTCGGCGGCTGCGCTGGGCTTTTGAGCCCGTTTCGGCGCCGAACGAGCGGCGGGTCCGCGGCGGCCGGCTTTCTTCTTCTTGGGAGGGCCCATGGCCGCCCGAGCGGCCAGCAACTCCAGCGCCTGGGCCTGCGTCAGTTCGTCGACCGCCGCGCCCTTGGGCAACGAGGCGTTCGTCTCGCCGTCGGTGAGGTACAAGCCGTAGCGGCCTTCGAACAGTTCGATCTTCTGCTTGGTGACGGGTGACTCTTCGAGCACCTTCAGCGGCTCGCGCTTGGCGCCGAAGCCGCGCCGCGCGGCCTTTGGTTGGGCCAGCAATTCCAAGGCTTGCTCGAGCGTCACGTCGATGGGCGATAAGCCTGCCGGCAGGCTGCGCGTGTCGTCGCCACACTTGATGTAAGGTCCGAAGCGCCCGTTCTGCGCTACGATCGGATTGCCGCTCTCCGGATGCACGCCGAGCTCACGCGGCAGCGACAACAACTTGAGCGCCACTTCCAGCGTCACGTCGTCGGGGACCATGCCCTTGAGCAGCGAGGCGTTCTTGGGCTTCTCTTCGTCCTCAGGCGTGCCGCGCTGCACGTAAGGACCAAAGCGACCGACTTTCAGGTAGACGGGTTTTCCGGTCTCGGGGCATTGTCCCAGGGGCTCGTCACCTTGCGCAGCCTGGTCCAGCAGTTCCAAGGCGGCCGTGATGCTCACCTCGTCGGGCGCCATTTCATCGCGCAGGCTCGCCCGCCGTTCGCCCTGCTCTAGAAATGGGCCGTAGCGACCGACGCGCACGAAGATCGGCTCGCCGCCGTCGGGAGTGCCGATAAAGATGCGGCCGACGTCGCGGGCATCAATGGCCTCGGACTTGTCCGCCAGCAGTTTTTTCAATCCCGGCTTGCCGTTGCCGAAGTAAAAGGCACGGAGGTAGTCCGTGTGTTCCGACTCGCCGCGGCTGATGGCATCCAGGTCGTCTTCCATTTGCGCGGTGAACTGATAGTCGACCAGGTACGGCAAGTGCTCCGACAACAATTGCGAAACGGCAAACGCCACCCAGGTGGGAACCAGGGCATTGCCCTTTTTGAAGACGTACTCGCGGGCTTGGATCGTATCGATGATCGACGCGTAGGTGCTGGGCCGGCCGATGCCCATTTCCTCCAGTGCCCTGGTGAGCGACGCTTCGCTGTAGCGCGCCGGGGGCTGCGTGGTGTGGCTCTTGGATTCCAAATCGGCGCATGACAGCCGTTCGCCGACGGAAACTTGGGGCAGCACGGTGTCGCGCTCGGCCAGGTCGCCCTGCGGATCGTCGCTGCCTTCGACGTAGGCCCGCAGGTAACCGGGGAAGTCGATGGTCTTGCCGCCCACGCTGAATGCGGCGCCGCCTCCTTCCACGGTGATCGTGATGCGACGGCCCCGCGCATCGGCCATCTGGCTGGCCACGGTGCGCTTCCAAATCAGGTCGTACAGGCGGAACTCGTCGCCGGACAAGCTGCTGCGCAATTCCTCGGGAAACGCGAAAGGATGGCCCGCCGGCCGGATCGCTTCGTGGGCTTCCTGGGCGTTTTTCACCTTGGTCTGATAGACACGCGCCTCGGAGGGCAAGTATTCGCGCCCGTATTGCGATTCGACCAGGTCGCGCGCCGCGTCGATCGCCACCTTGGCCAGCGTCGTCGAATCGGTGCGCATGTAAGTGATGTGGCCTGTCTCATA
The DNA here is from genome assembly GCA_040901665.1 of Pirellulales bacterium. Classification (GTDB taxonomy): domain Bacteria; phylum Planctomycetota; class Planctomycetia; order Pirellulales; family PALSA-1355; genus JTS-RE94. The sequence continues at coordinate 2,369 of JBBDYK010000302.1, read as the reverse complement.
CAGGCTCTGCGCGGCCGACATGGTTCGCCGGGCCGTGAAGCCCAGCTTGCGGTTGGCTTCCTGCTGCAGCGTGCTGGTGGTGAACGGCGGATAAGGCTTCGAGGTATACGGTTTGTCGTCGAGCGCCGTGACGCTAAATTCGGCGGTGTGCAGCCGCTTTAGCAACTGAGCCGCGGCGTCTTCGTCCAAGAGCAGAAAGTTCTGGTCCTTCAGCTTGCCGGTCGCCGCGTCAAAATCCTTGCCGGCCGGAATGCGACGTCCATCGACCGACACCAACTCGGCCTTGAATTGCTGCTGGTCCGCTTTGCTGAAGGTGCCGAGCAGATCCCAGTAGGTGGCCGAGACGAAGGCCATCCGCTGCTTTTCGCGCTCGACGATCAGACGCACCGCCACGCTTTGCACGCGGCCGGCCGAGAGCTTGGGGCGCACTTTCCGCCACAACAGCGGCGACACTTCATACCCGAACAAGCGGTCGACGATGCGCCGCGTTTCCTGGGCCCTGACCAACGCCTCGTCCACCGAACGCGGATGCGCCAGCGCCTCGGTGATGGCCTCTTTGGTGATCTCGTGAAAGACCAGGCGATGCACGGGCACCTTGGGCTTGAGCAGTTCTTGCAGGTGCCAACTGATGGCTTCGCCTTCGCGGTCTTCGTCCGTCGCCAGATAAAGTTCTTTGGCGTCCTTGAGCAACCCCTTGAGCTTGCGGACCTGTGCCGTCTTGCCCGGCGGAATGATGTAGACCGGATCGAAGTCCTTGTTGACGTTGACGCCCAAATAGGCCCAATCTTCGCCTTTGAACTCGGCCGGGATTTGCTTGGCGCCCTGCGGCAGATCGCGGACATGGCCGATCGACGCCTCGACCGTGAAGTCGCGGCCCAGAAACTTGCTGATCGTGCGCGCCTTGGCGGGCGATTCGACAATCACCAAGGACTTGCCATCTGGTTTGGTGGTCTTTTTGGCCATTTCAACGCAAATGTTGTTAAACCAGGTTGACTAGGATGGCTGAACGTTAACTTCGACGGACCGGTCGACCGAATTCAATCGAATGCTGGTCGTGCCTCGCGACCCCTGCATCCCGCCGCCCTATAACGGGTGCGAGGCGCATAGGCCATCCACATATATCTACGGACGCCGCCGGTGATGCGCGGCTCAATCGGGGCAAAACGACGCAAATTGCAGGGCACGTTAGAGTTACGACAGACGCAAGACCCCCCATCCGGGCTAGCCCACGCCCGTCAGATCGCAATTCATTAATACTGTGGCCGCTGGGCTGTCAAGCCGTGTTTGCCGCCACCGCCGGTTGGAAACACTCCGCAGTAGCCCCGCGCGGGCCCATCGCCGGAAGCGCGACGCAGGACCAAAACGCCCGGGTTTTCACAGTCGCAGCCACGCGCCGACGTCCCAGGAAAGCATCGCCCCGAGGTCTCGAATATCGGCGCGGAAATAATTGGCCAATCGCCAGCGGTCGCGCGGGCTAAGGACCAGTGCCGGGCGATCCAGCGCCTCTTGCAGCCGATCGTGCCAGGACTGCGGCGTCAACCAACGAGTGGAATGCACCGCGCGCAACAGCAATCGTCCGACGCGGTTTTGGTTCAGCATGTCGCGGCGGCGCCACGTTCCACGGCCGATTGGCCTGTCGCAGATCGATGGGAGAGATTTCCAGAAACTGGGCCAAGGCGCCGTAAAACTGCTCGGGAGTATCTCTCAATTCCTCATAGCGGCGGATGAAAAGCTGCGACGCGGGGAAACGATCGAGATAGCGGGCCACTTGCGGCGCATAGCGAAAGCAGCCCTGATAGTCCCAGGCCCATTCCCAGCCGGCGGCGATGCGCAGCGAGCTTTGCTCGAAGGCCCGCCAAAACTGCCCACAACGCTCGCGCCTGTCGCGGCGCATCATGGCGTACATCGAAAAGGCGGCCTCGGCCGGATTGCGCAGAACGATCACGATTTTCGCCCGCGGGCAGAGTTCCGCGATCTTCGCCGGGGCCTGCGGATAGTAAAGATAAGCGGGACTGACATCGACGGCCGCGGCTTCGCACGAGCGCGCCGCATAAAGCGCCCGGTAGGCCGCGAGATTCGTAATGCTGCCTTCCAACACTTGCGCATCGCGCGGGCCGGCCAGCCGGGGCAGGCCGTCAAAGAAGGCCATGTAGTTGGTCTCTTTGATCGTGCCCGGCACGAACACCTGCGGGTGCGCGCGGAAGTACTGATGAATGGCGGTGGTGCCGGACTTGGCCGCACCCACGACGAACACGTCAGGCAGCGTGGTCGATTGCTGGCACAAGGCGAGCGGGCGGGGCGGGCGTTGATCTGATGAGAAGGCGGCGATAGCTGGCTTCCTGCACACTCGACCGACTCACGGGCGTTCC
>JBBDYK010000301.1:0-14416 GCA_040901665.1 Pirellulales bacterium | reverse complement strand
GATGTAGCAGACTGTTTCATTCTTCAACAGTCTGCTAGTCGTTGGCTTCGCGCACGACCGGTTCCATCACTTTCGTGTTGCGCTCGACCGCCAGCACGATCGTGCGTTGCTCTCCGCCGTTGGCGGCGCTGGCCACCACGGGGATGACTTGCCGCTGATTGGGCAGGCTCATTCGCACGGTGAACGTTCCATCCGGTCGAATTCGGACGGGCTCGCCGCGCAGGCTGACGTGCGTGTCGGGATTCGTCACGCCGTAGACGATCATCTCGGCATCGACCTCGAACTTGAAGTCGCGCTCGGGCGGGAACAGCCCTTCCATGCCAGGGCCGAAGCGGGTCACCATCGGCGAGCCCATCGGTCGGCGCAGCCGCTCCTCGAACAGCTCTTGCAGTTCCAGGCTGTTGTTGTCGGCCGAATAACCGCCGCTCATGGCGTAGATCTTGTCGAAATTCTCGGCCACTTCCGTCCAATTCTCGTCGATGGCGTCACTGGCGCCGGGCTCCGGCGTGGTCACGACGTTCGAGCGGACCAACGGGTAGAAGCGCCCCGCGGCACCGATATAGCCGAGCTCCAGCCGGTAGCTGGACGGCGAATCGTCGACGTGGACATACCAGTTGTTCACTCCGCCGTGAACTTCGATGTCGCGCACCACGCGCTCCGAAGCGCTGCTCGAACCGGGGTCAGAGACCGCCAGCAAGCGCAGGTACGGGCGCGCCGTGTGCCATTCTTGGCTCATCGCCGCTTGCACGCGTTCGACGCTCTGACGCTTCACTTCCCAATAGGCGTGCAACCAGTAGGGATCGCGGACCATCACCACGATCCGCTCGGTCACCGCCCGATTCTTGGGCTTGCCGTTGCTGACCGAGAGGTTCTTGGCGCGTTCGAGTTGGGCTTTGACTTTGCTGATGTGGCGTTGCACGCGGCCATTGGTCGGCCGGTGCTGCGAGACCGTTACCGTGGCCGTCGTGATGCCGGAACGCCGGGCGGGAGCGGCAATTTTCTTGCCGTTGGTGGCCGAGCTCTTGCTCTTGGCCGCCGTGAGCAGCGCCTTGACCAGTTGGTCTTTTCGCATGCTGTGCCAGCCGCGCACGCCGCCTTGCTTGGCCATTTGCGACAGGTCTTTGAGGGATCGCGATTTGAGACTAGCTGCGGTGATCAATGGACTTACCTCCGCAAGTGGCGGGCAACGTGCTTTTCATAAGCAGTGCCGCGCCGAAAGCCGTGGTTGGAGCGTCGTCCGTGACTGGATAAAACGCTCGAACCCTCCCCGGCAGTCCATAGCCGCATGAGGTGACGAAGAAACTGCCAGCCTTGCTCGCCACAAGCAGCAGGCACTCCGTCTAGTGGAGACCAATGCGGTCAGGGTGAAATTCGCTGCCGGTCTTGCAAGCTGAGCCGCTTTGGGGGGGAGCAGCACAAAGTTTGCGAACAGCGAAATCCACCTTTTCAGGTGGGGGTGCTCATGCACGGACCAGATGGCCGTTGGGAACACATCTACCTCGCATGAGCAAGTCTAATCGAGTGGCCAGCAATTTGCAACGGTCCGACCCCGCGCCGATCGTCCGGAACCTAAGCGGCTGCTAGCTTTAGGTTCATCAAGCGGGGGCAGAGCGGATACCTCTGGCGTGCCAAATTGACTCACATTCGTGCCCCGCGATTGCAAGGGTCCTTCGGCCGTCGATTCGGCCCCTCGGCGAAGGTTGGGCCGCAAAGTAACGCATTTGACACGGAGGGCTTAGGGCCGGATAATGACTTTGTGAAAAAAAACACGAATTCGGTCGCCTGGCCAATTGACACCCTTTTTTGCGACGATTACGATGGCCAGCCTTACAGGTTAGTAACAGCGCCGCGCGGGCGGTGATGTCGCGGTTTCAGAGGGGGCTTTACGAGGAACTCGAACGCCGGTCTCGAGTTCGTTCTCACGGGCGGGAACCAGCCAAAGTGGCAGAATCCCCAGACGATCGTTCGCCGATGGCCATTGCCCTGGGATGGTCGGCCACGATCATGACCGTCTCGGCCGAGATGGTCATTCCAGGCTTGTTGGGATATTTGCTGGATCAATGGCTGGGCACCCGCGTGGTGTTCTTGCTGCTGGGGTTTGCGGCGGGTGCCGTCCTGGCGACTTCGGCGCTCGTGCGAATTGCCAAGAATCGCTCGACGCCAAGCGGCGGACATAAGCATGGCGGGCAGTCGAAACACGATCGTTTGGAATAGGCTGGGACAGCTCGGCTTGTTCGCGCGCTTGGCGCTGCTAAGCGCAATTCTGGCGGCGGCATACGCCGTAGCTGCTCCTTTTGCGTATGGCATCCGCGCATCGGCCGGGCTGTGGGCAGCGGCCGTGGCCTGCGGCGTTTGCTGGGTGGGCGCCGCGGCGGCATTGGCGCTGGCGTCCTTGTTCCCCCGCGGTTCGGTCCATGGCACCGGCGTCGCGATGTTGGTGCGCATGTTCTTGCCGTTGGCGCTGGGCGTCACGTTGCACGTGCAAGTGCCGGCGCTCGCCAAAGACGGAATGATTTACTACCTACTGGGGTTCTACCTGGTCGCACTGGCGGCCGAGACGGCGCTGGCCGTTGCGCAGGTTTCTTCCGGCAGTCACTCGCAAAAGGCGGTCTAACCGAGTCATGGCCGACGAGAAGCAAGACGAACACGATCACGCGTCCGCCTCGCATGCCGAGGCGGGACACGCCGCCGCGCAGGGGCACGGCGCGGAGCATGCCGCGCACAATCCGTTCGACAAAGACCACTTGATCGGCCACGTCAAGGACGCGGAATACTTCGAGTTTCCGCGCGTCCTGGGCGGCAAGGTGCCGATTCCCCAGCCGTTCAAGACCAGCGAGCCGTTGGCGACGTTCTCGGTCGGCTTCAAGCCGATCGACGATCGCATCGAGCCCTTGGATCTGAAGCTCACGAAGTTCATGATCCTGGAGTCGATCGTGGCCGTGGTGATGATCCTGTTGTTCAGTTGGGCGGCGTTGCGAATCAAGCGCCCCGGAGCGCCGCGCGGCCGGCTGGTCAACCTGCTGGAGTCGATGGTCGTCTTCATTCGCGACGAGGTCGCGCGGCCCGCCATTGGCAAGCACGACGCCGACCGTTTCCTGCCGTACTTGCTGACGGTGTTCTTCTTCATCGTCGGCTGCAACTTGTTCGGCTTGTTGCCCTGGGCCGGCAGCGCGACCGGCGCCTTGGCCACGACTGGGGCGTTGGCGATCGCCACCTTTGGCGTGGTGGTCTTCTCGGGCATGGCCAAGCTGGGACCGATTCATTTTTGGCTAGCCCAGGTGCCGCACATGGACCTGCCCGGGCCGATGGCGGTGCTGCTCAAGCCGATGATCTTCGTGATCGAAGTCATCGGACTGTGCATCAAGCATTTCATCCTGGCCATGCGTTTGCTGGCCAACATGATGGCGGGCCACCTGGTGCTGGTGGTCATCCTCACGTTCATCACGGCCAGCGCCGGCAGCATGGCCTGGTATGCGGTGACGCCGGCCAGCGTGCTGGGATTGGTGGCGCTGAGCTTGTTGGAATTGCTGGTGGCATTTATTCAGGCCTACATCTTTACGTTCTTGTCGGCGTTGTTTATCGGCATGGCCGTACACCCGCACTAGTGTCCCGAGTTAGAAGTTCTTTTCATGGGAAACCCATATTCAGGACACTAGGTATCTACAGCGGCCAAAGCACCTGCGCCTTTGGCCGGCGTGTCCTGAATTGCAACGAAGTTGCAACTCAGGACACTAGTGCGGCGTGCCGTTTTGACTAACTCGAACTCTCGGGAACTGAACCGAACTATTCACTTTCACTTTTTTTGGAGACTCCTTCCGTGAACCGAATCGTGAAACTTTTCGCACTTTGCTTGGTCGCACTGTTGATGGCTGCACCGGCCATGGCCCAGGAAGAAAAGGCCGCGCCGGCTGAGGACGCCGCGGCAGCACCGGCGGCCGATGACGCCGCCGCCGCACCGGCCAAATCAGACCACGGTCTGAACTTTGGCGCCGCGTTTGGCGCGGGATTGGTGATCTTGGGCGCCGGTTACGGCATCAGCAAGATCGGCGCCAGCGCCGTCGAGAGCATGGCGCGCCAGCCGGAAGTGGCCGGCAACGTGCAAACCGCCATGATCATCGCGGCCGCGCTGATCGAAGGGGCCACGTTCTTTGCGTTGATCGTTTGTATGCTCTTCAACACCCCGTAGGCTCGCAAGCGAGCCGCGGGCACTTCGCGGAGGCGTTATGAATTGGTTGCGAGCGATGGCGTGTTCGGCCGTGGGGTGGTGCGCCCTGGGCGCTGCGACGGCGCCTGCTTGGGCGCAGGTCGGCGAGGAACTGAAAACCGCCGGTAAGGAATTGGTCGAATCGGCACACAGCGATCCCGGCTTCTCGGGCAATTCCAGCGATCCGCTTTCCGCGGACCCGGATCTGGCGTTGTTCACGCTGCTGGTGTTCGTGATCCTCATGGTCGTGTTGGGCAAATTTGCCTGGAAGCCGATCATCGAGGCGCTCGAACGGCGCGAGCAGGGCATCGCCGGTCACATTGCCGAAGCCCAGCGCAATCACGACGAAGCCAAGGCGCTGCTGGTGCAGTACGAGCAGAAGCTGGCGCTGGCAGCCAACGAGGTCCGCGAATTGTTGGACGAGGCCCGGCGCGACGCCGAGCACACCAAGCAGTCGATCTTGACCGAGGCCAAGGCGGGCGCCGAAGCGGAGCGTGCCCGGGCGCTGCACGAAATCGAGGCGGCCACCGACGCGGCACTCAAGTCGTTGGCCGAACGGAGCGCCCAGTTGGCCGTTGACCTGGCCGGCAAGATTCTGCAAACGAAGCTCACGCCGGCGGACCATCAACGGCTGATCCAGGATGCGATGGCCAAGTTTCCCGAGTCGACGCCCAGCGCGAACTAGGTGTTTTCATGATCGATTCCGCCCAGCCCAACAAAGCCAGGTCCACGGTGATCAACGTCGCCGCGCAGCAGGTGGCGACGGTGTATGCCAAGGCGCTGTTGGGCGCGGCGGAAAAGGCGGGCCAGGCCGAGGCGGCGGTCGAGGAACTGGCGGCCGTGGCAGAGACGCTGGTGCAGTTTCCCAAGCTGGAAGACGTGCTGAGCTCGGCGCTGATCGATCACGAGGAAAAATGCCAGGTGCTGGACCGCGTGTTCGGCTCCAAGGTATCGTCGTTGGTGCTCGATTTTCTCAAGGTGGTGTCGCGGCACGGCCGGCTCGACATCCTGCGGCCAGTGGCCCAGCAATCGGGACTGCTCTACGACGAATTGCGCGGTCGCGTGCGAGTTGGGCTGCAAACGGCCACGCCGCTGGCGGATGGCCAGTCACAAAATCTAACCGCCGCGCTGCGCACGCTGTTGGGCGGAGAGCCGCTGGTCGAGCCGACGGTCGATCCGGCGCTCATCGGCGGAGTCGTGTTGCGCGTTGGCGATACAGTCTACGACGGCTCGGTGGCCCGGCAATTGCGCCAGGTGCGCGAGCAAATGATAACGAGGAGTATTCATGAGATTCAAAGCGGACGAGATCGCTTCCGTCATTCAGGCGGAAATTGAAACGTACCAGTCGCAAATCGACGTGCGCGAAGTGGGTCGCGTGCTCGAGGTGGGCGACGGTATCGCCCGCGTGTACGGGCTGTCCGGCGTGATGGCCGGCGAGATGGTGGAGTTCCCGGGCGGCATCATCGGCCTGGCCTTCAACCTCGAAGAGAATTCGGTCGGCGTCATCATTCTCGGTGACTTCCTGTCGATCACCGAGGGGGACGAGGTCAAGAGCACCGGCAAGCTGCTGAGCGTGCCGGTGGGCGAAGCCGTGATCGGCCGCGTCGTCGATCCGTTGGGCAATCCGCTGGATGGCAAAGGCCCGATCGTCACTTCCCAACGCCGCGACGTCGAGACCGTGGCTCCCGGCGTGGCCGAGCGCCAACCGGTGCGAGAGCCGATGCAAACCGGCATCAAGGCCGTCGACGCCATGACCCCCATCGGACGCGGCCAGCGCGAGCTCATCATCGGCGACCGCAAGACGGGCAAGACCGCCATCGGCGTTGACGCCATCCTCAACCAGCGCGACAGCGGCGTAAAGTGTTTCTATGTTGCCGTGGGTCAGAAGGAATCGACCATCGCCGCCACGATCGAAGTGCTCAGAGCCAAAGGAGCGATGGACTATACGACCGTCGTCGTGGCCGGCGCCAGCGACCCGGCTCCGCTCCAATACGTTGCGCCCTATGCCGGCACGTCGATGGCCGAGTATTTCATGTACAAGGGCGAACACGCCCTGATCATCTACGACGACTTGTCGAAGCAGGCCGCGGCCTATCGGCAGTTGTCGCTGTTGATGCGCCGCCCGCCGGGACGCGAGGCATATCCGGGCGACGTGTTCTATGCTCACAGCCGCTTGCTCGAGCGCTCGGCCAAGCTGAGCGCCGAAAAAGGGGGCGGATCGCTCACGTCGTTCCCGATCATCGAAACGCTGGAAGGCGAGGTGTCCGCCTACATTCCGACCAACGTGATCTCGATCACCGACGGACAGATTTATTTGCAGCCCGACTTGTTCTTTGCCGGCATTCGTCCGGCCATGAACGTGGGTATTTCGGTGTCGCGCGTGGGCGGTTCGGCCCAGATCAAGGCCATGCGCAAGGTGGCCGGTGGTCTGCGTTTGGATCTGGCGGCCTTTCGCGAGTTGGAAGCGTTCGCTCAGTTGGGCACCGACTTGGATGCCGCCACGCAGTCGCGGCTCGACCGCGGCTATCGCATGGTCGAAATCCTCAAGCAAGGCCAGTACGAACCGCTCAACGTGATCGACCAGGTGTTCATCATTTACGCCGGCACTCGCGGTCACTTGGACAAGGTGCCGGTGACGGAAGTCCGCAAGTGGGAAAAGGAGTTTCTCACGTTCATGCGCGACCAGAAGCCGGAGATTCGCCAGAAGATCGAAGAGATGAACGATCTCGACGAAGCCACCACCAATGCGATCAACGCGGCGATCGCCGAGTTCCAGAAGCAATACCGGGGCACGCCGCCGGCCAAGGCCCGCGTGTGAACGAGACGGCCGGCTGATAAGTTGAGTCCTACGAACTGAGTTTTGCGATCCTATGGCTAAAGCCCGCGCACTCGACAAACGCCGCAAGGCGATCCGCAACATCCGCAAGATCACGCGGACGATGGAGTTGATCGCCACGGCGCGCTTCAAGAAGGCGATGGATCGCGCGCATGCGGCCACGGCCTACACGCGCCGCATCACGCAACTGGTGGCCGATCTGGCCAACAGCGGCCTGGAAGTGCGACACCCGCTGTTGGAAGGGCGCGAGAAGACGGAGCGGGCCGTGCTGTTGATGCTGACCGCCAACCGCGGCTTGTGCGGCGGCTATAACGGCAACGTGCAGCGCGCCGGCTTTGCGCGACTGGCCGAGTTGAAGAGCGAAATCCCGGCGGTCGAGCTGGAAATTTCCGGCAAGCGCGGCATCGCGGCGGCCAAGTTTCGCCACATCGCCGTCAGCGAGTCGTATTTGCACTTCGAGGATAAGCCCAGCTTTGGCGAAGCCGAGGTGCTGGCCAACCGTTACCTGGAAGAGTACGCCGCCGGCAAGCTCGATCGTCTGGACGTGGCTTACATGCGCTTCGAGAACGTCAGCCGCCAGTCGGCGGTCGTCGAAACGCTGTTGCCGCTGGGGGCCTTGACCGGATCCGATGCGCAACAAAGCGATGCGCAAACTCAATACGAGTTCCTGCCGTCGGCCGAGAGCATTCTGGAAGAGGTCGTGCCCACCAGCTTCAAGATCAAACTGTTCAAGTGCCTGCTCGATGCGGCAGTGAGCGAGCAGGTTTCCCGAATGGTGGCGATGAAAGCCGCCACCAAAGCGGCCGGCGACCGCATCAAGGCGCTCTCGATGGCCTACAACAGGGCTCGCCAGTCGCAGATCACCGGCGAAATCATGGAAATCATCGGCGGCGTCGAGGCCCTGAAGAACTAACAACAGTTTCAAAACCGGCTCGCAGAGGGGGACAGTCCCATTTTTCTCGCGACCATCCTACGGATGGTGCCCGCTTTAGAAAAATCGGGACAGTCCCCGCTGACCACTCGTACACGAACATCCACTAACCGCGGCTTCCACCCCAAAGACTGTTTCATGGCAACTGCTACCAATCACCAACCGGGCACCAAGAACATCGGCCACGTGACGCAGATCATCGGCTCGACCTTCGACGTCGAATTCGCCGAATCGCAACTGCCGGCCATTTACAACGCCGTGAAGATCAACGCGCAGCACAAGGGCGTGACGGTGAACCTCGTGGGCGAAGTGCAGCAGCACCTCGGCGGCGGTCGCGTTCGTTGCGTGGCCCTGGGCAGCACCGACGGCATGATCCGCGGCCAGGAGTGCGTCGACACGGGCTCGCCGGTCATGGTGCCCGTCGGCAAGGAAACGCTCGGCCGGGTGTTCAACCTGATCGGCGAACCGGTCGACGGCCGCGGGCCAGTCAACGCCACGGAGTTTCGCTCCATCCATCGCGATGCGCCCCCGTTGGACGACTTGTCGACCAAGACCGAGCTGTTCGAGACCGGCATCAAGGTGATCGACCTGCTCACGCCGTTCGTCCGCGGCGGCAAGGCCGGGTTGTTCGGTGGCGCCGGACTGGGCAAGACGGTCATTCTCACTGAGTTGATCGCCCGCATCGCCAGCGCCCACGGCGGTTACTCCGTGTTTGCGGGCGTGGGCGAGCGCACGCGCGAGGGGACCGACCTGTGGCTGGAAATGCAGGAAGCCAAGATCGGCGATACGGGTCGCAGTGTGATCGAGCAGACCTGCATGGTATTCGGCCAAATGAACGAGCCGCCGGGAGCCCGCTTGCGCGTGGCGCTGTCGGCACTGACCATGGCCGAATATTTCCGGGATACGATGGGAACCGATACGTTGCTGTTCGTCGACAACATCTTCCGCTTCTCGCAGGCGGGGAGCGAAGTATCCGCGTTGCTGGGGCGCATGCCTTCGGCGGTGGGTTACCAGCCGACCTTGGCCACGGAGATGGGCGCCTTGCAGGAGCGCATCGCGTCGACCAAGAAGGGGGCCATCACGTCGGTGCAGGCCGTGTACGTGCCGGCCGACGATCCGACCGATCCGGCCCCGGCCGCAGCCTTCAGTCAGCTCGACGCGTTTCTTTACCTCGAGCGTTCGATCACCGAGAAGGGCATCTACCCGGCGGTCGATCCGCTGGCCTCGTCCAGCCGCATTCTCGATCCGCAGTACGTGGGCGAGCGGCATTATGCGATTGCCCGCCGCGTGCAGGTCACGCTGCAGCGCTATCGCGAGTTGCAAGACATCATCGCGATTCTGGGCGTCGACGAGTTGAGCGAAGCCGACAAGCTGGTGGTGCATCGAGCCCGCCGCATGGAGCGGTTCCTTTCGCAGCCGTTCTTGGTCGCGGAAGTGTTCACGGGCAAGCCGGGCGAAATCACGCCGCTGGCCGAGACCATCCGCAGCTTCGAGGAAATTGCCGACGGCAAGTGGGACCACCTGCCCGAGCAAGCCTTCATGTACGTGGGAGTGGTGGAACAGGCCGAAGAACAGGCCAAGAAGATGGCCGCCCAGGCGTAGTCCTCCGCCGCAGGCGCCCAAAATAGCACCGTTGGGCCCTCGGCTCGGCCGGGGATCGAACTCTGAAAGAAGACAACCATGGCCGATCACACCACGCACCACGATAGCCCGGCCCACGCGTCCGGCGGGCGGCACCTGCAATTGATCGTTGTCACGCCCGAGGCCACCACGCTCGACGAGCCGGTCGACTTTGTCGCGCTGCCGCTCTATGACGGCGAAACCGGCATCGCGCCCGGCCGGGCTCCGCTGATCGGCCGCTTGGGGTATGGCGAGTTGCGGCTGGTGTCGGCCGGACATACCCGGCGGTTCTACGTCGACGGCGGATTCGTGCAAGTGGCCGGCGACGTCGTCTCGGTGTTGACCAATCGGGCGCTGACGGCCGAGTCGGTCGATACGAAGGTGGCCGCCGAAATGCTCGCCGAAGCGCGCCATCGCAAGGCGAACAGCGACGAGCTGCTGGCCGCTCGCGAGCGGGCCGAGCAACAAGCACGCGCCCAGTTGCGCGTCGCCAGCCACGCCAAATAAGGCGCGGCGCCGCCGCCGGCGTGCTCGGCAAGCCGGCTATCTTCGCCACGCCGACCCACCCGACCCGCGCAGGTCCATTTCTCGTGTCGCGCGCGCAATCGGATTGATCGGCGCCAAGCGAACGGGCCGAAACTTCCTGCATGGGGACGGCGCGACGCGCGGGCGGAATCGAGCAACGACGACGGCGGCCAGTGATTGCGTTGTCAGGGATGCGAACCGCAATTCATCTTCGACCCCCAAGCGGGGGCACAGCGGGCGGGAAGGTGCATGCTGCAAAATATCGATAGTCATCCGGTGGGCGTCATCGTCATCGAGACGCTGCCGAATCGGGCATCAGCCCCGTTGGGGCCGGCTCTCGACCGTGACGCGACGCTGGCGGAATTTCTGGCACAGCTTACCGGGTCGGACGCGGACCAGCGGGATGCCGCCAGCGAGCCGGCGCCTGCCGCATGCTCCGGCCCCCTGTCCAGACGGATGGCGCCAGGCCGGCACCACAGCCGCCTGCAGGCGGCAAGATGGGGGGCGGCTCGACGGTCGGCCGACCTGTCGGCACTGGCCGCGGAGTTGGAATCCACGTTGCGGCAGATTCGCCGGCGAATTGCGCACGCCCGCCGCCTGGCTCGCTAATAGTCTGTTAAGCCAAGGCCGCCTTCGGGTTAGGATACAACGGCATGCTCGGCGCCGGGTATCTTCTGGTTTTTCGTGGCGGACGCACGTTTGGCAAAGACGCATTGGATCGTGGTGCTCGCGGTGGGCGCGCTGATCGCCGCGATTTTCGCGCCGGCGCTGTCGGGCCGCTACGGTTTTGCCTATCGCGACGCGGCCCATTTCTATCATCCGCTGTTCGAATTCGTCCGAGCGGAGTGGTCGGCCGGCCGCGTGCCGCTGTGGAATCCGTATGAAAATCTCGGCGTGCCGTTGGCGGGCGATGCCACCTCTAGCGTGTTCTATCCAGGCAAGCTGCTGTTCGCGCTGCCGCTGGACTACACGCTGCTGTTCAACGTTTACATCGTGGCGCATCTGGCGCTGGCTGCCTGGACCAGCTTTCGGTTGGCGCGGCGCCTGGGGACGAGCGCCTTGGCCGCCGGATTGGCCGCCGTTTCGTACGCCTTCTCGGGCAACGTGCTGTTCCAGTACTGCAACGTCGTGTTCCTGGTCGGGGCGGCGTGGCTGCCGCTGGCGCTCGAGCTGGCCGATCGCATGCTGCGCGAGAGGAGTTGGCGATCGGCGGTTGGAATGGGCGCCGTGTTGGCATTGATGGTCACGGGCGGCGATCCACAAATGGCCTACAACGCCGGATTGATGGCGGCGCTTTATGCAATCATCCTCGGGCGTGGCACGGCGGGCGAATCATCGTCGGCCACTCGTCCGCTGCGCCATCCCTCGGTGCTGCTGTTGCTGGCCGCCGGTACGGGAGTCGTGCTATCTGCCGTGCAGATCCTTCCCTCGTGGGAAGCCGCGCGGCATAGTTCGCGGGCATCATACGACTCGCCGCGCAACGTTTATGAGATTGGCGCGGCGAAACTTGCGCGAGATGGCGTTGATGGGGCCTCGCCATGGTACGCCGGCTTGCTCGGCATGTCGGCCGACGAGCACTCGCAGCAGATCTATCAATTCAACGTGGGACCGTGGCGGGCGATCGAGTATCTCTGGCCCAACGTTTCCGGGCGGCATTTCCCGACGAATGGCCGCTGGCTCGACTTCCTGCAGGCTGAAGGGCGCGTGTGGACGCCGACGCTGTACATGGGCCTGCTGCCGTTCGTGCTGGCGTTGGCCAGCTTCCGTCTGCGCCGCGCTGCGCCGCCCGTCACGCGCTGGCTGAGTTGGATGACGCTGCTGTCGGCATGGGCCGGACTGGGCGTGTTTGGCCTGGCATGGACGGTGCGTGAAGTCGCCGGATGGTTCGGCGGAAGCGTGGATGGCAATATCGGCGACGAGGTTGGCGGACTGTACTGGCTGATGACGGTGGTGCTGCCCGGCTATGGATACTTTCGCTATCCGGCGAAGCTGTTGGTCGTGACGAGCCTGGGGCTAAGCATGCTGGCGGCCAGCGGTTGGGATGCGATGTGGCGCAGCCGCAGTGCCGGCTGGTGGCGATTCTTCGCGGCGCTGGCCGGCGTGAGCGTCATCGCGCTGCTGGCGGTCAATTCTGCCTGGCCATCATTGTGCGATCGATTGCAGGCGATCGAGCCCGATGAGTTGTTCGGGCCGTTCGACTGTGAACGGGCGCGAATGGAAATAAACGGGGCGCTGGGGCAAACGGCAATTCTGTCCGCGCTGCTTGCAGGGTTGATGTGCATCGCGGTGAGAGGGCAGCGTGGCGGTGAAACGCAATCGGCCCCCGGTGACTCACCGGGGGCTAACGGGCGCGACGCTGTACTATCTCGCGGCGCGAAGCTCAGGGGCATCGCTCCGGCGTTGTGCTTCTTGCTGACAGTTATTGATCTGGCGATCGCCGGGCGGCCGCTGGTTCCCTATGCTCCGGCGAGCATGTGGCAGAGTGTTCCCCGCGCGCTCGAATTGGCCGGGCCGGCGATGCGGCGGGTATACCGCGATGGGCAGTGCTGGAACGAAGCGTGGCGTGTCGCTTCGTCGCCCGCTCGCCTGCAGGAGAGCCTGGACTGGGAGCGAGCGAGCCTGTATCCAAAGTACAACTTGCCGTATGCGATTCCGCTGGTCGATTCGCCGGGCACGCTGGCTCCCTTGGAGATGCAGGTGGTGTGGGAGGTTGCCCGCCGGCACGGCCCGGCGCCGGGTGAACTGCCGCATTCCTCCGTGTTGAATCTGACGGGAGTTTCGGCGGCACTGGTGTGGGAACCTATGGCGCCCGGGAAGCCGATCGTCGCGCCCGGCGTGGCGTTGTTGGCTCAATCAGCGGCGCCGCGCGCCTGGATTGTCCACGACGTCATCGTGCTGAGCGAATTGCACAGTCGTTCGCCGTCCCAGGTCGTTAATCGCACCGAGGAGGTGCTTTTTCCCAATGGCCAGGCACGCGATTGGGCGCGGGAGGCCGTGGTGGAAACCGATCTCGAAGTAGCGGAATTGGCACAGCCCGGTGATGGCGCTGCCGAAGAGTCGTGCGAAATTGTCTCCGCGGATCCGCAGCGTGTGGAAATCGACGTGCTGCTGACAAGCCCGGGCCTCGTCGTGTTGGCCGACGCCTATTATCCCGGCTGGCCGCTATCGGTGGAAACCGACGGGATGGCGCGCGAAGCGGAAATCTTGCGCACGAACCGGGTGCTGCGCGGTGTGGGGCTGCCAGCGGGTAGACACAGACTCGTCTATCGCTATCGCCCGGAGACCGTGATCTGGGGCGCGGCCATCAGCGGCACGGGGCTGTTGGCGTTGGTGTTCGCGGGGGCGCTACGATCCCGCCGGCAGTGATTAAGGGGACGCATTTTGCGTTCCCTTTTAATTCACCGGGGAAGGGGAGACTACGCATCCCCAACGCTACCAGGGAACAGTTTGCTCCGCCGCGCCTTTCCTAGCTGCCTAACCTGTACAATGGTGTCCTTCAGATTCTCCGAGGACAACATCGTGTGAATTTCAGGGTAGTGATCTTGCAGGAAACCGGCTTGCTCTTCAATTGTAACTTTCTCGACCGGATCGCGCTGAACCACGATTAGAAAAAGGTGGCCCAACGGTACCCAACTATCAGCGGAAAACTGTGGGCTAAGCTCTACACTGACTAAGCCTCGTTCTCGGCAAACTCTCACGTTGATCAAATCGTCTGTCAGTTCAATGTACATATTGTCGAAACTGGAAGATTTTTCGCTCGTAACAATACGGAACCCAAGTTGGTCTATCAGGAATTGGAATCGTGGCAGAAGTATGTCGGCTGCGCTATCTGACATTGATCTGCGTTCCTTCTATAACCTTGTGAGTCGCCAGACGTTGTCAGACAGTTTGTGTAATGATTCAACGCGAGAGATAGTCGATTTCCCAGCTGGGTTCGTCCTTCGACGCTTCCCGGGGGGCGGGGGATGCGCTGCGTGGCGTACGCCCATCGTATCACCTCGCACCAAGCGGTCAAAAATCTCTGCGAGGATACTGGCAGCGCCAACCGTCTGTTGAAAAATGACGTCGTGGCGTTTTTCGACAATCGCCAAGTGCGGGCCGGCACAGTCTCGCCTATCGCTATCGCCCGGCGACCGTGATCTGGGGCGCGGCCATCAGCGGCATGGGGCTGTTGGCGTTGTTGCTCGCGGGGGCGCTACGATCCCGCCGGCAGAGCTGAACGTGCGCGATACGATCCCCCGGCTTAGAAGCTTATTCAGTTGCTAGCAGGGGTTGAAAAAAAGCAGTTCGCGTTTTGACT
>JBBDYK010000300.1:0-14533 GCA_040901665.1 Pirellulales bacterium | reverse complement strand
ATTCGCCATGAGTATCGCGCCGGCAAGGAAGTTTCGATGCGCCGTCGGCTGGGTGCTGGCGATTGCAGCAGCGCCCGCCATCGCACGGGCGGTTGACGGCTGGCCACAGTTTCGCGGACCGGACGGCCAGGGGCACGCCGTCGCCAGCCAATTGCCGGCCACCTGGAGCGAGAACGAAAACATCCGCTGGAAAACGGCCATGCGGGGCCTCGGCTGGTCGTCGCCGGTGGTGATGGGCGATCGGATTTGGCTGACCACCTCGGTGGACCTTGAGCAATCGCTACGACTGGTTTGCCTGGCGCGCGAGTCAGGCAAGGTGCTGCATGACGTCGAGGTTTTTCGGGCCGAGGATCTCGGGCGCATCGCCTCCAAGAACAGTCACGCGTCGCCCACTCCGGTCGTCGATGGTCGCCACGTGTTCGTGCACTATGGCGCGCACGGCACGGCCTGCCTGACGGCCGACGGCGAAGTGGTCTGGACTCGCAAGCTCGAATACGACCAGCGGCATGGTCCCGGCGGATCGCCCGTCGTATGGAACGATCTGGTGATCGTCAGTTGCGACGGCATGGACGCGCAGTACACCGTTGCGCTCGACAAACAGACGGGCGAGGTCCGCTGGCAAGCGGACCATCCCGGCCTGCAGGCCTATTCGACGCCCCTGGTGATCGACGTGCAAGGAACGCCGCAACTGGTCACCAGCGGCGGCGAAGCGCTGATTGCCTATGCGCCGGCCGATGGTCGCGAGTTGTGGCGCTTTCGGCACGGGGGCCACTCGGTCGTCCCGCGACCCGTGGCCGGTAACGGGCTGGTGTACTTCTGCACCGGCTATTGGACGCCGACGCTGGTGGCCGTCCGCAGCGACGGCAGCGGCGACGTTACCGACAGTCACCTGGCGTATCGCATGCGGCACAGCGTGCCCCACACGCCGTCGCCTTTGTTGATCGGCAAGCGCATCTATTTCGTCAGCGACCAGGGCGTGCTGACGTGCGGCGACGCGGTGGATGGGAATGAATTGTGGCGCCAACGCCTGGGAGGCAACTTCTCGGCCTCGCTCACCTTGGCCGACGGCAAGATCTATTGCCTGGATGAAGACGGCACGATGCACGTCCTGGCGGAGGGCGAGACATTCAAAAAGCTGGCCGAGAATCATCTAGACGGTCGCACGCTAGCCACGCCGGCGTTCGTCGAAAATGCAATCTATCTGCGCACCGACCGGCACCTGTATTGCATTGAAGCAGTCGCCGCCGCCGAGTCGCGCACGATCAAGGCCGGCGCAACGCTCCCCAGCGGCAGCAAACCGAAGTTCTTGCGGTAGGGTGCTGCCGCTAGCTAAGGCCGTGCCGTGCGACCGTGCACATAAGCGTCGCTGCCCGATCGTTCGATGATCGGTTCGCGCAGTTGGATGGCATTGGCCATCAGGTCCAGGCCCGAGCCCGCCGTGGGACTGGCGCCTTGGCCGCCGATCAGCTTGGGCGCGATGAAGGCGTGAACCTCGTCGATTTGCCCGAGGTTCAGCAGGCTGCCCAGCAGTTGACCGCCCCCTTCGACCAGCACGTTCGTGAAGCGGCGGCGGCCCAACTCGTCCAGCAGCCATTCCAAGCGCTCGGCGTGCGTCGTGCCCGGACAAACCAGCACTTCGCAGCCAGCGGCCGTCAAGCGCTCGCGGTCATTGGTCTTGGATGCCGCGGACACGGCGACGATGACCGGCGCATCGCGCGCGGTGCGCGCCAACTGGCTTGCGCTCGTCAAAGTTGCCGCCGAGTCGAGCACGATCCGAGCGGCGGTCCGGGCTCCGGGCGGTCGAGCGGTCAGCAGTGGGTCGTCGGTCGCGGCCGTGTTGCGGCCCACCATGATCGCATCGACGCGCCCGCGGATGCGCTGCACGACGGTCCGCGACGCCTCGCACGAGATCCAACGGCTGTCGCCGCTGCGCGTGGCCAGCTTGCCATCGAGGGTCATGGCCCATTTGGCGATGATCCACGGTCGGCCGCTGATGACGAGCTTTCGATAGGGCGCGTTGAGATCGTGGGCTTCGGCTTCGAGCAGGCCCGTTTCGACGTCGATGCCGGCCTGCTGGAGCTCGGCGCATCCTTGGCCTGCTACTTGGAGAAACGGATCCTGCTGGGCCACGACCACGCGGCGCACGCCGGCGGCAATCAATGCCTGGGTGCAAGGCGGCGTCTTGCCCTGGTGGCAGCACGGCTCGAGCGTGACATAGACATCGGCGCCGGCGGCGCGAGCGCCTGCCTGGCGGAGCGCTTCGATTTCGGCGTGCGGCCCGCCGAATCGCTCGTGGAACCCTTCGCCGACGATTTCGCCATTGCGCACGATGACGCAGCCGACCATCGGGTTCGGCTCGACCCAGCCTTCACCGCGCGCCGCCAGTTCGAGCGCACGGGCCATGTGCGAAGCGTCGAATTCGGTTTGCTGCATGAGATGCGGCGCGGATGCAAGGGTCGTTCGAGGCTGGCCGACGCTATTGTTGCCGATTGGGCGTGGCGACCAACGGCATGCTTAGTCCATGTCGGGCGTCCACAGGCCCGACTTTTTTGCGCCACTGGTTTGCTCGCCGCCGGGCGTCCAGATTTTGCCGGGCTCAGCAGCGGCTGCTCCGGGCACGACAAAGCCCGGCGCCTCCGGGCCAGCTCCGGCGGCTGCGGCTGCCGCGGCGGTGGGCCGTCCGTCCGGACCGATGATGCCCGCCTCGGCCAGGATTTGAAACAGGGCCTGCGCCACGCCCGGCTCGCGCAAATGATCGTTACGGATGTGCGTCAGCAGGCGGTCGGCCTGCGCCACGTCGCCTCGCGCGATGCGCAGCGCCAGCTCGGCCAGGTCCCACGGCGCGGTCGATTTTTTGTTTTTTTCGGCCGTCTTGCGGGCCAGCTCCAAGTACTCAAGCGCACGGTCCGTATCGGCTTCGATCTGTGCCAGGATGCCGTACACTTCGGCCTTGTCGAGCTTTGCGTCGAGGTTCTCGCGCGCGATCACCTCGTGTGCCAACTTCTTGATCGCCGCGATGTGGCGAAAATGATCGGCCGCCTGATAAAACTGCACCAGTTGCTCGTCGGAGAGCTGCTCGACTTCCAGCCGCGCCAGTCGTGCAAGGCCGACGTCGGCCAGTCGGCCGGACTTGGGATCGATGGTTGCCAGCGTCGGCAGAGCGAGCTTCTCGCGCAGCCGATTGAAATCGAACGTCGAGCCGCTTTGCTGCGTGGCCAGCTCCAGCAGCAAGATCGAGGCCAGCACCCGCACGCGGCTCTTCTCGTCGGCGGCCGCCTGGCTGGGCGACTTTCCGCCGAACACCTTTTGCGGGAGCGTGGTCCATTGATTCACGAGCGCGTCGGCGCGCTTGGCGTCGATCAGCGCCAGGCGTTTTTCCGGCGGCGTGTCGTCGGGCAGCCGCCAATTCCAACTGAGCAAATGCTGCACGGCCGCCGTTTGGCTTTCGACTTCCGCGGCGCCGGCTGCCCCCAGCGCATCGCCGGCGACGTTGCGCACCGTGGACTGCGCTTGCATCAACTCCGTGCGATACGCCACCAGCTCCAACCGCGCGTCGCGATCGGTTTGCTTGCCGTACAGGAGCGCGTGGCCCACGATCATGGGCACCTGGTCGAAGGTCAGTTCCTTGCCGCTGGCGGGAATCTCGCGGTCCACCAGCCACCAGGCGCCTTTGGGCGGCGGTTCGTCGTCCGAGCCCAGCCGCGACAAGTCCAAGGGCATTTGCGGCGCGCGTGGGCTGGCCATCAACCTTGCCTGGCAGGCCTCGGCGTCCGTCACAGGATACGTCACGATCACCAGGTCCACGAGATCGACGCTCTCGGCGTCGAGCAGTTGCGCCAGCGCCTCGGCTTCGACCTTGTCGTCCAGCGGCACGTCTTGCTCGGCGAACTTGCGCCAAGCTTGGATCGCGCCTGAGGTGTCGGCCAGCCACGAGCGCAACACGGCGATGTTGTGCCAAATGGCCGGCCAGTCGCCCACCTTGGCCGCCAGCTCGGTCAGGTTCTTGACGGACAAACGCCATGCGCCGCGTAGCGCCGGCTCCATCGCGGTGGCAAAGGCGGCTTTCCACAAGGCGTCGTCCGGGGCGGGCCACAGCGCAAAATCCTGCTTGGCCAACAGCGGCAGCCGCGAGGAGTTGTTCAATTGAATCAACAGCGACATCGGGCGCTCGTCCTTGCCCCCGGCCATGCCGATCTGCAACGCCAGATGCGCGCGGGCCGCCAGCAAGTGGTTCTCGGACAACAGGGCCTGGGAAATCGCGCCGATGGCGTCGTAGACCGCCGTGGGGATTTGATCGGTACACTTTTCCAGCGCGTCTTGCAGCACGACGATCGCGGCCGCGGCGTCTTGTTGCGCCGCCTCGAGCGTGGCTTTTTCGGCCAGGGCCACCGGGTTGTCGGGAAACTTCTCGACGAAGTGGGCCACGGTCGAGGCCGCCTTTTCCTCCGATCCAAGCTGGCCCTGCAGCATGGCCTTGATCGACAACAGGCACGCGCGATCGGGATACTTGCCCTCGATGCTCTCGATGTGTTCGAGACACGCCGCCCGCTGGTCCCCTTCGAGCATCCGCTGGATCTTGTCCAACTCGGTTTGCAGATCGGCGCAACAGAATTTGATTTTCTTGCCCGTACCGCCCGGACAAGGAGAATAGGGATCGATCGGCATGAGTGGCTGCTTTCGAAGCGGGCGACGCCAGAGCGGCGAAAGCCCGGATCCTAGCACACCGGTGGCCGAATTTCGAGCCGCAGCATCCGCAGATGGGCGATCGATGCCCCTTGCTGCTACCGCGCCGCGGTGAGCGTGGCTCGCTTCTTCTTGATGAGCGCCAGCAGGGTCTTTTGCGGATCGGTGAATTTCTTCACGCCTTCGGCCATGAGCGTGGCTTCCAGGTGATCGGCATTCACCTCGCGTGCGATTTCATCCAGCAGTTCCTGGGGCGGGAGCTTGTCGATCTGGCGGTCGAACGTCATGCCGCTGGTTTCAATGGCGTCGTTCGTGGCCGGCGGATTGGTCTCGATGTCGCTGCCGGCAAACGCCGCGGCATATTTCCAGGGCGGATCCTCCGGCTTCTTGGTGCCGGTGCTGGCGAATACCATCTCCTGGTCGAGCGGCGTTTTCTTGTCCTTCCAGAACTGCTGGTTCTCGGCCCAGATTTGCTTGGCGTTGACGATGCCGACCAGGCCCTGGGCCGCGGGCGAAAGCTGCGGCACGTGCTTTTCGGTGTACACGTCGACGCGAGATACGAAGATGCTGTAGACGCTTTTGAAGTGACCCAGGGCCTTGCGCTGTTCGGCGCCCCGCCACATGGCATTGCGGGCGGCCCGATATTGTCGCAGCGTGAAAATCAGCGTCACATTGATCGTCACGCCGGCGGCGCACAAGGGCTCGATGGCGTCGATGCCGGCCGGCGTGGCGGGCACCTTCATCATGCGATTGACGTGGCCGCTGCTCCATTTCTTGCCCAGCTCCACGTATTTCGCCACGCGCTCGGCGTGCGGCGGACCAAGCTCGGGATCTTCCAGCAAGGGATCCAACTCGAAGCTGACGTAACCATCGTTGCCGTGGGTCTGGTCCCATTCGGGCCGAAACACGGCCTGGGCTTCGCTCACCAGCTTGTCCGTCATATGCCAGGCGATGTCCTGGTCGCTGAGCTTCTGATCGATCAGTTGCTCCATCGTGTGATCGAAACGGCCGGTCTCGATCAGATCGGAAATGATAATGGGGTTGGACGTCGCGCCCGTGGCGCCCAGGGCCCGATTCTTGGCAATCAGCTCGGGATCGATGCTGTCCAGCCAGAGCTTGGTTCCGCTGGCAATCAGCGATCGGAGGGGCGAAGTCATGCTGGTACCTCTCGGTGGCTTGCAGGGGCGACACGCCGCCAGACCGTTGGCGTCGACTCGCGGCAGTTCGTCCGCAATGGGCCGCTATCAGTCGGTGCAGGGCGAACGCTATTTGTTTTGTACCCCCTGCATCGCAAAACACAAGGGACCGGCGCACTGGGCGCAGTATGGCGAATCTGCGAGTGCGGCAGCGGGATCCATTGCTTGCGCTGCCTGCGGTCGAATTGCGCCAACCGGCTAGGTTCGGGAAAAAGGGGGGCTTTGAGGTGAATGTGCTGAGAATTCCTATTTGACCGCTTCTAACGATTATTCCTATTGCGCAGGCCCTGTGGGGGCCGATTAGGAGAGGCAGTTTCCAGGTTTCGCGCCTCGCTTGCGCGTGCCTCGCTTCGTGTTGGCAAACGGGAGAATCCTGACAGTGCTTGGACGTCAGGGGATGTTAACCGCTATCTGGGCCGTGCTCGGCGCGCCGCTGCTGGCGGTGGCTCAGCCACCGACCTTGCTGCGCCCGGGCGACTTGCGGCCTGCTGGCGATCAGGCGATTTACGACTCGGCCGTCGAGCCGGCAGCCTGGTATGCGCAGCATCCCAATCCCAGCGAGCCGCTGGGCTTCTCGGGCGCGAGGATGACGTCCGCCCGCACGGGGCGAACCTCCGTTGCTCCTGAGCCCGTGGAGGGCGAGTATGCGTCGGAAACCTACGCGCCGGACGAATTCATGCCGGCGGAATTCGCACCCGACGAGACCGCGTCCGGAGAGTATCTGCCGATGGACGAGTCGGGCGAGTATTTCGACGCTCCGGCGCCGGCGGTCAGCTCGGGCGAGTGGCTTCGCAACGGCTGCTGGTACACGCAGCAGAGCGCCGTCTATTTCAGCCGATCCGTTGGCCCGAAGAACTCGCAAATCCTGGCGACCGAATTCGACGCGACTTTTTTCGAGCACGACAGTCCGTTCCTGCAGATACCGATCGACATGGGCTGGGAGCCAGGGCTGCGATCGACGCTCGGACGCCACATTGGTCGCGATGTGCGCAATCGCGATCACTCGATCGAATTCACGTTCCTGGGCCTGACGCACTGGCATTTTGGCGGCGGACTCGCGTCGCTGGAAGGCAACAACATCTTCACCAACCTCGACCCCACGTTTGAATTGCCGACTTTCAATCGTTCGACGTCGCAGTCGTTCGATCAAAACTCGGACTTTAACAGCTTCGAGCTGAACTACCGCATCGACAATCGGCTGGCGCGCGACCAAATGGTCTATACGCGCGACAGCATGTGGGTGCGCCGGGCGACGCCCGGCCTGTTATGCTCGGTTTATGCCGGCGTCCGCGGCGTGGGCATCAACGAGCAACTGCGCTGGCTGGCCGAGTCCGACGTGCCCGTCTCGACCGGCTCGTACTTCGTCGTTACGCACAATACGATGGTCGGACCGCAAGCCGGGCTGGACGCATTTTACGAGCGAGCCGATTGGCGCGTGGGGATACGCACCAAAGGGGCCGCCATGGTGAACTGGGCTTCGCAGTCCTCGACGGTGCGAATCCTGAACGCCGATGGCGATCCCCTGGAGCCCAATCGAGACGAGTATGCCAAGGTGCACGAAGCTTCGTTTGTCGGCGAATTGGGCTTCGTCGGCGAGTATCACTTGCGGCCCTATTTTGCATTGCGTTGCTCGTACGACCTGATGTGGGCGACCAACCTGGCGCTGGCCCAGAATCAGCTTACCTTCAATCCCGGCCTGCCCGCCGAGATCGCCAACTCGAATTCCTTGTTCTTCCAGGGACTGTCGCTCGGCTTCGAGATCGTGCGCTAGCGGTGCTGGCGCCCCTTTGCATCGCGGGCGATTCGCACGTCGCCGCGGCGCGCGAGCCCTTCACGGCGGCGACCAACCTCCACGGCCGAGGGGCGACGCCGGGTCCCAGGTAAAGCGATCTTGACCGTCGTTGTCGCCCCGACTATCTTCCCGCCCTCGTCAAGCGCGAATGCGGCAGGCTTGGGCAATCTCGCGGGCGCAACGGGCGCCCCTTGGGAATGCGATTGCAGCCTGGTTGTCGCGTGGACGAGTCCCTTCTTGGAAAGTTCAGTTCTCTCGGCCCCTCGCGGTCGGTCGCGTCGTGCACGGAAGCACGCGGCCGCGGATGCGCCGAACAACGTCGTCGACGGAGCAAGGCATGAAGCTTTGCCGCGTGTGGCTTGGATGCGGACTTTTGGCGCTGGTGGGATGCGCTGCGCCCGCGCTGCGCACCCAAAGCCCGGAAGACTTCTCTAATCTGGTGGAAACAAAAACCAAACTGATCGGCGACGTAGCGCGCCCGTTCGGTCAGAACGCGGTCAAGGTCGAAGCCATCGCGCTGGTCACCCAGTTGGACGGAACGGGCGAAGACCCGGCCCCCAGTCCGCAACGGGCCACATTGCTGCACGAGTTGCAAACCATTGGGGTGCAGAATCCCAATCACTTGTTGGCCTCGCCCAACACCGCGATGGTTCTGGTGCGCGGTTTCCTGCCGCCGGGAGTTCAGAAGGGCGATCGCTTCGACCTGGAAGTGCAGGTCCCCTCGCGCAGCGAGACCGCCAGCCTTCGCAACGGCTGGTTGATGGAAACGCGGCTGACCGACCTGGCCGTGCTGGACGGTCAGATTCGCGAAGGTCACAAGTTGGCCCTGGGTGAAGGGGCGATCCTGGTCGATCCGGCCGCCGCCGGAGAAAAGGACCGCGGCTTGCTCGTCCGCGGCCGCGTGTTGGGGGGCGGCGTGGCGCTTAAGACTCGCGACCTGGGTCTGGCCATCGTGCCCGAAGCAAAGTCGGTGCGTACCGCCGCCATGATCGGTCAGGCCGTCAACCGACGTTTTCACACGTTTTCGCGCGGCATCAAAACGGGCGTGGCCAATCCGCGCACCGATGAGCGCATCGACCTGAAAGTTCACCCCCGCTACAAAGACAATCTCGCCCGATATCTTCGGGTCGTGCGGTCCATTCCATTGCAGGAATCGCCCAAAGAGCAAATCGCCCGCTTACCACTGCTGGAGCGGCAGTTGCTCGATCCGATCACGTCGTTGACCGCCGCATTGCGGTTGGAAGCGCTCGGCGCCGACGCGGTGCCGACGTTGAACAAGGGCATTGAATCCGCCGATCCGGAAGTTCGCTTCTATGCGGCAGAGGCGCTGGCCTATCTCGACGAGATCAACGCCGCCGCACCACTGGCTCAGGCCGCCCGCCAGGAGCCCGCCTTCCGGGCCTATGCACTGGCGGCATTGTCGACCATCGACGACATGGCCGCGCACGAGGAACTGATCAACCTGCTGGAAGTGCCCAGCTCGGAAACCCGCTACGGCGCGTTTCGAGCCTTGTGGGCCATGAATCCCAACGACCCCATGATCCGCGGCGAAAACCTGGGCGGCCAATTCAGCTATCACGTGCTCAACACCACCGGTCTGCCGATGATCCACGTCACGAGCAGCTATCGGCCTGAAATCGTGTTGTTCTCGCACGAGCAACGCCTGCAATCGCCGTTCGTGCTCGAAGCGGGCAAGTCGATCCTGGTCAAAGGCGAAGGAGATAAAGCGACCCTCAGCCGTTTCGCGGTCAACGATACCGACCAGAAGCGCATCGTCTCGACGAAGGTCGACGACGTGATTCGCGCCATCGTCGATCTGGGCGGCTCCTATCCCGACGTGGTCCAGGCGCTTCAGCAGGCCCGGGCCTCGCGAGCGTTGGCCGGCCGCTTCGAGGTCGACGCGCTGCCCGACGGCAATCGCGCCTATCGCCACCAGGAGCACCAGGAGGACGCGGAGTTGCCGACCACGAGCGGGACGGTCGAAGTCGGCAGCCCGCGGCCGGAGCTGTTCTTCTCGCGGCGCACCAAGGCTGCGAACTAGGGCGGTACGGATCCGCCACTATCAAAAACGGAAATTCTTCCTTGGCGCACGGGCCAGGCCCGGCGGTCCTGCCTCTGCGGCGGAAAATGGGCCAGCCAGCGGCGACGTTCCTTGATAAAATGGAATGTCTGCGTCCGCACTGCTTCGTCTTGAGGCGAGCGGTCCCTTGTCCCCTTGGCTTTCACCGGCTCGCCCATGCTCAAGGCGCTGGAACTGGTTGGCTTCAAAAGCTTTGCCGATAAGACTCGGCTCGAGTTCCCGCCCGGCATTACGGTGGTCGTCGGACCGAACGGTTCCGGCAAGAGCAACATCGTCGACGCCATCAAGTGGGTGCTCGGCGAGCAAAGCGTCAAGACGCTGCGGGGCAAGGAGATGGCCGACGTCATCTTCAACGGCTCTGGCGCCCGCCGGCCCATGAACACGGCCGAAACCACGCTGACGCTCGATAACGTCGACGGCCGCCTGGCCATCGACACGCCCGAAGTTCACATCACGCGCCGCGTTTATCGCAGCGGCGAGGGCGAGTATCTGATCAACCGCCAGCCCTGCCGGTTGCGCGACATTCGCGATTTGTTCGCCGGCACGGGCATCGCCACCGAAGCCTACAGTGTCATCGAGCAGGGCAAGGTCGACGTGCTGCTGCAATCTTCGCCGCGCGAGCGGCGAATCATCTTCGAGGAGGCCGCCGGCATCAGCCGCTTTAAGGCCAAGAAGATCGAAGCGCTGCGCCGGTTGGAGCGCGTCGAGCAGAATCTGCTGCGGCTCTCCGACATCGTCGACGAAGTGGAAAGCCGGCTGCGCGGCGTGCGATTGCAAGCCGGCAAAGCGCGCAAATACAAGGAATACTCCGATCGACTGCAAGCGCTGCGCACGCAAACGGCGCTCGTCGACTGGCGTCGCCTGAGCGAACAACTGGCCGAACTCGAGACCGAGCTGGCCGCCACGCGCGACGACAACGCCGGCTGCCTGGCGCAAGCCGAAGCGCTCGAGGCCCAGGCCCTCGGGCTGGAAGTGCAGATCGCCGAGGCCGAGACGGCCGCCCGCGCCAGCGACGAACGCATCGCGCGCAATCGCGAGCGAATCGCCTCGCGCGAGAGCACCATCGAGCACGAGATGCGCCGGGCCCGCGACCTGGACGAGGAGGTCGCCCGCTATCGCCGCCAATTGGTCTCGATGAGCGTGCGCGCCGGCGATCTCGATGGGCAACTGCGCCAGATCGGCCAAAACCTGGCGACGGCCGAGGACGAACATCGCCAGGTTACGCGCCGATTGGCCGAGGAGGAACGCGGTCTGACGCAGGTCACGTCGGAAGTGGACGGGTTGCGAGCCCAAGTCGAAGTCGACCGCGCCCGACACCTCGAACAACTCAAGGCCGCTTCGAGCTTGGGCAACCAGATTAGCGCGCTGGAGTCCAAAGTAGCTTCCACCGGCACGGCGCGTCAGCGGGGCACCAAGCAGCTAGCCGAACTGACGGCGGCGCGCCAGACCGTCAGCGACGAAGTTGCCGCCTGCCGGCGAGTGCTGGCCGAGCTCGAACCGAGCTGTCAGTCCAAGCAGGACGAGCTGCAAGTCGTCCGCCGCACGCTGGCCGAGAATCGCAAGGCCACTTCCGACCTGCACAAGCAACTAGGGCAATTGCGCGAGCGACAAAGCGGCGCCACCGAACGCGCCAGCGTGCTCGAAGAATTGGAAAAACGCCTGGAAGGGCTCTCGGCCGGCGTCAAGCAATTGCTCGTTTTGGCGCAGGACGCCGGCGAGGGGCCGTTGCGTCACATTCGCGGGCTCGTGGCCGATCTGCTGCACGTCAATTTCGAAACCGCGCCGTTGGTGGAAGTGGCGCTCGGCGAGATGGCCGGCTGCCTGGTCGTCGCCGGGTCGCGCGAGGTGATCGACCATTTGCAGCAGTCGGGCTCGCTGGCCGGCCGCGTCGGCCTGATCCCGCTCGACGCGCCGCCGCCGAGGACGCATTTGGACGGTATCGATCTGCACGGCCACGACGGCGTGCTGGGCCGCGCCGACGAGTTCGTCGAAACAGCGCCCGAGTTTGCCGTGCTGGCGCGCCGCCTGCTGGGAAAAACCTGGATCGTGGAGTCCTTGTCCCATGCCCTGGCGCTGGCCGAATCGGCCGGTCGCGGCTTTCATTTCGTGACCCGTGCGGGCGAGCTGGTGGCGGCCGATGGCACTTTGTTCCTCGGCCCGCGTCACGCATCGACCGGATTGATCTCGCGCCGCGCCGAATTGCGCGTGTTGCGGCAGCAAATCGTCGAAACGGCGGCACAAATCGAAAAGCGGCAAACGACCATTGTGGAGCTCGACGCGCAGATCGCGGCCGGCGATGCCCGACTGCTCGTGCTCGGCGAAGAGCACGAGCAGCTCAGCGACGAGTTGCACCAGCAGCGGCTGCAAACTGGAGCCGCCGAGGAACGTCTGGCGCAAATCGACAAGCAGCATCAATCGGTCGATGCCGATGTGGCTTCTGCTGAATTGGAACACGAGCGAGCCAGCGTCGCGCTGGCCGAAGCGCGCGCGCAGTTGGCCGAAGTCGATGGCGCGCTGGCGGACCTGGAAGACCGTGTCGCCGATGGCTCGACGCGCGTTGGCCAGTTGGAGCACACGCGCCAGCGCTTGAGTCGCGAGGCCGGCGCCGCGAAGATCGAGGTCGTCAAGAGCGAGCAGCAACTGGCGCATCTGCGCGCGCAGCAAAGCCAATTGGAGCGCGACCAACAGGAACGCGGCAAAGCCCTGTCCGACGGCCGCTCGCACCTGGAAACGGCGCTTGAGCGTCGGCTACTTGCGGAGCGCGAAGTGCTGGCCGCCGAGTCGGAGCTGGCGCTGCTCTATTTGCGCAAGGAGTCGTTCGCCGCCGAAGCGGATCGCCATCAGCAGCAGCGCGACCAATGGCGCAACGAGAAGGCCGAGTTGAGCCAGGAAGCACAGCGGTTGCGCGGCAAGATGCGCAAACTCGAAAGTCGCTTGCACGCCAAGGAGCTTGTCGCCGGCGAAGTGCGCCACGAGCGAACCACGCTGGCCGATCGGCTGCGCGAGGACTACGGCATCGAGCTGGCGCAATTGGAGCACGAGCCGTCGTCCGAGGCGGAGCTGCACGAGCGCGATGCGGTGGAAGCGGAGATCGCCGATTTGCGCGCCAAGCTCAACAGCATTGGCGGCGTGAACCTCGACGCCCTGGCCGAGCTCGAAGAGCTCGAAGCTCGTTACACCAGCCTCTCCACGCAACACCAGGATCTGTCGAGCGCCAAAGCCTCGCTGGTGACCATCATCGGCAAGATCAACGCCGACAGCCGCCGCCTGTTCGCCGACACGCTGGAAGTCGTGCGTGGGCATTTTCAGTCGCTGTTTCGCAAGCTGTTCGGCGGCGGCCAGGCCGACATCGTGCTGGAAGAGGGCGTCGACATTCTCGACAGCGGCATCGAGATCGTCGCGCGTCCGCCCGGCAAGGAGCCGCGCAGCATCTCGTTGCTCAGCGGCGGCGAAAAGACACTTACTTGCGTGGCCCTGCTGTTGTCGATTTTCCGCAGCCGCCCCAGCCCCTTTTGCGTGCTGGACGAAGTGGACGCCGCGCTCGACGAGGCCAACATCGAGCGATTCATCGGCGTTTTGCAAGAGTTTCTCGCCTGGACGCAGTTCATCGTCGTCACGCACTCGAAGAAGACGATGACCGCCGCCCGCACGCTGTACGGCATCACGATGCAGGAGTCGGGCGTGTCGAAGCGTGTCAGCGTGCGGTTCGAGGACGTCAGCGAGACGGGCGAGATCCTCAACGTCCGCGAGGAAGACGAGTCTTCCAGCGACGAAACCGCGGCCGCGTAGCAGACAGCCCGCGGCGCGACGCCCCCTTAGAACTGAAACGGCGTGGGCGTGAAGCCGATGATCACGAAGGCCAACGCCAGCCAGCCGAGAACGATGCGCGGCGTGCCCAGCGGCACATTGTCGTCGGCCGTGGGCGGATGGTTCGGGCCGATGACCATGATCAGCGCCAGCATCAGCACCCATTGATAATTTTGCGTCCACAGCATGCCCAGCACCGCCGCGGCCAGCAGCGTGGACGTGACGACATGAGCCTTCTTGCGCAACAGGGCGTAGATCACGTGCCCGCCGTCGAGCTGGCTGACGGGCATCAGGTTGAGCGCCGTGATGAACATGCCCACCCAGCCCGCGTAGGCCAAAGGCCCCAAACCGATTGTCTTGTCGGCTGGCAGCGGGCCGACGATCAAATGCGCGAGCCAATTGAAGAGTAGCGGCTCACCGAGCACCAGCCCACCACCGTCGCCTGGCCGAGTCAGCGGCACGATTTCGGATTGCTGCAATCCCACGATGCAGCAGATGAGCGCCGGCACCAACCCAGCCAGCGGACCGCTGATGCCGATATCGAACAGCTCTTTACGGTTCCACGATCCGCCGCGCATGCCGATGACGGCGCCCATCGTTCCCAAAGGCGGCGACGGAATCGGAATAAAGTAGGGCAAGCTGGCCGGCACGTGGTAGCGCTTGGCTTGCAGATAGTGCCCGAACTCGTGGCACAGCAGAATGAGCATCAGCGCCGCCGAGTAGGTAAAGCCGCCCACGTTAGTTGTCGTGTAGCACGTCGCCACGAACAAAATCAGCGGCAAAATCGGGATCCGGCGGGCCGGGGGACGCTGGTGGGCGAACTCGGCTCGCAGCGGCTCGTCCGGGCCCAGGATTTCGATCTGGCCCCGATAGGGTTCGGCGCGGCCGGCGGGATCGTCGTGAGGATAGCTCATGCGGTCTGAGACGGGGGGCTGTTGGGATGAAACTGGCGTAGGGGAATTCTAGTCCCGCCAG
>JBBDYK010000299.1:0-14658 GCA_040901665.1 Pirellulales bacterium | reverse complement strand
GAGCGCGGAATCAACGCGCTGTCGTCGATCAACTTGCGCATGACTCTTGCAAAATTAGTTACGCCCATGAAGCGCCACTTCTCGGTGGCCCACGTTTCTGGGCGTGGTTGAAATCGCAGCCAAGGTCCGTTGACCCTCCGGGGCCCCAATGGGCTCGAACCCTAGTTGGTGGCGACTTCTTTTTGGTTGCAACCGGAGTGGTCGTTAGAAATAACCTCACAGAGGAGCTTGCCGGCCGATTGGCGCAACTGCCGGCGCTGAGAGAGATAGCCTTGCGCACCGGCGACTCGCCGCCGTTTGTATCGCCGGATGTCAGAAAGCTGGTTCCTCTTAAGCGCCTTGAGTCGATTAGCATCGAAGCCGACACATTTGAAGCGTGCAATCTGGCTAACCTTGCGCAAATTGGTGCGCTGAACTCGTTATCTTTAGCGGGCACCCCGCGAGCAACCCTCAGTAGTCGCGACGCCAGGAGCATATCGCAACTCCCCCGCATCCAATACTTGGCCCTGTACCGGATCGATATGCACGACGATGCTCTCGCGTCGCTTTCAGCGTCGGAGAGCATCGAGTACCTGACCCTTGTGGATACGCCAGTTCATGCTAGTGCGATTATTGACGGCGACGGCTTCAAAGGACTGCGGACGCTTCACTTCGTAGACGCTGGCCTGTCAAAGGGCGACGTGAACAGGATTCGCAACAAATTCCCAATGGCAATCGTCGTAGGCGATTGAACGCCCGCTAACCGGGCCCCCAACTCAATCCTACGCCAGACCATGCAAAGGCGGCCAATCTGCCGGTCATCGCAACGCCCGCCCGTGATAGAATGACGGCTATGGATGAACTTCGCCCCAACCGCCGCTGGTTGCCGCTCATCGCTCTAACAGTCCTAGCGACCGGCCTGCTTTGGTTTTTCGGCGCACTCGCGTTTTTCGCAGTCGCGCAGGCAATTGAAGTTCGTGGGGGCGCCATTGTTGTACCGGAGCCAATTGGTTTCCTGATCTACATCGAACCGTGGTTAGCGGGGCCCGTGCTGATCCTCGTCGGAACTTGCCTGTGCGCGGTGACGCTGATCTTTAGAAGTAACTGGAAGCGACGCAAACTCTAGCCACGTAGGTCCGGTACCCGTGCACGAAATCACATATGGCCAATACACCCGCCCCTAATCGCCGCTGGCTGAGGTTCAGCTTGGCGGGCTTGTTGGCAATTGTTGCGGCCGCGGCGATTAGCATTCACTGGATCACTTGCATTCTGCGGGCAAACGCCGCTACAGCGAAGGCCGGAGAGGCGATGGAGGCTTACTCGGCCCAGGCCGTCGTGGCGGCCGACGTATTGTTAGCCAGTCAAGAAGCGCTGGAGGCCGACCTGTCAGTGCCGCTGAGAAGCCACAGAGGTGCCTACGAATCGCATCTACGTCGCTTGGCACAAATGCGATACCGGGTCGAATCGGAGTATCCCGCGACCGGGAGTGTTCGCCCGATAGTCGAGTTCACCAGTCACTACGAACTGGCGTTGCGCAATCTCGCCAAGGTGGCCGGAGAGCAGTACGCCAAAAAAGTGGACAGCGAATTTCAGTTCCGCTACCGCGATCAATTCGAAGGCCATCCGGCGGCGGAGCGAAGTCTATGACAAGCTCAGCGACTTTCAC
This sequence comes from Pirellulales bacterium, assembly GCA_040901665.1. GTDB lineage: Bacteria > Planctomycetota > Planctomycetia > Pirellulales > PALSA-1355 > JTS-RE94. The sequence continues at coordinate 13,013 of JBBDYK010000299.1, read as the reverse complement.
CAATGACCCCGCCCCTAACCGCCGCTGGTTTCGGTTTTCGCTGCGGACGATGTTAATCGTGGCGGCTTCGATCAGTTGTGTGCTGGGGAGCTGGGGATGGAATGTTCGCCAGGCTAACTTCCGTCGAGCCCTGCTTGATTCCTATTACCTCCGAGGAATTGTCGTTGGGTCCGCGCAGTCACAAGCTGGCCTGAAGTGGCGGCTTTTCGGAGAGAGCACAGTCCTGGTTCTCCAAGTGAAGGAGGGCTCCTACAAAGAGGCCCACATCGAGCGGCTTAGATCAACATTCTCACAGGCCGAGATCTGGTGCAGATCGCGATCGATTGATCCCTACACCAACCGCTATGAGTTGCTCGGAAGAATCTCGGAACCAGCAACACACTAACCACCCGGTTACGAAAAGTAGAATCATGAAGTACGCGTACTTGGCAATTGCGGGCATAGTTGTAACTCTACTCCTCATAGGAATTGCGGTATGGAATCGCAATTCCTACAACGACGCCGTGGAGGAGTTCTACAACACACGTGCGGCCGATGCCCGCGAATCCGATTATTCGATTGTGACGCGAGGAATCACATTCGGCATGAATCCCCGGGAGGTGAATCGGCGAATGGGCAAGCCGCCCGAGAGTCGCACGCTAACGACAAATAGCCAGAGCGAAGACGAGCCGTACATGGCGCATTTTCAGTTTCAGCATAAGAGCGACGCACTTGGTGGGCTTCTGCAACAGGTCCAGATTGCGGAGTACTACCATGTGTTTTTTGATCCGATGAAGCGCGCGACACGTATTGAGTATCTGCTGTTTGACAAGGGCGGTAATAGCCAAGAAATCATCGCGAATCTTGAAGACCGTACGTTAAGTGAGCCGCTCAGTCACGTAGGTCAGTCCTTGGAGTGACTTTTGAGAAATGCGACAAAATTACGCCTGGCGCGATACGGCTGCAGTCGCAACCGGCCCGAACGCTGGCGCACCGACGCGACAAATCGTCAGGCCGAGGCGCTGACCTACCTGGTTGCTACAGCCGCCCAAACGGCTCCGCGTATTCCACGCGGCCGCGGACGTTGGCTAGGGCGCCGGGGGCTAGCTCTAGGGCCATGAACGCGGGGCCGGCGTAGGGCGATTCCAGGGGCCTGGCCAGGGATGCGGAGAAGCCGAAGCGGGGATAGTACTCGGGGTGACAGAGCACGACGACGATGCGGTGGCCGGCGACGCGGCAGGCGTCCAGGGCGTGGCGGATCAACTGGGAGCCGACGCCCTGCCGCTGCCATGGGGGCGCGACGGCCATGGGCGCCAATGCTAAGGCCGGCAGGTTTTCATCCGTCGAGCGATCGGACGTGACGATCGGTAGCGCGCTAAAGAGGATGTGGCCGACGACTTGCCCTGCGATTTCGGCGACCATGGAGAGGCGGACGTAGCCTTCGTCGCGCAAGGCGTCGACCAGGTCGGCTTCGGCCGGCTGGCCAAAGGCTGCTTCGACCACGCGGCGAATGGCGGCGCGGTCGGCGGCGGTTTCGAGTCGAAAGGTCGCTGGCATGGGTTTCTCGCCGGAATGAGTGACGCGAGCGCCAAAAGGTTCGCGATCGGCCGGCCCTTGCGGCGTCGAGCGTCCGTGCAACGGCCCGCGTGGGAGAGCGATCTGGTGGAATTCCCTCGCTGGCGCTTCGAGCTAATGTGGTCGATGCCGAGCGCGCGTTGTGGCGGCATTGCCCGGTGGATAAGCTAACAGAACCGCGACGGCGTGCCTAAGAGGGGCGCCGGCGGTCCACTTTTCGTGCGCTTCAAACCTTTCACAACCACGTCGACTCATCGTCATGCGCGAACTTTTGGAACAACTGATGGCGGCGGTGCGGGCGGGGCGCGGCGTGACGTTTTGCCGGCTGGTGGAAACGCGCGGCAGCACGCCGCAAAAGCCGGGCGCGGCCATGCTGGTGTTTGCCGACGGCTCGCAGGCGGGCACGCTGGGGGGCGGATGCGTCGAGGCCGACGTCAAGCGCCAGGCGTTGACCACGCTGGGCGAAGGGGCGGCGCGGATCGTGCGGTTTCAACTCGACGACGACTATGGCTGGGACGACGGCTTGATCTGCGGCGGACGGATGCAGGTGGCCATCGATCCGCTGGTCGATGCCGACGCGCGAAACTACTTCGACCAATTAGCGCGCCTGGCCGAAGCGGGCGGCACCGAGGCGGTGGTGTATGACGCCGAGGCCAGTGGCTTGCCCGAGGCGGCCAGCTATTTGTTCGATGCCGCGGGCCAACTGGTCGCTCACGTCGGCGGACCGCTGGAGGGCGCCGCAGCGCCGCAGTCGGTGCGCGACGGCGTGCGACCCTTGGACGAGCGGCCGCGGCCGAGCGCCACACGCGGCATTGCTTACTTGCCGATGCTGCCGCGCTGCCGGCTGGTGATCGTGGGCGGCGGACACGTCGGCCAGGCCGTGGGCAACCTGGCGGCCGAGCTGGACTTCGACGTGTGGGTGGTCGACGACCGGGCGGAATTCGTGACGGAAGATCGCTTTCCACGAGCCGAGCGGCGCATCGGCGGCACGATGGCGGACGTGTTGCCGGGCTTGGAGATCACGCCGAGCACGTATTGCCTGATCGTGACCCGCGGCCACAACCACGACGAAGAGGCCTTGTATCACCTGGTCGATCGGGGAGCGCGTTACGTGGGTATGATCGGCAGCAAGCGGAAGATCAAGCTGATCTTTGACGACCTGCTGGCCGAAGGCGTCTCGGCCGAGGCGCTGGCGCGCGTGCACGCGCCTGTCGGGCTCGACATCGGCTCGCAAACCGTGATGGAGATTGCGGTGAGCATCACGGCCGAGTTGGTGGCACATCGCAACCTGGGCGTGGCAGGCAATCATACGCGCGAGCGGCTGGCCGCCACGAGTTCTGACAAGTAGCTAAACTGCGCGAAGCTTCGGCGCACTGCGGCTGAATTCTTGCGAATTCAGCTACGGGATGTGGCACGGGAAACTATGCAGACCTTCGCGGTGATTCCTGCGGCGGGGCGGAGCCAGCGGATGGGGCAGCCGAAGCTGCTGTTGCCCTGGGGCACGAGCACCGTGATCGAGCAAGTGCTGGCCGCGTGGCGCTCAAGCCAGGTGGACCACACGGTGATGGTCGTGCATCCGGACGACGCGGAACTGGCCGAGTTGGCGCGCGCGTGCGGCGCGCTGGTGGTGCGAGCGGACGCGCCTCCGCCCCAGATGAAAGCATCGATTCGGCTGGGTTTGGCGGAGATCTCCCGGCGGTTCACTCCGGCCGACCGTGACGCCTGGCTGTTGGCGCCGGCGGACATGCCGGCGCTTTCGAGCGAAGTGATCGATCGGCTGATCGAGGCCCATCGAGCATTGGCGGCCGATTTGCACGAGCGACCGACGATTTGGGCGGCGGCGGCCGGCGGGCGGCGAGGGCATCCGGTGTTGTTTCCCTGGTCGCTGGCAAAGGAAGTCGAGCAGTTGGCGGCGGACGAGGGGCTCAACGCACTGGTGGCCCGGCATCGCGTGCGAACGATCGAGGCGGATGCCAGCGCCGTGCTGCAGGATCTCGACACGCCCGAGGACTATCAGCGGCTGCGTCCGGCGGACGGGGCATGAAACGCTTCCCTTAGCGGCGCTCACCGCTTACATTCAAGGTGGGGGGAGCAGCGGAACCAACAGGGGCAGGGTATGCACTTCGCGTGGCTTCGGAGCGCGGGTCGCTGGTGGCTGGCTCATGTGCTGGTGAGCGTGTTGGCGCTGTCGGTTGCCGCGGGCACGCCCGGCTGCTGGAGCAGCAAGAGCTCCGAGCAGGCGCGCGAAGACCTGAAGAAGCTGAAGGAAAAGGAGAAGCCCAAGCCGCCGTTCGATGCCGTGCAAGTGGTCACCGAGCCGAACGAGCGGACCTATACTCCGCGCAAGGAAATCGACGCGGAGAAAGAGAAGGAATCCAACCCGCTGCCGACCGATGGGGACTTGACCTACGACGAAGATCTGCTGGCCCTGCGTGGCAACGTCAAGCCGGGGCATTGGACGGGCGTGCTGGTGACCACCACCGCCAACGAAGGGGATTTCGTGGGCGAGTTGGTTTCGGCGCCGCAGAACTCGTCGCAGCAACCCATCGAGCTGGAAAGCAGCCCCTTCTATTTGCAAACGACTCGTCCGGCCGCATTGCCCAAGGAGCAGCGCAAGACCTTGGAGACGATGTTCTTTGCTCCGCGGGTGATCTTTCCGGATGCGCGGCAATCGACTTGGATGACCAACCAGTTGCGCGATCGGCGGCGCGGGACGATCGCCTGGACGAGCATGGCCGAGCAGTTCCGGCACATGCCGAGCTATCAATACTATCTTTGCGTGCTGGCCCGGGATGCGAGCCGCTACCGTTATTTCAACGTGCTGGACAGCGTGCAGCCGCCGTTGGCGATGCCTTTGGTGGTGGCCGACGAGCAGCACTATTACCGCGTGCTGACGCCGCGGCCGGAGGCGCCGCTGGCGCTGCCCTCGCGCGCATTGGCCTGGACGAGCATCGCCTACGTGGTGTGGGACGACATGCTGCCGGCAGTGCTCTCGCCCGAGCAGCAGCAGGCGATGCTCGACTGGCTGCACTGGGGGGGCGGTTTGATCATCAGCGGTCCGCGCACGCTGGACTCGATGCGCGGGACATTTCTCGAGCCCTATTTGCCGGCGCTGTCCGAAGAAACGACCGAGCTCGATCAAGCGTCGCTTGCCGCATTGAACGAGAATTGGTCGCTGACCGGCGGGAACAACGGGCAAGCAACGTTGGCGCCGACGGAGCCGTGGGCAGGCATCAAGTTCGCCAAACACCCGGCGGCGGAGTATCTGGCGGGCACGGGCGAGCTGGTCGTGGAGCGTCGCGTGGGGCGCGGACGGATCGTGGCCACGGCGTTTCGGCTGTCGGAGCGCGAGTTGCTCAATTGGCGTTCGTTCGACAGCTTCGTCAACGGATGCCTGCTGCGCCGTTTGCCCCGCCACTACGTCGATCGGATCGGCGAGTTCGAGTTCATCGGCAAGGACGACAAGCCGGTGCCGGATTCGTTCGACGCGCGCCACGTGTCGGCGCTGCGCATCTACTCGCGCGACGCAGAGCGACCGCACGACGAGGCGGAGTCAAAGCCGGCGCCGCCCCCCGATCCAAACGTGGTCGCCGATCCGTTTACTCCCACGCCGACCTATACGGGGTTCGAGGCGCAGGACCGTTTGGAGAAAATGAAGGGCGAGAGCGGCGTGGGGGGCTGGAACGACTATAGCGCCGTTTCGACGGTGGCCCGCGAGGTGCTGCGGCAGGCGGCCGGCATCTCGGTGCCCAACCGCAGCTTCGTGCTGTGGATGGTGGGACTGTATTTATTGATCGTCGTGCCGATCAACTGGCTGGTGTTTCGGTTGGTGGGACGCGTCGAGCTGGCGTGGCTGGCCGTGCCGGTGCTGGCCATCGGCTGGGGCGTGGTGGTGGTCTGGTTGGCGCAGCTCGACATCGGGTTTGCCCGGGCGGAGACGGAAGTGGGCGTGCTGGAAGTGCAAAGCGGATATCCGCGCGCGCACCTGACGCGCTACATGGCGCTATATACTTCGTTGTCGACGACGTACGACGTGCACTTTGCGGATCCCTCGGCGCTGGCGCAGCCGTTTGCGCGCGATCGTGCGCAGCCGCTGGGGCAAGGGCGATCGACCGTCTCGCTGCGCAGCGCGGCGGATCAGCAACTGACGGATTTCGTCGTCTCGTCGAACTCCACTGAAATGGTGCACAGCGAGCAGATAGTGAACCTCAAGGGCGCGATCGATTGGCGACAACCGGCCGATGCCGCGCCGGTACTGGAAAACAACACGCTGCTTACGCTGTCGGGCGTGGCGGTGATTCGCCGCCGCGCGACCGAGCCGGGCGACGTATCGACGTTGGGAGACGCCGCGGAGGCGACTGCCGAAGGCGCCTGGATCGGCGATCTGGCGCCGGGCGCCAAGGCCGAAGTAGTCTGGAGGGCACTGGACGAGGCGCGGGCGGAAATTGCCGCCGGACGCGAGGCAGCGGAAGTGACGGCGAAAAAGCCCCCCGACGGAGCGCTCAGCCTGCGGCGGCTGATCGACCTGGCCGAGGAACCGCGGACGCTCGAGCCGGGCGACGTGCGGCTGGTTGGCTGGTACGATCAAGGATTGCCCGGTGTCGAGGCGGATCCCAGCGCGCCACAGGGGCGGCGCAAGACTCTGGTGCTGGTGAATTTGCGTTTTGGCGACGCACCGGCATCCCCCGACCGAAACCTGCGCACTGTGGCGCAGCCTGTGGAGGAGTAATTCCGCAGCCAATTGAGAAGTAACTCGAGGTCCGAGTCGACTGGGCACGGACGCGATGGCGATAGTGCGACATGATTGAAATCACCGAATTTGGCAAGGACTACGGCGACTTCACGGCCGTCGACTCGCTAAGTCTGAAAATCGAAGCGGGCGAGCTGTTCGGGTTTATCGGCCCCAACGGCGCGGGCAAGAGCACGACCATTCGCTTTCTGGCGACATTGTTGAGGGCCACGCACGGCGAGGGCATGGTCAACGGCTACTCGGTGACCAAAGATCCGCTCAACGTCCGGCGCAGCGTGGGCTATATGCCCGACACGTTCGGCGTCTACGACGGCATGAAGGTGTGGGAGTTTTTGGATTTCTTCGCCGTCGCGTATCAGGTTCCACGGACGAAGCGGAAGCGGGTGATTTCCGACGTGTTGGAGTTGCTGGACCTGATGCACAAGCGCGACGACTTCGTCAACGGCTTGTCGCGCGGCATGAAACAACGGCTGTGCCTGGCCAAGACGCTGGTGCACGATCCGCCGGTGTTGATTCTGGACGAGCCTTCCAGCGGGCTGGATCCGCGCGCCCGGCTGGAGGTCAAGGCGCTATTGAAGGAATTGCGGCGGATGGGCAAGACGATTCTGATCTCCAGCCACATTCTTACGGAGCTCGCCGATTGCTGCACGTCGATTGGCATCATCGAGCGCGGGCAGTTGTTGATGCACGGCCCGATCGATGAGGTCTATCGACGGATCCGCGGCAACCGCATGATCGAGATCAAGTTCGTCGAGCGGATGGACCTGGGGTTGTCGATCGTGCGCAGTTGCCCTCACACGCGCGACGTGATCATCGAGGATCACAAGTGCATGGTGGAACTGGAGGCGGACGACGCCGAAGTGGCGAGGTTGCTGCACGATCTTATCCAGTCGGGCGTGCGGATGCGCTCGTTCCACGAGAAGGATCCGACGCTGGAAGACGTGTTCATGCTGGTGACGAAGGGTTTGGTCATCTAGCTGTCGGTTGAAAAATGCCGTCGTGGCATTCTCCATAGTGGCCATTCTCGCTGGCAACGGCGGCAGGCTAGCGCGGGGCGCGCCAGACGTACCATTCGAGTTGGCCGTCGGCGCCGTGCGTAAGCGCCTTCAAGGCTTGCCCGTCTTCGTCGAACCACATGGTGGCGATGGTCGCGGGCGGATGATCGAGCTGGGCGACTTGATTTCCGCCCCGGGGGTCAAACAGAAGCAGGGAGTGATTGGCGGTGAGCGCGGCCAGACGCTTACCGTCGGGAGACCAGCACAGATGGGCGGCCAGGGATTCTTCGTGATGGATGGCGTGAATGCGCTGGTTTGTTTTCGAGTCGCGAATGACCAGGACCATCACGCCTTCGACGTCTTCCAATAAGGCCGTCAGGCCGCCGTCCGGTGAGTATTTGATGTTGGCGGGCTCGGACATCGCATGTGCCAGAAACGTCAGATCGCTGGGTGTAGCAATGGCCTTGCCGCTGCGCGTGTCGATGGCGCACGTGGGCGTGCACATGAGCGTGGATCCGTCATCGCTCAAGGCGATCTCCCTGGTTCGAGACCATTGCGCAGCCGGCAACTGCGCTCGACAGCGAACCTTGGCGCTGGGCACATCAAAGATCCGCGTCATCCCGTTGTCGTCGCACGCGGCCAGGGTATTCTCGTCGCGCGAAATGGCGTAAGCGCCGAAGCTTGGCTCGGGCGCCACCACGGCGATCGTCTCTGCGTCCGGCAGCCGCAGCAGTTCCACTTGGTGTGTACTGGGGTTGTGAGCGATCAGAAACTCGCCGCTGTCGGCCATCAGCTTGGGATAGACCATTGGCCTTTCCGCCACACGATTGCCGCTGGCCCGATCGAATACCGTCATGCCAAAGGCAAAATCGACGACGACGATCCAAGGGCACTTCGGACTGGAAAGCAAGCGCGAGACGGAGCGCTCGTCAACGTGCAGTGACGGATAATCCGAGGCCAGATCCCAGACCCACAAATTGCCGTCGAAGCTAGCGGCCGCTAGTTGCCGATCGTGCGGCGACAGCGCCACGGCCTGCACCCGCGCGGTTGGACCGGACAGCACTCGGCACAAGTCGCCGTCGGCAGCGAGCACGTGCAGCGATCCGCCTCCGGCCACGAAGAACGGATGTTCGCTGGCGCTGCGCAGACAATAGACCTTCGTGGGAAAGTGATGGAGATATCGCAGGCCGTTCTCCTGCGTGAAATCCCAACTGGTGATGCGCCTTTCGACGCTATTGCCCAAAACCAGTTGGTGCTGTGGCCCGCAAAACGCGAGGCTCAGGGGCGGGCCGGCGATTCGGCGCACCTGAGACCAGGAATCGGTCGACCAGACGGACATGCCGGACATTCCCGAGGTGGCGGCAATCACCTGGTCGTCTGGACGAAACTCCACGGCGTCGATGTTTTCCGTGGGGCCAGCTAATTTCATGCTCTGCAGGAGCGTCCCGGAGGAGGTATTCCAAATGCGCATTACGCCGTCGCCACCACCCGTGGCCAACCAGGGATGATGTCGGGCCACGGACAAGCTACCAACGATGGCAGGATGGTCCAAGCGTGGCGGCACCTCGCGGCCAGCGTCAACATCCCAAAAGCGCACGGATTTGTCGCAGCTTGCACTGACGAGCCGCGCGCAGTTTGGAGTGAAGGCCAATTGATTGACGCAGGACGTGTGTCCCTGCAACTCGCCCTGCGGCGCGCCGGTGCGCGCGTTCCAAATGCGGATCACACCGTCCTGGCCGCCGGAATAAATCAGCTCGCCGTCGGGAGCGTAGGCAACGCCGTAAACTTCGCCGTGGCGCGTGGGGATCACAAGCGACTCTTCTTGGAGAACTTGCTTGAGCCAGTACCACTCGAAGCCGCGTGGATCGTCCATGCTCGTTGGCGCTTCGTATTTCGCCAAAAGCTCCTTGGCGTTGGCGGTATCGCCATCGCGGCGGGCATCCATGGCGATCTTGATGTCGCGAAAATACTGCTGCTCGTTGTGCGCCTGCAATTCGCGCGCGAGGCGAAGTGAATACCACTTTCCGCCACCGGCCAGCGCCAGCGAGAGCATGCCGGCCAGCAGCAACAGCGACGCTACGGCCGGGCGACGTTGGATTGCTTTCGCCAGTCGACGGACGACTCCCGGCCGGCGGGCAATGGTCGGCTCGCCGGCCAGAAATCGCCGCAAGTCGGCTGCCAGGTTTCCGGCCGTGGCGTAGCGATCGCCAGGCGCTTTTTCCAGGCACTTGAGCGTGACCGCTTCCAAATCGCGCGGCAGGCGCGGCCGCAGCCGGCGCGGTGGCGGCGGTTCGGTGGTGATGGCCAACCGCAGGGTCTCGGCGTCGGAAGCGCCCACCAGCGGCGGCTTGCCTACCAACAGCTCGTACAGGATCGCGCCCAGCGAGTAGATGTCGGCAGCGGATCCGACGCCGTGAGTCAGGCCGGCGGCGGCTTCCGGCGCCATGTACGCGGGCGTGCCCAAGTGGGCGCCGGTGCGGGTGTCTTGATCGACTGCTTCCAGCAGCTTGGCCAGTCCGAAGTCGGCCAGCTTGGGGACGAACGACGACAGCGGCCGATCGACCAGGCGGCCATCCGCGTTCGGGCGTTCGGTTGCCGACAAATCGAGCAGCACGTTGCCGGGCTTGATGTCGCGGTGCAGCACGCGCAATTGATGGGCTTGCTCCAGCGCTTCGGCCAGCGCGGCGATGAGCTGGGCGGCCGCGCGCGCGTCGACCGGCTGTTGCTGCTCGGCAATCCAACTGGCCAACGATGGGCCGCGGCAATAGGGGGACACCAGGTAGCACAGCCCGCCGTCCTCGCCGACTTCGAACACCGGCAGAATGTGGGGATGGTCGAGGCGGCCGGCGGCCTGGGCTTCGCGAAGGAAACGGCGGCGCAAGTCGGGCGTGACCAGCGCCTCGGGCCGGGGAAGCTTGAGGGCGACGTCGCGCGCCATGTCGGAGTCGTGGGCCAGGAACACGATGCCGTAGCCGCCTCGGCCCAACTCGCGGACGATTTCGAACCGGCCGATACGCTCGCCCACGAATGAGCGATCGTCGGCGATGGGATCTTCATGCGGCGTGTCGGCGGCGATACCGGTCGACCGATCGAAGACGGTCAGCGCCCCTTGCCGCGCGGCCAGATTCAATAGCGCCACGCACTGTTGGAGTTCTAGCAGCTCTGTGTGCAACTCCGCGGGCAGGCCGCGATCGTGATCGGCCGACGCAGGAGTTGCGCCCTCGGCCGATGCCGCGTCGAACTGTTCCAAGAGCGATTCGAGCAGAGCCTCATCCGCTCCCTTGCCCGAATCGGCGGAGCAGTCGTTGCGGCGGTCGGCGGATTCTTCATTCATCGCCATGCAGTCGAGTGCGCAATTGCGCGACGGCGCGGACCCAGCGCTTGCGAGCGGCTTCGGCGGTGCAGCCGAGAACCCGGCCCATGTCGGAAAAGCTCCAGCGCTCGATGTTGCGCAATTGGATGACGTGGCGCGCCTCGTCGGAGAGCGAGGCGATCGCCGTTTCGAGTCGGGTCACTTGCTCCCTTGCCAGCAGGCTGGTGAAGGGCGTGGGCGCCTCGTCGGCGATTGCCGGCGTGCCGGACGAAAGGTGCAAGTCGGCCAGCGACAATTCGCGGCGCACGTCGCGGGACTGCGTGCCACCATAGCGACGGGCAACTTGCAGTGCACGAAAGTACAGAATCCGCCGCAGCCACGTGAGCAACTCCTCTTCACTGCTTCCGTCGAAGTGTGGAAACTTCTCTTGAAAGTGCAACAGGGTTTCTTGCACCAGGTCGGACGCGCCGACTTTGGCGCGCAGCGCCGGACTGAGCGATTCGTTGGCCACCAACAGCAAGTAGCGCCGATACCGCTGCGCCAACTCGCCCAACGAGCGCGAACAACCGCGGCGCGCAGTGTCGATCAACGCTGGAACCGATTGTTCGCGCTGCGGGGAACTGGCGGCCGGCGTCGGACTCATTGCGTCACCCTCTTAAGAGCGGAGCAGATGGCAAACCGGACGGGCGGTGGCCAGGGATCGCGACCGCGAGCGAGGTTCTACTCGTCGCCACCCCCCGAAAGTGGCCAGCGTCTGATTCTCGCCGAGCGGTGGCGGCCAGTCAAGAATTGGCGGCCGCGATTCGCAAAGCCACGGTGGAGGGTTTCTTGCTCAGTTGAACACCACGAGCTGCCAGGAGCCGCCCGGGTCGCGGCGTTCCCATTCCTTACGCGCTTCGTTGAGCCCGTAGGCACAGAGCTCGAACTGGTGGCTGAGGCGCTCGAGCACGGTTTGCTGCTCGGAGCCCGCCTCGCTGGGAATGGTGCTGGCAAGGTAGTAGGCCCGCTTGCCGTGGGTGCAGTAATCGACGAAACGGTTTTCGGCGATCGCGCGCTTGCCCGTCGACTGGCGCAGCGCCTCGGGATAGACGCCCGTCCAGAAGAGGGCAAAGTCGCCGATGTGGCGATGGACCTCGCGGCGCGACTCGCCGATGCGGGCATCCGCTTCGGCCAGCATTTCGCCGACCGCGTGCAAGCGATTGCCCGACAGGTCGCGAACGGCGAACAGGGCGTCGTTGTGAATGAAGCGGGCCAAGAGGTCGGTGATGTAGTCGACCAGCGGAGGATCGGCGATGCCCAGCCGAGTCTCGAACGTGTACTCGGCCACGCCGGCGAAGAAATCTTTGAGCGGGATTTGGGGCTGATCTGCGGTCATTTGCGGCCTCCACGGTTCCGGGAAGGAGCTCGTGCCGCCAGCCACGCCACGGCCAATCCCTCGACGTCGTCGAAGGGCGCCAACGTGGCCCTGCAGCACACCGCCTGTCTTTTCATTTAAGTCGGCACCCTGCCAGGGGTCAAGTTAGGGAAAGAGGCGGTAGGCGGTAGGCTGTAGGCGGAAGGAACGAGACAGAACGGGCGGGGATTCGTCGGGACATAGGGGCGCGTTCGTCCCAACGGCCTGCAGACTTCAGCCGCCAGCCTGCACCGGCTATACTGCTGGACACCTTGGCCCCGGGGGCGCGCGACGATGTTTTCGCTGGACGACCGGCCTTATACGCTGTGCGATCGGATTTCGCGCCGCGAGTTGATGCGGATCGGCGGGCTCAACCTGCTGGGGCTGTCGCTGCCGGCCCTGCTGGCGGCGGAGGCGCGGGCGACCGGCTCGCAGGCGCCGCGCGATCCGACGTTCGGCCGGGCCAAGAACGTGATCTATCTGTGGCTGCAAGGTGGACCGCCACAGCACGAGACGTTCGATCCCAAACCCGACGCGCCGCTCGAGATTCGCGGGCCGTTTCGCCCGATCTCGACCAACGTGCCGGGCATCCAGTTTTGCGAGCTGTTGCCGCGCACCGCGGCGATCGCCGACAAGCTGGCCGTGGTGCGTTCGATGTCGACCGACGACAACACGCACGACACCAGTGGCTATTGGGTGTTGACCGGCGAGAAATATCCCAGCGGCAGCGCTCGCGAGATCAAGCCGACCGATTGGCCGTACTTTGGGTCGGTGGTGAAGATGCTCAAACCGAGCGAGCGCGTGCCGGCGCTCACCAGCGTGTGGCTGCCGGACATCATGCGGCTTAACGACAACGTGCGGCCCGCGGGACAGACGGCCGGTTTTTTGGGTTCGCAGTGGGACCCGGATCGGTTCATCGGCGATCCTTCGGCGGAGAACTATCGCGTCGAAGGGCTGGGACTGCAGGACGGCATGACCCCGCTGCGGCTCGAGCAGCGCGTGGCGCTG
>JBBDYK010000298.1:0-14693 GCA_040901665.1 Pirellulales bacterium | reverse complement strand
GTGCGAAGCTTCGCTTCGCACTTGGCGAGGTTGGAAAATGCCACGACGGCATTTTTCAACGGGCAGCTAGTCCGCCCGTCGTGTGGGGCATTCCCGCATCTGACATCCACGGTTTCGGCACACGCCGGCCGGGGAATCTTGCCTTTTCAAACCGGTGGCAACGGGCATTCCGCCCGGTTACCATGGTGACTACCCCGAACTTCAGGAGAATGTCGCCATGTTGCGCTCGTGGTCAATCGTGTGTTTTGTCGGATGCTGTCTGGTTTTTCTGCGGGCTGCCTCTGCCGAAATAACGGTCGAAGAGTCACCCCTGGGCGTGGCCGTCAGCATCGATGGCCAGCCGTTTACCAGCTATCTGATCAAGTCCAAATCGAAACCGGTCCTTTGGCCGATCATCGGTCCCACCGGCAAGCGCGTCACACGCAATTGGCCCATGGAAACCGACGTGCCGGGCGAGACCGACCGCGACCACCCGCATCAGCGTTCCTTGTGGTTCACGCACGGCGACGTCAACGGCATCGACTTCTGGTCCGAGGGCAAGGGCCGCATCGAGCATCGCGAATTCGTCAAAGTCAGCGGCGGACCTGAGGCCGTGATCGTCACCAAGAACGATTGGCTCAGCCCGGATGGCAGCCGGCGGATTTGCCAGGACCAGCGGACGATGCGGTTTGGCGGCGACAAGGATCGCCGTTGGATCGATTTCGAAGTTGCGATCACGGCCAGTGACGGCCCCGTCGTGTTCGGCGACACCAAGGAAGGTTCATTCGGCGTTCGCACGGCATCGAGCATGCGGGTCGATGCGAAGCAAGGCGGACGCATCGTCAACAGCGAGGGGCAGGAGAATCAAGCCGCCTGGGGCAAGCCCGCCGCCTGGGTCGACTATCAGGGCCCCGTCGACGGCGAGCAGCAGGGAATCGCCATCTTGAACCATCCCTCAAGCTTTCGTTTTCCCACGCATTGGCACGTGCGGACGTACGGCTTGTTCGCGGCCAATCCGTTCGGATTGAACGACTTTACCGCAGGTGCCGAGAAGGGCGAAGCCACGTTGCCCGAGGGCGAGACGTTGACGCTGCGCTACCGCGTGCTATTGCACACGGGCGACGAGAAGTCGGCCGGCATCGCTCAGGCGTTCGCCGACTATGCGAAATAAGCGCACGTGCGTCGCGCATTCTCGCGGGATTTTTGCAGTGCTGGGTGTTCGTCGGAAATCTTTAGCTAAGATCGCCATTCGCGGCAAGCTAACAGATTTCTCAAAATTGCCCTTCTTACTGCAAGTGCCCCCACCATTCCGGCCGATAGGATTCTCTGTCGAGGCATCCCCCAAATTATCTATCCCGCACGCGGCCATGCTTCTTATCTATCTCCACGTGCGCTCTATAGGAGACCGCCAACCCCATGCTCACCACTTGCCCGGTGACAATTGAATCGTTGCGACAATTGCGAGAGTATGTGAACGAGGTTCTGTGCCAGCATCATCAACTTGAACGAGACGCCTTTCCGCTGACGGAGCGGATTCTGGTACGGGCGGACCGGCCCTGCGGCATCTACTACTGCCTGCACGGTCCACGAGCGGTAAAGTTTTCGGCCATCTGGGAGACACAGCACAATACGGTTTTGTTTTACGGTTCGACCGGCGAGCGTTTTCACAAGACACAGCTTGTGCAAGCCCCGCGCCTCGAACCCGCGGCCGCCTGAGCGGGGCGATCGCGGTGGGCACGGTTCGCCGACAAACCGCGCTTGACAGGGATACGTCGGGCAGTATACATAACTACACTATCGAAAACACAGCGATCATAACACGGAGGTTCGATCATGCTCGTCTTGTCGCGTCGTGAGCGAGAACGGATTAGACTCGGAGACTCGATCATCGTGACCGTCGTGCGCGTGGCCGGCGACAAGGTCCGGCTGGGCATCGAGGCGCCGCCAGAAGTGCTCGTGCTGCGAGACGAGCTCGAGCCCCACGCCCTCAAGGCGCCCGCCGCCGGCACCGAGAATTAGACGCCGAGAATTAGGCACCAAGCATCAGGCACCGAGAGTCTTGGCAGGTCGTCGCGGACATGCCAGCCTGGTGCATCGGCCCTAGGGAGCGTCCCGGCGGGCAAACAGCGGAACGCAGCGCGCTCCTGCGGATTGGCCCCTTAGCGGCCGATCCGCAGGAGCGTGTGCACGATCAGTCGCAGATCGCCCACGAGCGACGCCCGCTGCACATAGTCGCGGGCCAACGCGATCTTGTCGGGCAGCACGTGCTCGACGTAGGCACGCTCCGCGTCGTCGCTGGCCGCCAGCAACGCGGCTTCGTCGCGATACTTGATCGAGGCCGGATCGGTCAGGCCAGGCCGAACCGTCAGTATCGTGGTAAAGTCGCCGCGAAACATCGCGACGTACTTGGGCACCTCGGGCCGCGGGCCGACGAGACTCATGTCGCCGCGGACCACGTTGATCAGTTGCGGCAACTCGTCGATTTTGGTCTTGCGCAGCCAGCGCCCGCTGCGCGTGATTCGCGAATCGTTGCCACTGGTGATTTGACCGCCTCGGCGATCTGCGTCGGCCACCATGGTGCGAAACTTGAGGATGCCAAAGGGCACGAAGTTTCGCCCCACCCGCTCTTGAACGAAAAACACCGGGCCTCGCGAATCCAACCGCACTGCCAGCGCCGCGATCAGGAACAACGGGCTCAGCAGAACGAGGCCGACGCCGGCGGCCAGCGCGTCGAACGTGCGTTTCAGCGCCCGATACATCGTGCGCTGCCCTGACCCGCCCGCGATTGGGCTGGCCGTGGGCGTCGGTGGTGGCAGTGAATCGCTCAGGCGTTCCCTTTCAGAGCAACGGCCAATCAGAGCAACGGCCAATCAGAGCAACGGGTAGATGAACGGGGCGGCTGCCGTGCCCCCTAGGATCACGATGACGCCGAGCAACAGCAGCATCACGATGATGGGCGCCAGCCACCATTTTTTGTTGTGGCGCAGGAAGTCGACGAATTCGCGGAGCAAACCAGGACGTTTCCGACTGGCCTCATCGACAAATCGATTCTGGGAGTCGGGCGGCGTTTCCGATGGCGACATCAGTGGACTCCACCTATTCTAGTGCCACACATGGATTTGCACGCAAGTTTCGGCGTCGATCGCTCCGCCCGGATGAAGCGGATACATTGCAAACTGGGAATGCGATGGGAGGTCGCCAGTCAAGGCTGCCCCGTCACCAATTGCTTGGGAAGGTGATCCCGATCAATCTCGGTGACGGTCACGCCGTTGTCGATGCCTTTGGGCATGACGAGCAACACGCGCGTGATGGGATATTCCAAATGGGCGCCACGTCGGGCCGACGACTCGCTCGGACCGAGCTCGTCCAGTGAATTGGTGGCGTAAAAGCGGCGGCGCAGCTCGACGGGCCACCGCCACCCGATCCGGGTGGTGAGGAGGTCATCGGCGAGATTGGATCCGTCGAACTTGTCCTTGCCGAGCAGCACGACGGCGACCGTCGTTCCCTTTTCGTCGACGTACGGACGAATGGTCTCTCCCCAGGCAATCATTTCGCGATTGACGGCGCGCGCGGCAAGCGCTTCGGACAACGAGGCATATCCGGCCACGAAGCCAATGATCGCCACGACCACCCATTCACGATGTCCTGCGATGACCTGGCGAAAAAAAGCGACCGTCAGCACGGATGCCATCGGCAGTGCCGGAAAGAAGAACCGTGACGAAAAGCTGTAGTCGTCGGGCCGCCGGCCCATGACGAGCGCCGGAATCAAGGCAACGGCGAACGCCGTGAGCAGCACCGGCCATGCATAACCGCCGAACGGCCGCGGAGTCCCCTCACCCGATTTCGCGCTGCGCGTCGACAACACGGCCATGGCGGCCAGCACGAGACCGAACAAAGCGCCGACGATGGTCTCTTTCGTGTTGACGTTGAGAACGGCCAACTCGCGAAGCAGGGCTCCGATGGTGCCTGTGTAGATTGCACTGACAAGCCGAAAAGGCAGCTTGATGACGCGAGCCAGTCCATCGGACGCCAGGTTCGAGGTGTCGACGCCGGGCCGAAAATCAGGATCGCGAATTGCGACGAAAACGGCATACGTGGCCAGCGCGGCCCCGGCCAGCAATACAAACGAAGTCAACGCTCTGCGGCGAACGAGTGGTTCGGACGCGAAGTACGCTTTGGCTAACAGCAGGACGCTGACACCGCCGGTAGTCGCCACCGCATATTCACTATATTCACTCACCAGGGCGGCCGCGATGATAGCCAGCAGCGAGGCGCATAGCGCGGCCCAATATGAAACAGGGCGACGATAGTCGGCCAGCAATAACAGGATTGGCAACTGCGACAGCGCATGCACCGGAATGCACGAATTCGCAATGATGAAGTGCGTTTCAATGAACAAAGGGCTGACCGCGAACAGGCCCGCTGCGACCGCCATGCGCCGGCTGTCAGGGAATACCCATTGGTACAGCCAGGCGCTCATGGCCGCGATCGTAAGCCAGCTGATGAAGTTGGCGACGACCTGGCTCGACCACAGGGCGTCGTGCCTGGCCAATGCTCGCCAAACCACTCCCAGCACGGGCCGGTCGAGATGGGCGTCGTACATCTGGTCAGGTCCTTGGAGCGTGATCAAGTACTCCAGCAGGACATCGTCGTCGGCAGGAAAATTTGCCAGCATGCCAAAAACCAGCACCAAGGCGACCAGGACGATGGGCGCCGCAGCGCTCAGCAAGCGAAGAGTGGAATGCATGGTTGCCGCCGAAGGGACGTGAGCAAAATTCGACCGACTGCGGAATCAGGAAGCCGCTTCGAACACCAGAATGTTATCGACCAGCCACCACACGCAGGATCTTTCCTTGAGCAAGGATCTTAGCCGTTTTGTGCGGTCGTCCCGATAGCGGTAGCCCCGATTCTCGAAGCGCGCGATCCAATACGCCCCCGTTTGCTCGTTGACGTGGTCGACACCACCCTGGCCGGGATGCGCGGCGGAGAAAGCGACGACATTTCCGAGCGAAACGATGTTCTCAACAACAGCGTCGGCAAAGGCCGCGGGAATATGCTCGGCAACTTCGAAGCAAGTTACCAGGTCGAAGCGTCGGGCCACAGCAAGAGGTTGCGTCAGGTTTCGAACCTCGATCAACTCCTGAGGAATGAGCGCGTTCTGGCGGGCTACTTCGCTACCGTCGCACCCCCAAATCTCGACGCCACGACGTTGGAACTCGCGGAGGTATACGGCCGTGCCGCAGCCGACGTCGGCGACGGTTCGAGGCCGAAACTCGTCGATCAGGATATCGACGACTGCGGGCGCCGTCGGCAGGGTCATGTTCGTTTCGGCGTTGAAATAGCGCGAATTGTAGATCAACGGCAGCGCGTCGGCGCCCAGCCATCCGGCCACTCGTTTGACAGATGCGAACCACAGCAGCGCGGCCGCATTGAGCACGCGCATCCGGCCCGCGGCGCGCGCCGCGCTAAGCAGTCTTGTTCGCAACATATCCACCGTTCATGAGGCTCGACGACGGCGCCGTCGCGCGATCCATCTCGGGCGCGGGCGAGCCGTCGGTTTGCGAGCGATAGATGCGGTCTACGATGAAAAGTGGTCGACCCTTTGCCTGCTCATACAGCCGTCCCAGATACTCGCCCAGGACCCCCAGGACCAATAGCTGGATGCCGCCGAGGATCGAGACGGCGCCCATCAAGCTGGCCCAGCCCTTCGGAGCGTCGGGAAAGATGAACCACGAGACGATCGAGTATACGAACAGCAGCAGCGCGAACATGATCGACAACAGTCCGAAATGGATCGCCAGCCGCAAGGGCTTGGTGGAGAATGCCGTGACCCCGTTCACGGCCAACTCAATCAATTTGCGCAGCGGGTACTTGGTCTCGCCCGCGAATCGCGGATCACGGTCGTACAAGAAAGGCTCCTGCCGAAAGCCGATCCAACTGACCATGCCTCGCAGGAAGCGATGGCGTTCCGGCATGGAGACCAGGATATCCAAAGCGCGACGACTGATCAGGCGAAAATCTCCCGAGTCGAGCGGGATCGGGTGATCCGACAATTGCCGCAGCGTGCGGTAAAATACGGCGCACGCGATGCGTTTGGGGAGCGAGTCGCCGTACCGCGTACGACGCTGGCCATAGACCACGTCCACGCCCTGGTCCATCACGGCCAGCATTTCCGGCAACAGCTCGGGAGGATCTTGCAGATCGGCATCCAACACCAGAACACGCTGGCCCAGGCAGATCGACAGCCCTGCGGATAGTGCCAATTGGTGACCGTGATTCCGCGCCAAATTGACTGCCACGACGTGGGAGTCGCGGGCAGCCAGATCGCGCAACATGGACCAGGTCGTATCCTTCGAGCCGTCGTTGACGAGCACAATTTCATACGACTTGTTCAACTTCCGACAAACCTTGCTAACGCGATCATAGAGCTCCGGCAAAACCTCCTGCTCGTTGTAGCATGGCGCCACGACGGACAAGTAGGGAAGCTCGCGACCATCTTGCTGATGTTGATCGACCATGTCGTCGTTCCCGCCTACGCGGTCATTTCCGATTTGGACTGAGCCTGACACCGATGCGCGCTCCGAATTACCGCTATTGTAACAACGTGCTGCCTGCTCCCGCGTGTAGGGCACCGCGAAATTTTTGGCATTTTCTCGGCGCGACCTGTTCGGCAGCCGGGCTACCGGGCCATTTTGGGTTGTTTTTGCACTTCAAGCGCCGCATACGCCGAAACTCGCGTCAGTTGCTTTCCGAGCCGCGTGCCATCTGAGCCAGCACGTCGGCGCCTTTCTTGACAGCCGCGCCATGGGCGCCGTCCAGCATGTCGTCGATCAATCGACGCCGGCCCGCGCGCAGTGCCTCGGCGCCATCGCGGGTTAGCAGTTGCGTCAGAGCGGCCTCCAGTTCCTGTTCGTTGGTGGCGCACAGGGCCGCGCCATAGCCGGCATAGTCAACGCCATCCCTCATGCCCGGAGGCGTCAACGAGATGAGCGGCTTGTCCGCAGTGCAGACCTCCAAGCCGGTGGTGCTGGAGGTTACGATGGCGACATCGCACTGCAGAATCTGATCTTGCGACGAGCCATCTTGCACGACTCGCACGCGATCCAACTTTCCCGCCACGCGCTGAGCCAGGCCAGTGTGGTCTCCTGGGTGCAACTTGATGGTCAAGACCGCCCGAGGATTCTTCAATACAACGTTCGCGGCGGCGGTGAACATCCGCTCGGACGCGGCCGTCGTCACCCACACGCCGCCGGTGCGCGATGCGAGGTACAAAACGTTGATGACGCCTTCATCGTGCGGGCGGTCGTCGTGTTGGGTAGCTTCTCGAATCCGCTGGATGAATCCGTCGAGGTGCGGCGCGCCGATTGTGTGGATGCTTCCCGGGATGCCGGCTTGCGTCAAGCGTCGCCGATCAATTTGACCCCACACCAGGCACGAATCAAACGGAACGTTCACGAACTCTGGCTCGTCGAAACAAAGGCCGTGTTGGATCCACGCGGTCGGTACTCCTCGTTGGCTGGCGGTTGCGGCCATCGCCCGTCCGAATGTACTAAGCCACGTCGTCGTGGCGAGTACCGCAGGCTGAAGCACTTCGAGCATCGCCTCGGCGCCCTCGATGATTTCCACCGCGCCGGCAAACTCCCGAAGAGCTTCTCGCTCGAGAACTGGCAATAGAAAGGCGCGACAGTCCGGACCGTTGGGAGTGAGGCGGATTGGCGCGTTCGCCAGTCGTTGGAACAGGGTGTGCCACGACGATCTCAGAGCGCGTCGAGAGAAAGTGCGGCTGCGTCGCCCGCGAAAGCTGCGCAGCAGTCTAACGGGCATGCCCCCGGCGCTTGCAACCCGCAAGGCCTCCAATCGCTTACTGACGTACACCGGATTCAGATGCGAGTGTTCGCGCAAGTACCGTGCGATCGACAACGAGACACGGGTGCTGTTTGGAAAGAACTCCGCGAACACGATGGGATGCCGGCCTGGCACGTCCACATCACGGCTCGCAGTGGAGTGACGCGACCAGCGGAATTCCTCGAGCCGGCGCTGCAACATCCAGCCGCGCACGCGCAGCGCGTCCAACGGACGCCGGAGCACTAGTGCCGCGCTGGCCGAACCAGGCGCATGGATCCGCAGCGAAAGTCCATCCTGTCCCTCGAAGGCGCGCAGCGCCATCGCGGTATCGGCGGAATCGGTGTACCAGTCGACGTCGCCGCCGAAATCACTGTGCAGGTGGCTCAGGACCCACGCCTGGTGAAAAGCTCGCTCGATGGAAAACAGCAGCGAGTAGCGTGTGACTTCGCGTAGATCGACTCCATGGTAGACCAGCTCGGGAAGTTGTCCGAGCAAACTCCAGATTTGGTGCATGGTGCGGGTTCGCGTCGCCGCGTCGCGCATCGAGGGCACGACGTGAGTCGCCGCGGAGTCGTTGGCCGGCCATGGGTTGTCCGCGGCATGCACGTGCAGGAGCTCGGCGGAGCTCGCGGACCTGGCACGCGCCGTGTCGCACTGGGCGATTTTGAGCAGATCATAGTAGGCGATTTTGCTCATATCCACCTACCGAGATTGCGGGTAACAAGGGCGCGCCCGTGTTGCCAGGTCTCGCGAATGGCCCGGTCGCGGGCCAACCAAAGCAAGATCGGGAATACGACCAGGGCTGCCGCGCCTGCTGCGGCTTGCTGCCACGGCAGACTACCGCCGGCCCAGTATCCGCCGACGAACACCACGACAGTTGCACCACCCGCACGAATTAGTCCCCACCAATCATGCGGCACGCTCACGGTTTGTAGTGAAAAATAAACAGCAGTGATCATGCCAGCGATCGATCCGAAGCTGGTGGCCCAGGCGATGCCCACTGCACCGTGCGAAGGAGCCAGCATAGCGGCGGCGACCAGCGTCGTAGCCAAGCTGGACCCGGTGACGATGGGCACCAGCCACGTCCGCTTGGCATAAAAGATGTCCGGCCCCAGCAGCGTATGCAGCGTTTGCGCCAGGAATCCCATGCACAGGATGGGTACCAGCGGCGCCGCGTCATGATAGCGATCTGGAGTCATCAGCACGATGGCGGGCGGTCCCAACAGAGCGACTCCTAGGAAACAGAACAATGCCGCCAGCCACACGTGGCGCGACGTGGCCGCCAATTGCAAGAGCCCGCTCTCGGTGGCTTCCTTGCGAATCGAAAAGTACAGCGGCAAGTACGCCATGTTGAACGCCGTGACCAGCACTCCGGTCAGCGGGCTGGCCATCCTGGTCGCTAAAGCGAACAAACCCACCGCGGCCAGCGAGTCTACTTGCGTCAGGATGACTCGTGTCAGAAGCGGCGACATGGTCGTCAACAGATGGCTGGGCAGGATCCCCAAACCATAATTGAAAGACGACCGGAGCATATCGCGGCGGAAGCGGCCACCCAGGTTGGGCCGCAGGTAGCGTTGCGCTTGCACGAAGAATACCGCAGCGCAACACAATTGGGCCAGCAGCATGCCCACCGCGCCCCAGCGGAACCCAGCCACGAATAGCACGGCCAACGCAATGTTCGACAGCGAAAACGCCAGCGACAATTTCGCCGAATAGGCCGACTGCTCGCGGGCTTGAATCAGCCGCCGCTGCAAGTCCGAGTTGCTCGACAGCAATTGGATGGCAACCACCAGGATCACGAACGGATACCACGGCAACTCCATCCATGGGGCGATCGTCCAAGGAGCAATTGCCAGAATCAACAGCCCGACGGCGATGCTCGTAACGTTGACCGCCCGCGCAATCGTCGTCACATAGTCGGTAAGCGCCGAGCGTTCCCCAAAATCGAAGTAATAGAGCGTCAAGGCTCCCGGCACGCCGCACCGCATCAAGATTACCGTGGTGGCTCCCAGCGTGGACGCCAATTCCAGAATGCCGTAGTCCGCCGGTGACAGGAACGCCGTATAGAGCGGGATCAGCAGGAAGCTGATCAACTGGGGAAGAATGCCGCCGATGCCGTAGTTGAGCGTCGCGCCGGCCAGCCGACTGAACAGTCCGCCGCCCGCGGGCGGCGCAGGAGTGCTCTGGGGTTCGGTGATGTCGAGTCCGGCGGGTTTCAAGGGTGGTTTCGTCGTGTCGAGCATGGCTTACGATGAACGCTGGGACGCGCGGCAATTCGGTGCAGCACCCGCGCCGTTGCCGAATCGATGGCCGTCAATGCATTCCTAGATGCGCGCACTCGCCAGCGAGAGGGCGAAATCTCACGCGCAGTCCGTCCTCGTCGGCGATGATCGGCCCGGCCTGCCAAGGAGAGTCGGTCGCCCGTGTCGTGAGAACGAAATCCGAGGGCATGGCGTGTGCGAGGGTGCATGGTGCAGCGGCTGCGGGAAGTGGTCCTCCCATTCTATCAGACGGTGCCCGTCAGGTCTGGCAGCTACCCTACGAGTTGCAACACGGCGGCGAGTCACTCGTATTGCAGCCGGTCGCTCGCGCCCGATCGATCCGATTCTGCCGATCGTACGCCTGGGTGCGAGTCATCAGAACTGCCGAAAGTAGCGGGCGGGATCGGCCGACGGTTCCCTGCTCGTCCAATAGGTCTCCGCATCGCGGTCGAAGCGGCGCGCCAGTGGATCACGGCCTGACAACCGCAACAATGCGCCGATCGGCGTGATGACCAGATAGTAGATCGCGGCCAACAGGGTATGTGAAATCAACCAGCCGATCGGATAAGCCGCGCCCATCCAGACCAGGAATGCGATGCGCATCCACATGGGACGCAGCAGCCCCAGCACCATGCTCGCCACCGCACCGATGCCCAACGTCACGGCGACTGTCCACGATCCATAACGAAAGTAAGCCCAAGCGGCCAGCAAGCAGCAAAAGCCGCTCAGCCAGTAGAGCGCAAACTGGCGTACCTCGCGGGGCGACGGGTTGCGGTTGAAATCGAGCAAAGCCATCGATCAGTCCAGGGCGAATTGCCGTAAGTAAGCTTCGTTGGCCAAGGAATCGCTCGTGCCGTGTTTCACCAGCACGAATCGCCCCAATATGAGCGCGTCGATGTGCGTCGACTGAAAACAGCGGTAGGCTTCCTCGGGCGTGCACACGATTGGCTCACCGCGCACGTTGAAGCTCGTGTTGATCAAGACCGGACACCCGGTCTTGGCATGGAATCGCTCGAGCAAACTGCGATAGCGGCCGTGACGATCGCCATCGACCGTTTGCACGCGGGCCGAATCGTCGACGTGCGTGACCGCCGGAATCGTCGATCGGAGCTGCTTCAGCTTGTCGAGGCCCACGGCGGGCGCGGGCGAGGCGGCCGCGACTCGCTGCGCCGCCTGCACGGGAGCTACTAACAACATGTACGGGCTCTCGATCCCAGGCGACAACTCGAAATACTCAGGCGCGTGCTCGGCCAGCACAGCCGGCGCGAACGGTCGAAACGACTCGCGAAACTTGATTTTCTGATTCATCACCGACTGCATCGTTCCGTTGCGCGCATCTCCCAGGATGCTGCGGGCGCCCAGAGCGCGAGGCCCAAACTCCATTCTCCCTTGAAACCAACCTACGACTTTTTCGTCGGCCAGCAGGTCGGCCGCGCGATCGCACAATTCGTCGTCCGACGCGCAATACTGATACGGAACTCCGGCAAGATCCAAGAACCGCTTGATCTCGTCATCGCTGAACTCGGGGCCCAAGAATGAGCCCTGCTGGCTGTCGTGCGGGGCGGCCGCGCGGGGATTGTCGAGCAACTGATGCCAAATGAAGAGCGCGACGCCCAAGGCGCCGCCAGCATCGCCGGCCGCCGGCTGGATCCACAGTTGCTCGAACGGTCCCTCGCGCAGGATCCGCCCGTTGCCAACGCAGTTCAACGCCACGCCGCCGGCCAGGCACAGATTCTTGAGACCCGTCTGGCGGTGCACGTGCCGCGCCGCGGCGAGCATGATCTCTTCGGTCACTAGTTGAATCGACGCCGCGATGTCCATTTCGCGCTGCGTCAGCGGCGATTCCGCCGAGCGCGGCGGACCGCCGAACAGGCGATCGAAGGCTCGCGAGGTCATCGTCAAGCCGCGGTGATAGTCGAAGTAGCGCATCTCCAGGCGAAACGAGCCGTCAGGTTTCAGATCGAGCAGTTGCTGGCGAATCAGCTCGGCGTATTTCGGCTCTCCGTACGGCGCCAAGCCCATCAGCTTGTACTCGCCGGAATTGACGCGAAACCCGCAATAATAGGTGAACGCCGAATACAGCATGCCCAACGAATGCGGAAAACGCAGCTCATTCGTAAGCGTGATGCGGTTGCCGCGACCGTAGCCGAAGCTGGCAGTGGCCCATTCGCCGACGCCATCGAGCGTCAGGATTGCCGCCTCGTCGAAGGGCGAAGGGAAAAAAGCGCTGGCGGCGTGCGACTCGTGATGCTCGGCAAACACGAAGCGCTTTTGATACCCGTGGCCAAGTCCGCGCTGGATCTCGCGCGGCACGTGCAGCTTCTGTCGCAGCCAGCCGGGAATCGAGTGCAGAAACGCGCGGAAGCCGCCGGGGGCGGTGGCCAGAAAGGTCTCCAGCAGTCGCTCGAACTTCAAGAATGGCTTGTCGTAGAAACCGACGTAGTCGAGCTGACTGCTTGTGATGCCGGCCGCTTGCAGGCAATAGTCCACGGCGTGCTTGGGAAAGCCCTCGTCGTGCTTCTTGCGCGTGAAGCGTTCCTCTTGTGCGGCGGCGACGATCTGCCCATCGACAATCAGCGCGGCGGCCGAGTCATGATAGAAGGCCGAAATGCCGAGGATCGCGGTCATGATTCTGCCCCGCTGCGCGCGTCGTCCGGATGCTCGAGCAGCCACTCCGCCACGAGCTGCGCCACGCGGCGAGCGCCCGTCTCGGTGAAATGGCAATCGTCGTAGAAGGCTGTCGGATCGCCATTCAACTCGTCGAGGTCGATCAGCCCGATGCCTTCAGACGCACACACGTTGCGCAACGTGTCGTTGTACTGGTCGGCGGCCGCCCGCAACATTCGCGCTGACAGAAAGCGTCCGTCGGCAAGCTGGCCGAACCACAACAGCGATTCGTTCTGGGCGTCGAGGTCCGCTCGCCACAAAACCGGCTGCGTCGTGAAGACCGCGCGCACGTGGTGCTGCCGGCACACCTCGATGATCGCCTGTATATTGTCGGCGAAATTCTGCAAACACGGCTCCAACGGCGGGGCATCGTCGCTGATCGCGGCCGCCTGGCGAATCGCTCGTCTTCGCCGATAGACGTCGCCGGCGGCGTCCTCCACCAACGTCCCTGACTCAATCGAACTACGGATAATGACATGGGCCATCCGCCACACGTGAGAACGAATCCAAAGGGGCGGCGCCGGACGGAGGCCAGCCAAGCAAGAGATCAAATCGTTGACGCCGGTCTGCACGACCACGCAATCCACTTCGTTCACCCGTTGCGATTGCTGAAGGAACCGCAGGTTTTCCATCGATCGCAGGCCGGGCAATCCCGCATTGCCAACCCAGAACCTGGCAGGCTTCTCGGTGGAGGCACTCGATTGCATGCGTGATTCCACGAGCGCGGGCCAGGTCTTCGTGTCATCCAGATAGGTGCAAGCGGTAGTGCTGCCTCCCAGACACAAGATGCGGTATGCCGTCTCGCGTGGCGGCGGATCGCTGCCACGCATGCCCCACGAATTCGTGCGAACATGCGACTCTGGCCCCACGTCGCGCATCATGCCCGGCAGCGGACGATAGACGCGCGTGAGCCCGGGCCGCGACAAGTACGGGTTATCGATCCGTTCGAGCAGAGGTCCCAGGGCCAACTCGGACGCCAACCACCCAGCACACACACTGAGCGATAGCGCGAGTAGTTGCGGCAACTTGACGGCCAATCGCCGGCGACTCGCGGGCACGAGGCACGCCACTGCGACGACCAGCAGCCATGCCGCTGCCGCGAGCGCGCCGCTCAGATCGAAGCGCGAGCTAAACCGCCATCCGCGGGCGTAGGCCAGGGCCGAATCGACCGTTACCAGCAGGGCCGGCGCCGCTAGCACCAAACCGGCCAGCAATGCGCGGAACCAATTCGCTGGCGGTGCTCCGACGTGCGGCTGCCGTGGGGTTGCAACTACCGTGGCGTCGCTCGTCATTTGCGATGCTGTTGACACAAGTCGCGCACAGTCCGCACCACATAGGCACGTTCGGCGTCCTGCATGACCGGCAACAAGGGCAAGATGATTACGCGTTCCCAAAGGGGAGACGCCACGGGAAATGCCTCGGCCGTCCAACCAAAGCGCTCGCGATAGTAAGGATGCAAATGCAGCGGCCGCCAATGAACGGAGCAGCCCACGCCGGCGGCGCGAAGTTCGTCGATGAAGGTGTTGCGATCGATTGCGAGTTGCTCCAACCGCAAGCGAATCGGAAACAAGTGCCACGCGTGCAGACGATTCTCCGGTACGATCGGCAACTCGATCTGAGGCTGCTCGGCAAACGCCGTCCGATAGTCCATCGCAATCGCCTCGCGCTCGCAGCGCATGGCTTCAGCCCGGGCGATCTGGTGCACGCCGATGGCGGCGGCCACGTCGGTCATGTTGTATTTGTAGCCGGCTTCAACGATCTGGTAGTCCCAGCTTCGGCCGCCGGAGTAGCGGTCCCAGGCATCGTGCGACAGCCCGTGCAGCGACATCATGCGCATGCGGTGCGCCAGGGCCGGGTCGTCGGTGACTGCCATGCCTCCTTCGCCGGTGGTGATGGTCTTGTTGGCATAGAAGGAGAAACAGGTGACGGCCGACGTGTTCT
>JBBDYK010000297.1:0-14743 GCA_040901665.1 Pirellulales bacterium | reverse complement strand
GGCGAGAGGAGAAGCCGATCTTTCTGTCGATCGGCTACTCGGCGTGCCATTGGTGCCACGTGATGGAGCACGAAAGCTTCGAGAACGACGCGATCGCACGGCGGATGAACGAGCACTATGTGTGCATCAAGGTCGATCGCGAGGAGCGCCCCGACCTGGACCAGATCTACATGAACGCGGTGCAGTTGATGACCGGGCGCGGCGGCTGGCCGATGTCGGTGTTCTTGACGCCCGAGCTGAAACCCTTTTATGGCGGCACATATTGGCCGCCGCAAGGGCGGATGGGCATGCCGGGCTTCGACCAGGTGCTCTCGGGCGTGGCCGACGCCTGGCAGAATCGCCGCGCGCAGGCCGTGGAACAGGCAGAAACGCTGGTGGAGCACATGCGTACGGCGGCCGCGCCGCAGCTTGCCGGCGGCGAGCTGGCGGGCTCGCTGATCGATGGCGCGGTGCGGGGATTGGAGCGGTCGTTCGATCCGATCCACGGCGGATTCGGCCCGGCGCCCAAGTTTCCCCATCCGATGGATCTGCGGCTGCTGTTGAACGCCTGGCGACGGAGACCGGATGAAAACGTGCTGCACCTGGTCACCTTCACGCTCGACAAGATGGCTGCCGGCGGCATGTACGACCAACTTGGTGGCGGTTTCCACCGCTATTCAGTCGACGAGCGCTGGCTGGTGCCGCACTTTGAAAAGATGCTCTACGACAACGCGCTGCTCGTGCCGTGTTATGTCGACGCCTTTCGCGCGACGCGCAACGCTGAGTACGCTCGAATCGCGCGGGAAACGTGCGACTATGTGCTGCGCGAGATGTCTGACCCGGCCGGCGGATTTTACAGCACGCAGGATGCCGACAGCGAGGGCGAAGAAGGCAAGTTCTTCGTGTGGACGCCAGAAGACATCGCCGGAGTATTGGGTGCCGGCGCGGCCGAGACGTTCTGTCGCTACTACGACGTCACGCCCGAGGGAAATTTCGAGCACGGCCTGAGCATTCTCAATCGGCCCAAGACACTCGCGCAGTTTGCGGCGGTGGTCGGGCGCGATGAGCGGGAATTGGCCGACGAGTTGGCCCGCGATGGGGCGAAGCTGCTGGCCGTGCGCGAACAGCGCGTGCACCCCGGGCTGGACGACAAGGTGCTGGTGGCTTGGAACGGCTTGATGATCGAGGCGCTGTGCGAAGCGGCCGACGCCTTCGACGAGCCTCGCTACCTCGCGGCGGCCCAGCGGGCTGCCAGCTTCCTGCTGAGCGGCATGCGGCGCGAGGATGGGCGGCTGTTGCACACGTGGCGGCGCGGCGATGCGCGACTGGACGCGTACCTGGATGACTATTCCTGCCTGGCCGCGGCGCTCGTGCGGTTGTACCAGTCCGATTTCGACGAGCGGTGGATCGATGAGGCAATTGCGCTGGCGGAGTTGATGCTGCGGCTGTTCGAGGACGCGGAGTTGGGCGGGTTTTTCTATACGGCCAGCGACCACGAGAAACTGCTCACGCGACAGAAGGACTTGTTCGACAATGCCGTGCCGAGCGGCAATTCGACGGCGGCATTGGCGCTGTTGCGACTGGGCAAGCTGACCGGCCGCAGCGACTTCTTGACTGCGGCCGAGCGCACGCTCACTGCCGCCTCGGGCGTGATGGACCACGCACCGCGCGCCGCGGGGCAAATGCTCTTAGCGCTCGATTTCTACCTGGGGCCGACGCCCGAGATCGTCGTGCTGGGAGATGCGCGCTCGGGCGACACGAGGGCCGTGCTGTCGTTGCTACGGCAGCGCTTCCTGCCGAACAAGCTGGTGGCGTGCCGCGCCCCGCAAGGCGCCGCGCCCCGGTCGCAGGCGCTCGAATCGCTGTTCGCCGGCAAGGAGCTCACCGGCCCCGAGCCGGGCCTGTACCTATGCGAGAACTTCGCCTGCCAAGCGCCGGTGTTTGGGAAGGAGGCGGTCGCGAACGTGTTGGGGTCCGGCCTTTAGGATGTCTGGGTCTCCTCAGCTTTGAAGCGTGTTCGAGTTTTACGAAGACAGGCTAAAGCCTGGACTCCAACTTTCGATATCCTTGCTGGGCCGCATCGTAGACGTCGCGGAGCGCGACGTGGTGTTGCTCGGCCAGTTGGCGGCAGGACTCGTACTCGGGCGAGAAGCGGGCGGTCTTGTCGTCGAGCCAGGCGGCGATGCCGGCGACTCTGCCCCAGGGTGTTTCTACTTCGTGCTTCTCGCGGCGCAATTTTCGGCGCAGCACTTCGTGGCGGCGGATGCCGAGCGTGGTGGTTTCGCGAAACAGGATGGCTTCGAGCGCCGGCACGGCGTCGAGCGGGCAAAGCGCGGTGAGCGTGACGCCGGGGCGATTTTTCTTCATTTGGATCGGCGTGGTATAGACGTCCAGCGCGCCGGCGCCCCACAGTTGCGCGATCGTGTGTCCGATCACTTCGCCCGAGCTGTCGTCGAGATTGGTTTCGACGATCCACAGCCGCTCGTCGGCTTGACTATCGTTCGACTGGCCCACCAAGAGCCGCAGCAGATTGGCTTGCTCTTCCAGATCCTTCTGACCGGCGCCATAGCCGATGCGTTCGATGGTCATCGATGGCAAGGGTCCATAGCTGTCGACCAGCGTGGCCAGGATGGCGGCGCCGGTCGGCGTGGTCAGCTCGCAATCGACGGCGGAGGCGGCCAGCGGCACGCCTCGCAGCAACTCGGCCGTGGCCGGCGCCGGAATCGAACAGCGGCCGTGCGCGATCTCGATGAAACCGGCGCCGGTGGGCACCGCGGAGGCTACGATCCGTTCGGCGCCAAGCAGGTCCCAGCCGATTGCGGCGCCGACGATATCGGCAATCGAGTCGACCGCGCCCACTTCGTGAAAGTGGACTTTTTCGATCGTGGAGTTGTGCACCTTGGCTTCTGCCTCGGCCAGTCGTCGAAAGATGCGATGCGCCAGATCTTTCTGCCGCGACGTGATCGAGCTGCTGTCGATCATAGCGGTGATGTGGTGCAAGTGCCGGTGTTTGTGCTCGGGTTCGTGCTCGACCGTGATCTGCGTGGCGCGAAAGCCCTTTTTCTTGACTGACGTGGCGATCAGCCGCACCGCGGGCAGACCCAGCGATTGGACTCCGGCATTGAGCGCTGCCAGGTCAATGCCCGCGTCGACCAATGCACCCAAGGTCATGTCGCCGCTGATGCCGCTGGCACAGTCGAGATAGGCAATTTTCATTCAGTTGGCTTTCGTCGCGTACATTGGAACGGTGCGATTGCCCGCAGCGGGGCGATTGGTAAGGGACATTCTAGGCCATGCCACTGCGGTCGCAAATGCCGTGGCCGCAAGCGAATTGGCGGTGCGATGGGTCGCCGTTGACCGCACTGGTAGGCTGGGCTACGATGTGCCGCCGCCGGGAAGCTGGACAGCAGGAAGCGCGCGATGAGTACGAGCGTCAAGCACAGCCCACGCACGTTGCCCGCCACGCCGTGGGGCATCTTGCCCCCGCGCATGCGAGTGTTGTATGTCACCACGCCGCTGCGCACCGGCGGATGGTTGGCCGAAGCCTTTGCCAGCGACAGCGCATGCGCGATGCACTTGGAAGAGGCGCACGGCGCGACCGCCGGGCTCGAGCGATTGCGCGAGGTGGTGTTCGATGCGGTGCTGGTCAGCCATCAGCCGGGCCAGCTCGACGCCTTGGCGTTTGTCGACGGGCTGCGGGCCGGCGGCGCGGAGGAGCCACTGGTCGTGTTGGGCCAGCCCAGCGAGCAGGAGCTGAGCGCGCTGTGCTACGAAGTCGGCGCGGATGCCTACGTTTGCGTCAACACGGCCACCACGCGTAGCGTATTGTGGATCGTAGCCCGGGCGACCGAGCGACATCATTTGATTCGCGAGAACCGGCGGCTGTTGCAAGCCGAGCGGCACCGCCTGCAGTTTGAACAGCACGAAGCGCAGCGGCTGTTGACCGAGCAGCGTGGGCTAGCGCGCGATTCGCAGGGAGCGTGCGACGAGGACTCGGCTACGTGCGAAGCGGGTTTCCTGGGCAGCCGCGCGGCTCGGGTGTGCGATGCGCCGCCATTGGCCGAGCCGTTGCGCGATCATTACCGCGAAATGTTGCGGGCCCACGTGATCATGGGTTCGGGCAACCTGACAAGCGAGATGGGAGAGCTGGCTGAGATGCTCGCCGGTGCCCGCGCGACCGCCCCGCAAACCATGCAACTGCACGTGCAAGTGCTCGAAGAATTGGTTCAAGGGCTGGGCAATCGCAGCGCGCGTCACGTGCTGTCGCGCGCCGATCTGCTATTGCTGGAGGTGCTGGTGCACCTGGCCGAGCGCTATCGGTTGCGCGCCGACGCGACGGCAGCAGTCGGTGACGGGACGCCGGCAATCGAGGAATGAGCGCACATGGCCGACGACCAAACGACGATTGCCGAGTTGCGAAAATTGGTCGACCGATTCGTCGAGGAGCGCGACTGGCACCAGTTTCACACGCCGAAGAACCTGGCCATTGCGCTGGCGATCGAAGCGGCCGAACTGATGGAGCACTTTCAATGGCTCGATCCGCAAGAGTCGCGCGCCGTGGCGCACGACGAGGCCAAGCGGGCCGCGGCCGGCGAGGAATTGGCCGACGTGCTGTGTTATGCACTGGCGATGGCCAACGAATTGGGGCTCGATCTGTCGCAGGCCTTGGCCGACAAGATGCTGAAGAACGCAGCGAAGTATCCGGCCGATGAGTACCGCGGGCGATGGGGCGCCGGCGATCCGCGTCAAGGTGACACACTGCCGGAATAGCGACGCAGCAAGGTAACTCGGGTCTATTTCGCTTTTCAGAGCGTCGCGTTCGTTCGGGCGCTCACATCAACCCCGCAGGTCCCGATCGCGTGGCGTTGACGATGTTGCCCAGATCGGTCACGATCCGATTCCAATGTTCGGGACCGAAGTGACTGACAAGATGCCCTTGAGCGCGCTCCCAATAGGGCGCCGCCTTGATCAGCGTGCTGCGTCCAGCGGGCGTGACTTCCACGGTCTTCTGCTTGCCGTTTTCCGCCGCCGAAAGCTGCAACAGGCCCAGATTCAAAAGCGGCTTGAGATTGCGGGTGAGCGTCGAGCGGTCCATGACTAGCTCGCGGGCCAGCCGCGCGATGCTGCTAGGGCCCAGCAACTCGCCGGCCATCAGAATGACCAGTTGCGTGGAGCGGATGCCCGTGGGAGCCAGAATCTGATCGAAGAACTGCGTAACGCTGCGCGAGCCTTTGCGGAAGTTCAAGCAAGCGCAGGTCCGTGCCATTTCGCCAAGTTTGGCCGGGTCGATCCCCGTAGTATCAGATGTCATCGGTCTCTTGCGTTAGCGGTTTGCCGCCGGATCCAATGGACATCACCTGGTGGTGAGCCAACGCTTGCCAAGGGTTGCGCTCGTGCGTCCGACCGGCGCGACGGACCATTTATCCCTGCTACGAGCGGTTACCCTCAAATCATAGAATAATGCATGGGTTTGCCTTTTGCGCGGTCGGCAGCTAGATTTTTTGAATCGCACATTATTTTCATGGGCTGGCTCGAAGGTGGGGGGACTCGGTGGCACGACTCCTGACATGCCCGTGTAGTTGCAACCCGGCCGGCGACCTTGCTGGGCCGCGCGGCGTGAACCATTCGTCCTCTTTGCGAGTCCGACATGACCGAATCGCTTGATTCGTTTCTGAAGCCCACGTGGTTCGTGAACTCCGACGCACCGGCCATCGTGGCATTGGCCGAGGAGGTGTCGGGAGCAACGACTGACGAGGTCGAGCGGGCCTGCCGCCTGTTCTATGCGGCCCGCGACGGCATTCGCTATACGGCCTACGATCTGGATATCTCACGCGCAGGGCTGCGGGCCACGCGCGTGCTGGAGTCGGGCACGGGCTGGTGCGTCTCGAAAAGCGTGCTGTTGGCGGCGCTGTGTCGCGCCGCTCGCATTCCCTGCCGGCTGGGCTATGCCAACGTCCGCAACCACATGGCCACCACCAAGCTGATCGAGTTTCTAGGGACGGACGTTTTCTACTACCACGGCTACAACGAGCTGTACTTGCGGGGCAAGTGGGTCAAGGCCACGACGGCCTTCAACCGCACGCTGTGCGAAAAAGCGCGGATCGCGCCCTTGGACTTCGACGGCGTGCACGATTCGATCTATCACCCGTTCGATCTCGCGGGCCATCGCTATATGGAGTATCTGCACGACTACGGCTGCGCGGCCGACGTACCCTACGACGCGCTGGTGGCGAAGTTTCAGGAAGTGTACCCGCGGATCAATTCCGACTCGACGGCCGCGGTGACGGGCGATTTCGAGGCGGAGATTCAAGCCGAAGCGGCGAAGCAATAGTTCGATTGCAAGGACGTGCCAGTTCGGACCGCGCGGCGTGGATTCGGTGTGGGCCGGACAATCGTGCAAATCGAACCATTATTTGCCGCCTGGGAATTGCGTGTTATCGCCGGCCGAGGCCCCACAGTCGTCGGGGCGCTCCTGCAATCGCACCAGGCCCAACCAAAACGGCCGTCAGGTTCGGCGCTGGGAGCGGTTTGTCGTGCGGAAAGAGCCCGGCGCGCGTACGTGCGCGAGTTTCGGCGGGTTGCGCGTTTCGATTTGACACCCCCACGCCCGGGCCTATTTTTGTGCGTGGAGGATCCCTTATGGACCCGTTCGAAGAACCGGGACAGCGGCGGTTCGTCTCGATACCTTCGCTCATGGCCTGGTTGAGCGTGTGTATCCTGGCCGCGGCCTGGGGCAAGTCGCTGGACGATCAACTGCAAGCTCAGTGGTCGACGCTGGGGCTCTATGGCCTCGTTGCGTCGGTGGGCCTGGGCGTGTTGGAAAAGGGCCGCAACGTGCGGCTCAAGCGCGCGCGGCACAGCGCCATCCAAGCCCGCACGACGTTCGGTTTGGCACGGATCACGGAACAAGGCGCAGCCCGCGAGGCGATCAATGCCGCGGTGCGGCGCGTCACCGTCAGCGCGGGCGCCGACATGTCCAACTCCGCGGCTCACACGCAAAGGCGTGCGAAGGACCGCCGAGCCGAGCGACGCTCCGAGCATCTCGGACGACTGCCGATGGAGATCACGGTGGTGATCGACCACGACGATCTGAGCTGCGATTTGTCCGAGCCGTTTTCCGGAACACTGCGCGACCTCTCGGCCGGCGGCATTTCATTTTTGCACACGACGCCTATCGAGGGACGGATCGTCGTGCTGACGATCCGGTTGCCCGACGGCCTGCATTTGTCGTTCGTCGCCGAGGCTCTGTGGACGGACGTCACGGCCGAGGGCTTCGTCAGCGGCGGCTCGATTCTCGACGTCGGTATTCCGGATGAAACGCGATCGACGGTTGATGCGTTGCAGCCGGCCGCGGTGTGCTCCATGTGAAGCGGCCAGTCTGCCGCATGCCGGATAATTCTCGATGGCGGCTAGCGGTCTGCATAGCTAGCAAGCTGGGTTCCAAGGGTGCACCGACGGCGCGGCAGGATAGCGAGAGTTTGCGGCGTTCGTGTTGATTGGGTTGGTAAAAAACTTTGGATTGGGTCAGGTTCGCGCCGCGTACAATCCGAATATCCCCAACAGGCAGTTGTCGCGGACTCTTGAACCCGCACCGCGGACGACGGCTTCCCATCCACGTAATCCCGTATTCATGTGGCGAGCGCCCCTTGCGTGCCCCGATGGCGGTGGGCATGCGACGCGCGTGGGCATTCGCCCGACCCAAATCACGAGGACCCTATCCATGCGATCTCGCACCGCCCATGCCGCGATTTTGTTTTGCCTGGCCCTCGGCCTGGCCGGCTGCTCGACGACCAACAAAAGCAGTGGAAAGTCGTGGTGGCAGTCGCTGAGTTTCAAATCGAAGAGCAAGACTGAGAGTCTCGCGTCGAGCAATGCGCCGGCCGCGCCGTCGTTCGGATCGACGGCCTCGCCGACGGTCAGCATGCCACCCGCTGGCTACGCTGGCTCGGCGGCGCCCGCTGGCGCCACGCAGTATCCGGTGACGCCTTATCCGCCGACGACCGTGCCGGCCGCCCAAGGCGCGTATGCGGCCAACACTGCGCCGGCAGGCGGTTACATGCCGCCCTCGGATCCGTATGCCACGGCTGCCGCTGGCTATGGCGCTCCGCAAGGCGCGGCAAATCCGTACCTCGCGGCCAACGCGGCTCCGCAAACGACCGCTTACGCGCAGCAAGCAAATCCGTATGCCACGCCCGCGGCGCAACAAGCGCCGGCCTATACGGCCTCGGAACAGTACAACGCGTATCAGGCCGCTCCGGCCGCGCCCGGCACCACGCCATATACGTATCGTTAAGAGATCCGCGCTCGATCAAATCCAAACGCAACGAAAGCGCACGCCTGGTCGTTCGACGAGCGACCAGGCGTGCTCTCGTTTAGCGTTGATAGGTGCCCACCAGCAGACCCTCGCCCAGGATGTGGCCGGTCATCGCTTCGACGAGCGCGCTCTTTTCCAGTCCTGGCTCGACGTCGAGCGGCTTGTCGAGCGCATAGACGCGGAACTGGTAGTGGTGCACCTTGCCGGGCGGCGGCGCCGGGCCGCGATAGCCGATTGTCTGGCCCGAGCGCCAGGAGAGCTTGCCTTGCAGTGCGCCGGCCGGAGTGTCGAGGCGCTCGTCGATGGCGACGTCCTCGGGCAAGCCCTTCGCGTCCGGGGGAATCTTGTAAATTAGCCAGTGTACCCAGGGCTGCGGCGTAGGCGCATCGGGATCGTCGCAGATGACAACCAACTCGCGCGTGCCGGCCGGCAAGTCGCCCCACGCCAGCGGCGGCGAAACATCGTCGCCATCGGCCGTATACCTTTTTGGAATTGGTTTGCCGTTTTCAATTGCCGGGCTGGTGAGAGAGATGGTCATTTTAGGCGCCTCCTCGGCATGCGAGACGAGACAACTGAACGACGCAATAGCGGCTGTGGCGACAACGGTGCGAAGCATGGTGGGGTCCTTGAGTCGGTGATCGGTTTGCTGCGTGCATTCGCCGGCGCGCGATAGCGGCGCGACGGCCCCATTATAACGGCATGCCGATCGAGCGGGTTTCGACGTTTGGCGAATCGCCAGGCCCCCTGGTGCCGGGCTTGCCGGGCCGGATGCGATGAAGCTGCCCTCGGATTTGCACCTGGCCGGCCAACGACGATGCAACGCCCGACTCACCATACTGATCCCGACATGCCCGCGCATCGCGCGGCGGGCGAGCGGCTGTTGCTGTCGTTCGACGGGGTGACGAAGTTCTATGGGCCCGTGATCGGCGTGAACAACATCAGTTGCCGCATCGGGCCGGGCATCACGGGATTGCTGGGCGCCAATGGCGCCGGCAAGAGCACGATCATCAAACTGGCTAGCGGTCAGTTGCGCCCCACGCAGGGCCGCGTGCGAATCGGCACGCACGACGCCTGGAGCACCGCGGCCAAGCATCACTTGGGATACAGCCCCGACCTCTCGAACTTCTACGAAGAGATGACCGGACGTGAGTTCGTGTACACGATGGCCCGGCTGCACGGGTTTTCGCGCGTCGAGGCGCGCGAACGAACCGCGTACGTGCTGGAGGAAGTCGGCATGGCCGATCGGGCCGGGCGGCGGTTAGCCGGATGCAGCCACGGCATGCGGCAGCGGATCAAGCTCGCCCAAGCACTAGTACACGATCCCTGGCTGCTGTTGCTCGACGAGCCGATGACCGGCATCGACCCTGGCGGGCGGCGAGAAATCAACGAACTGCTGTTTCGACTGGCGGATCAAAACAAGACGATCCTCGTGTCCAGCCACATCCTCATCGAGATCGAGCAGTTGTGCCGCTCCATCTTGATGATCTCGCGCGGGCGGGTCGTGGCCTCGGGCACCTTGGCCGAAGTGCGTGGGTTGATGAAATATCGACCGCAAGTGGTCGAGATCGTGGCCGAGCCGGCGCGGCGGCTAGCGGCGCTGGTGGCCGAGTATCCGGACGTGCAGGGCGTGGAAGTGCGCGACGACTCGCTGGTAGTGCGGACTCGTAACCCGGCCGAGTTTTTCGCGTTCGTGGGCGAGTTGGTCTGCCGCTATGGAATTACGGTGCGGCGGATGCAGACGCTGGATGCCGGGGCTGACGCCGTGTTCGACTATTTGCAGCAGGGGCGGCCATGAAGCGGGGACGACCATGAAACTGTTGCGCGCCTGGGGCACGTTGGCTGCGCTGACGTTCCGCCGGCTGGCTTTTTCCGCCAGCACGATGATGGTGCTGTTGCCGTTGGCCGGATGCTTGCTGTTCGTGCTGCGCAGACATTATGGACAGGAATACTCGCCGCACGAGTTTCGCGAATTCAGCGAGTTCATGATTCTGATCTTCGCTTCGTTCGTGGTGCCGATTTGCGCGCTGGCCTTTGGCACGGCCAGCATCGGCGGCGACCGCGAGGACCGCACGCTGGTGTTCCTGCTCGTGCGGCCGATTCCGCGGGCATTGATCCTGCTGGCCAAGTTCACGGCGACGCTGCCGCTCGTGCTGGGTTTGACCGTGGGCAGCTACTGGCTGTACTGCCAATTGGCGGGCGAAGTCGGGCAGATCGCATTTCCGCTGTATTTGCCGGCGATTGTCTACATGACGCTGGCCTATGTGTGTCTGTTTCACCTGTTCGCCGTGTGGTTTCGGCACTCCACGATCATCGCACTGGTTTACGCGTTGTTCATGGAAGTACTTTTGGGGAGCATTCCGGGCATCGTGAAGCGCGTGGCCGTGAACTATTACGGCCGCTCGATCATGTACGCGGCCGGCGCGAGCGAGGGGCTGCCGCCGCCCGACCCGCGCTGGTTCGAGCCATTGAGCGTGGCCGCGGCCACTTGGGCACTGGCGGGCATCGCCGTCGGCGGACTGCTGTTGGCGATCGTCGTGTTCTCGCAGCGCGAGTATCGGGATCTGACGTGAGCCGATGCGATTGATTCCGCGCTGTCAGGCTGTCAGTGGCACCAAAATACACGCCATGGCTATTCCACCACGTCGACCGCGCGCACGCGATGGACGAGCGCTGCGAGGGACATGGCGCAGAGCGTGGTCAGGATGCCCAGGGACCACCAGGCGAGCTCGTGCTCGGTGTCGTTGCGAAAGGTGCCGAAGGTGAGTCGGCCGACGAGCCGCATGTCGCGCCAGGGATCGAGCAGCCGCCAGTACTCGACTTGGGTTTCGCGAGCCACGTACGCGCTCAAGCGGCCCAGCAGCAGAAACATGGTGGCCCAGGTGATGGTGATCGGCACGATGCGTTGCAGGTAGGCCGAGATCGTGACCAAGAGGATGCTGTTGACGATGCAGATCACGGCGCCGAAGGCGAGGACCGAGACGGGTATCCGCCAGTTGTCGATCCAATAGCTGGTCGACGAGGCGAACATGCCATACTCCAGAAACAGCAAAAGCGCCGGCACCACGGTCAGCAGCGAGACGATGGCGCTAACCGCCAGCAGCTTGCCGACGATGTAGTGCCGCTTGTCGATGCGGCGCGAAAGATAGAACGGCAGCGTCTTGGTGCGAAAATCGCCGCCCACCAACAGACTGCCGCAAAAGGCCAACAGGATCATCACGATCACGTTTTGCCCGTCGATGAACGTGATGTAGCCGTTGTCCTGCGTAGCGTCGCTATTGGCGCTAAAGCCAAATCGCTTCAGCAACCCCTCGCCGACGTCCTCGGGCAGCGCCAGTTGGGTCACTGCGTAGATGATGCTCCAGAAGGCCACGAAGCGCAACGCGCCCAAAGCCAGCAGCAGCCAATACGCCTTGTTGCGCAGCACCTGCACCAGCGCCACGCGGACGATGGCAATGCAACTGGTCCAGGGCGATTGCAACCGGCCTTGCCAACCGTGATAACGGGCCTGATCGATGTCCATGGGTCGGAATACTTCGTGGTTACGTGGCGGTGGCGGTGGCGGCTTCTTCGGTGACGCGGAAGAATAGCCGCTCCAGGTTCTCTTCGTCGGGCCTCAGCTCGGTCAGCACGGCCTGCGATTGGTGAGCAAGCTCGAAGAATCGCGCGGTCGAGAACCCGTCGAGGATGGAGACCATCACTTTGCTTTGACCGTGGTCGTGCAAGTCGGCGAATGTCGCGCCGGCGGCCGCAAGCGCCGCGCGATAGGGCTCGCAGGGGCCGCTCCAGGTCAACTCGTAGCGGTTGCTCACCTGCGAGCGCATTTCGTCCATCGTGCCGGCGCGGACCACGGTGCCTTGGTTTAGCACCACGATTTGCTGGCAAATGCGCTCCACGTCGCCCAGCAAGTGCGTGCAAAGGATGACGCTCTTGCCGGTTTCGGCGATCAGGTCTTCGAGCAATTGCAGCATCGCGATGCGTCCGGCCGGGTCGAGCCCGTTGGTGGGCTCGTCGAGCAACAGCAGGTGCGGATCGTGGACCAAAGCGGCGGCCAGGTTAAGCCGTTGCAAGTTACCGGCCGAGTACTCCTCCAGGCGGCGATAGCGCAGCTCGCCCAGGCCCACGTAGTTGAGCACTTCGTGCGCGCGTCGTCGCGCGTCGCGGTGGGGCATGCCGTACAGGTCGCCCGCGAAGGCGACGAACTCCACCCCTTTGAGCATGGGGACCATGGCGGCGGCCTCGGGCATGTAGCCGACGCGGCCGCGCAACTCGGAGGAGCTGCGCAGGATGTCGCAGCCCAGGATGGTGCCGCTGCCGCTGTCGGGCTTGAGCAGGCCGAGCAGCACCTTGATGAGCGTCGACTTGCCCGCGCCGTTGTTGCCCACCAGGCCGATGGTGCCGCTGGAGAGCGTGAGATTCACGTCGCGCAGGGCTCGAACGCTGCCAAACGAGCGGCTGACGTGATGGATGTCGACCAGATGCATGGCGAGCGAAGTGTTCTTGTTCCAAAATCAGCGGGCCGGGCGCTGGCACATTCTGCCGGTCATTACGGCGCGTCGAACGATGTACTCGGCGAAC
Source organism: Pirellulales bacterium (assembly GCA_040901665.1). Lineage (GTDB taxonomy): Bacteria > Planctomycetota > Planctomycetia > Pirellulales > PALSA-1355 > JTS-RE94. The sequence goes on along the minus strand of JBBDYK010000297.1, from coordinate 1,875 downwards.
CGTGAATGATACCATTGAGGCCTGCCAGGAACCACACCCCGCCACGAGTGCTTGCCCCGAGGAACACCAACGATGCCTTCGATTATTTGCCGCAGTGTGTTCGCGATCTCGGTGGGGTTATTGGGATTGCTTTCGGTGGCGCAAGCCGCACCGCAGTATCGCGAGGAGATGGTCTTTCCACTCAACGCGCAGCACAATCACGCGCCGGGTATCGTCGAGTGCCCTAACGGCGATTTGTTGGCTTCCTGGTATCGCGGCTCGGGCGAGCGACGGGCGGACGACGTGGTGATTCTGGGAGCGCGGCTGAAGAAAGGGGAATCGACTTGGAGCGAGCCGTTTTTGCTGGCCGACTACTCGGAGTTTCCCGACTGCAACACTGCCATGATGATCGACCAACATCAGAAGCTGTGGGTCTTCTGGCCAATTATTCTCGACAACAATTGGGATAGCGCACTGACCAACTATCGCGTGTCGAGCGACTACGAAGGCGACGGCGCTCCGAAGTGGGAATGGCAGGGCGTGATCTTCCTCAAGCCCGCGGACTTCAAGGACGAAGCGCTGGCGCTCTTCAAGGAGCGGATGGCGGGCGTGCCGCCCGAGGATGCGGTGCGCGTGCAGGGGTACGAGGCGCATCTGGAGAAGACTCTCAGCAGCAAGCTTTCGCAACGCCTGGGTTGGCAGCCGCGCTGCAAGCCCACGGTGCTCTCGACGGGGCGCATCCTGCTGCCCCTGTATAGCGACACGTTTTCGTTCTCGATCATGGCCGTCAGCGACGATGACGGCAAAAGCTGGTACGCCAGCAGCGTGTTGATGGGCTTTGGCAACATTCAGCCGGCCGTGCTCGAGCGCAAAGACGGCTCGCTGGTGGCTTACATGCGCGAGAACGGACCGCTGAACAAGATTCGCGCCTGTGAGTCAAAGGACCAAGGGCTGACATGGAGTAAAGTAGGCACGATCGACTTGCCGAATCCCGGCTCGGGGCTTGACGCGGTGCGGCTGGCCAACGGCCATTGGGCCTTGATCTATAACGACACCATCAACGGCCGCAACCACCTGGCCGTATCGATCTCGGAAGACGAAGGGCGCTCGTGGCCCATTACGCGGCACTTGGAAGAGCAGGAGAAGGGGAGCTACCACTACCCGGCGATCGTCCAAGGCGCCGACGGCACGCTGCACGCGATCTACAGCTACTTCGTCGAAGGAGGCAAGACGATGAAGCACGCCGCCTTCAACGAAGATTGGGTCCGCGCCGGCGACGGCGCGAAGTAGCGTGCCGACAAAAAGTGTCGTGCCGCATTGGCCACAAAGGGACGCGCTTGAGTTACGAAGCGTTTCAATAGAACAAGACGGAGCCGTTCGTTGTGGTCGTCGTGTCGTGGTGCTTGTAACCTTGCTGGATGCAGAGGAGAGTGACCGATGAAACGTTCGTTCTCGTCGACCGCAATACTTAGCGCTATTGTCTGGCTGCCCGCGGCCGCGGCCATTGCGCAGAATACGCCACTGGTTCGTCATGTCGACCTCACCTACACGGTTGAGATTCCCGAGGTGCCCGCGGGCGCCACCACGATCGACTTGTGGATTCCCATTCCGATTACCGACGGCCGGCAGACTGTCACGCTCGTCAACGAGAGCGAATTGGCCGGCGGTCAGATCACGACCGAGCAGAAATTTGGCAACCGGATGTACCACCGGCGCTTCCAGGCGCCGCTGTCGCCGGTGAAGATTCAATTCCGCTACGACGCCGAAGTGCGCGAGCAGAGCGTATCGGCGGCAAAGCAATTGCCCGCTAGCCGGCAGATCAAACCGAGTGCCGAGCTGGCGCCGTACCTCGGCAACGTCGCGATGATCCCCATTGAGGGGCGCATTTCGCAACTG
>JBBDYK010000296.1:0-14886 GCA_040901665.1 Pirellulales bacterium | reverse complement strand
CGCCGGCAATGCGTATGTTCGGGCGCATCGACGACGACCCACCCCGCCTCGGCCGGCGCCAGTTGCGCGTGCGCCCGCACGATGCCCGCCGCCACTTGTGGGATGAATGTGTCGGCATACGCCGGATCTTTGCGGCTGCCTAGACAATGGTCCATCAAGCTCGGCGCGCTGTGCGTGTGCGTGGCGGCGATCAGGATGCGACCGGCAGGCAGACCGACTTCGCGCTCGACGCGTCGTTTGATCTCGTCGCACACGTCGCGCGGCGCCATGCACGAATCGACGATCGCCATGCCGAGCGTGACGTCGCCGTTGGACAACACCAGACACCGGGCGTGCAGCGGATCGTCCACCCGATTTCGCGTCGCTTCCAGAAACCCGCCGTTGGCGATCGCCGGCAACACGCGTGGCGAAATATCGACGGCCGCGGCGCCGGCCCGAAACTCGTCCGCCGGCACAATGATCGCTGTTCCGAACACTAGTCCCAGCAGGACCAGCAGCGGCAGGCTGTGCGTCGTCGCGAAAGCGTTCGCTGTTCTCAAACGGGTGGAAGGACTTGGCACGGCAATCTCCCTAATTACGTACACGCCACGGCGGAATCATCTTTGCACATCGGCGAAACCGTTGCGAGATGGATGAACTCGCGGCCAAGCTTTTCCACGAGTTCGGCGTCGACCTCGAGCGGCTCGCGTATGTCTATGGCGGACCGCTGGGCGCTCGCGAAGGTCCACCCACGAGCGACCACGTTAGCAACAGGCCGCTGCGCTCGGGACCGCCAACGGCGGCGGCGAGGGTTTGGCCATCGGGCGATAGTGCCACCGATTCGACTTTCTCTGGCTCGTCCTTGCTGGAGTGCAGCACGCCGATCTGCTGCAGCGTGCGAACGTCCCACAGCCGAACGGTGCCGTCGTCGCCGGCGGAGACCATCGTATGCCCGTCGGGCGAGAAATCGATCTGATTCGACCAGCCGCTGTGACCTACCAGCAACTTGGGCGACTGCCGCGTGATGAGATTCCACAGGAAGATGTCGCCGCCACTGGTGGTTCCCGCCAGCAGCGTGTCGTCGTTTGAGATGGCGAGTGACTTGAACTTGGCCCCGCTACCGATCAAGGCCGCGCCGCCGTCCAATGCGGGCACATTCCACTCCTTGATCTCGGTAGCGCCGGCCGTCAGAACCCGCTGGCCGCCGTCGGCAAACGCCAGGTCAAACAACGCGTCTTGCCCCGTATCGCGAGTTCGAACCGGCTTGCCTGTCGCGATGTCCCACAATGTCAGCCTGGACGCGTCATCTCCCGTGGCCAGCAGACCGCCGCTGGGCGAAAACACGGCGCTGTAGAAGCGCCCCATTGGCGCGACAAGGTGCCTCAGCGGCTTGCGCGCTGCGACGTCCAGCAACTCGATCGTGCGACCGTCGCGTATCGCGTACGCCAGATACTTTCCATCGGGCGAGAAAGCCAGAAACGAATCGGCGTCGATCCGAGACGGCTCGCTCTTGAACAGCGTTTCGCCGCTGGTCGCATCCACCAGGTGCACCGAGCGTTCCAATTCCTCGAAAGCGAGCACGTCGCCGGCGGGGCTGAATGCGACCGTTTTCAACTTCCACGGCCCGTTGTGTCGCATATGACGAGCGTAAATCGCCGCCAAGTCCCAGCACTTGGCAGCGCCATCTGCACAAGCGCTGACCATTTGTTCGCCGTCCGGCGAAATTGCCAGGTCACGCACATCGTCGCCGTGCCCCAGCAATACCTGTTCGTTCTGCAAGGTCTCGGCGTTCCAAATCCGCATGGCGCCGTCCTGATGGCCGCTGATCAGGCGCCGATCATCCGGTGTGAACGCCAGCGCGTGCAGCCAGTTGCCCTGGCTGGCAACGGATCTCAAGAACTGACCAGTCGAGGCATCCCAGAGGCCGATTTCGCCGTGCTCGATTCGGCCGGCCGCGATCGACCGACCGTCGTGCGAGAATGCCACGGGACCCATCCGCCGCCTACTCCGCGCGGTAGCCGGGAACTCGAGCGTGAAAGCCACTTCGCCCGATTCCACGTCGGCGACGATCACGCGATCCGAACCGTCGCTCCACGCGAGCGTCTGGCTGTCGGGCGAAAACGAGATGCCATACACCGATTCCGTGCTCTGGTCGAACACGTGCACCAGCTTCCACGTTTCGGTGTCCAACACACGCAGTTTCGTATCTGCTCCGCCGGCCGCCAGCCATTTGCCGTCCGGCGAATAAGCGATTGCCAGCACATCGCGTAACGATACCAATTTCAACTCGCGGGGCGCGTCGTCGCGATCGACTGGCCACAAGCGAATGGCCAGATCGTCGCCACACGAAGCCAACGTGCGGCCATCGGGCGAGAACGCCAGATCGTTCACATCGCTGCCATGCCCGGCGAGCGTGCGCAACACCCGTCCGGCCGCAACGTCCCACAACTGAATCCCCGGCGCCTTGCCCGCCGTGGCGATCACGTCGCCGCGAGGCGACCAGGCGGCGCAATACAGTGTGTCTGATTGCCGGTACATGTCCTTTTGGTCGCCATAGCGCTGGCGGTGCAAGAAATGCCAGGCAAACGTGCGCAGATCCACTGGGTCGCTGTCGGCCGAATAACGGTCGATGCGCTCCGCCAGGGCCGTGCCGTTGCCTCCGTGCCAGGCGTCGAACGCCAATTGCATGTCGGCGGCATAGAGCAATTTGCGAGCGTTGCCGAGCGATTCCGCGAGGCGCGCATTGTAAACTGTGATTACGGCGAGCAAGCCCAGCGCCGCCGCCACGCTCACGACCAGCAGCGCGGCCGCCGCAGGCCGCCGACGCGCCCACTTCCACAGGCGACCCGCTGCGGCCGGAGGTCGGGCCTCGGTCGCCTTGCCCGCCAGGAAGCGGCTCAAATCGTCGGCCAGATGCTGCGCCGTGGGATAGCGCAATTCACGCTCCTTCGCCAGGCACTTCAGCGTGATTGCTCCCAGGTCGCGCGGCACGGCCGGAGCAAGTTTGCGCAACGACGCCGGCTCGCCCAGCAACATCTGCCGCAGTATCTCGATGTCCGTCGCGCCCCGATAGGGAGCAACGCCGGTCAACATTTCGTAGAGCACGGCGCCCAGCGAATAGACGTCCGTGCGCGAATCCAAATCGCGCCGGCTGCTGTCGGCCTGCTCGGGCGCCATATAGGCGGGTGTGCCCAGGATCATTCCCGACCGCGTTTCGCCCCCTGTCGACTCCAACAGCTTGGCCAACCCGAAGTCAGTCAACTTCGGCGATGGGGACCGCTCATCCGCATCGCATTTCGCGGAGCCGTCGCTCGAAATGTCGTCCAGGATGATGTTGCTCGGCTTGATATCGCGGTGCAGGACGCCGCGGCTATGGGCATGATGCAGCGCCTCGGCCAGCGCCAGCGCGATGGTCGCCGCGACGCGTGGCGAAACTCGATCGGCCCGCTGGCGCAGCCACTGCGCCAGGGTCGGTCCGGGACAGTACTCGCAGGCCAGATAACACAGCGAACCTTCCTCGCCCACGTCGTGCAACGCCACGATGTGCGGGTGGCTCAAACGAGCGGCTGCTTCAGCTTCGCGCAGAAATCGGCGACGAGCGTCGACATCGCCGACGGTATCGCCGCGCGGCACCTTGAGGGCAACCTTGCGACCCAGCTTCGGATCGTAGGCCAGGTAAACGATGCCCAGCCCGCCGCGCCCCAATTCGCGCTCCAGGCGGAATCGCCCGACTTGTCGGATCTCGATGCTGGCGGCCTCGCAGCGCGTTTCGCCGCCACGCGCGGCGCCGTGAGTCGACCCCGCGGAAAAGATCGATCGCGCGCGATTCAACAGTTCCAGGCAATTCTTGGCTTCTTCCCACTCTGTCGTCAGCTCAGCGTCGTCGACACCAATCGGCTCGCACCCTTCCAGGGACTCGCCGGTCGCTAGTGCCTCGTCGTAGCGGGCCATCCACTGGGCCAGTAGCTCGTCGCGGTCGTTGTCGCCGACAATCATGGGATCTCGATATCGCGCATGGCGAGTCGTAGTCGGCGCACGGCCGCGCCCCACAGCTTGCGGGCTGCATCCGCCGAGATGTCCAACTCCCGGCCAATCTCGATAAAGGACTTTCGCTCCCAGGTGCGCATTTGCAGCACGGCGCGATCGCGCGCCGCAAGTTGTTGGATCGCCAATTGCACGCGGCGCTGCTCCTCGTGGCTAATCGCGGCGTCGGCTGGCACTGCGTCGCGGCCGGCTCCGTGAAACTCTTTGCCCGTCACGGACTCTAAGGGAGTTTCACGGTTGACGGAGCGCTTGGCGGTGTGGCGATGCCGGCGCACGTTGTTGGCCAGGCGGTTATCTAGAATGGCCGCCAGCCAGGCGAACAAGTCCGCCTCGCTGGTACCGTCGAACTTGGGAAAGGCGAGCTGGACGTCCAGGAGCGTGTCCTGCACTAGATCCGATGGGGCGGCCCGCGGCCTCAGGTCCGAGTCCAATTTGCGATTGGCTTTGTGCAATAAGTACATCCGGCACCCTTCGAGCAACGCTCCCAACGCCTCGCGCGAGCCGGCCCGCGCCTGCTCCATGAGCAATTCGGTGGGGGTCTGGCCGCGACTCTGCGGCGCCGCTGCCGGCCGCGATTCATCGTTCGTAGTCGGCACGGGCTAACCTCACCCATCTCAACAAGGCCCAAATCGGCGCAAACCGGACCCGATTCCCCGGGCAGGTCAGTATCTTCCGGCCAATTGGCGGGGTCAAGGAACTGAGCTGCCGCTCAAACGGCGGGTGCAACGTCCCCGTATTTCGCAGAAACTGCGGCCTTTCGGAGTACTGAGAGCCTCCGCCAGGATGGCGTCAATTTCACGAAACCGTGGAACCAGCCGGAGCTCATTGCCGCAAGCGCATCGCGCCGCCGGCAATCGCCGCAGGATTGCCATGAGCGGATCTGCCCGACCGCGAGCGTATTCGCGCACCTCGTAGGACGCTCCATGCTCGTTTCTGGCGGTAGGCGCCACTTGCCGCGGTCGGCACGTGCTTTGCTTTTTAGCTGCACGTTGCAATCCATCGAGTGATCGGTGTTCGAGAAACGGAGTCACAGGTCATGGCCGCGAAACCGCGCATTGCCGTACTAGGGGGTGGGTTCGGAGGGTTGGAGGCGCTCTTCTATCTGAAGCACAAACTGGGCGACCGCGCCGATCTGAAACTGGTGACGGACCGATCCTATTTCGTCTTCAAGCCCAACACCATCTACATCCCGTTTGGCGAAGCCCCCGAGAAATACCACGTTGACCTGGTGCGTCCGCTCGCGAAGCAATCGATCGAATTGGTGGAAACCACCGTACGCAACGTCGATCCAGCGAGCAACTCGGTCGAGACGGAAGCCGGCACAGTGGACTACGACTACCTGGTAATTGCCACGGGGGCAAGGATGCGGCCCCAGGAAGTACCCGGCCTGGCCGAGCACGCGGTCACCGTGTGGACGTCCGACGACATGCTGGTGCTGCGCCAGCGAATCGTCCAGGTGATCGACCGCGCCAAGCAAGGCGACCGATCGCGGGTGCTGTTTCTCGTGCCACCCAACAACCGCTGCTCCGGACCGTTGTACGAAATGGTCTGCATGCTCGACACCTACTTGCGGCGCCAAGGTTGCCGCGAAAAGGTCGATCTGGCGTTCGCAACCAAAGAGGACGCCTACATCGAAGCCTTCGGTCCGCGCTTGAATACGGTTGTCTCCGAAGAGTTCGACAACCGCCACGTCGAAGGCTTCATCAGCCACATCGTTACCGAGGTCGACGCTCGGCGCGTGCGCTTTCAAAACGGGACCGAGTTGGCTTATGACCTGCTGGTAAGCTTTCCGCCATACATCGCCGCCTGCAACTTCCCAGCACTACCGACCGATGACCGCGGCTTCGTCAGCGTCGATCCGTCGACTCGCCGTGTGGCCGGGCTGGAACGTGTCTTCACCGTCGGCGATGCGGGAAACTTTCCCATCAAGCAGGCCTTCCTCGCATTGCTGCAGGGGGACGCCGCTGGCGACCATATCGCGGCCGAAGTGCTGGGAAAGCCAGCCGAAGTCGACTTCGTGCCGATGAGCATGTGTGTCATGGAGCAGTTCGACAATGCGGTGTTCGCCCAGGTGCCGCTGCGCTACACCGACGACAAGGACAAACCGGTCGCCGTCGATGTCGACGACACCGAGCACTATAAGGTGGGCGTTTCGCCGTTGTGGCGTGTGGGCAAAAGCGCGCTGGGCTTTTACTTGCCCTGGCGCTTCGGCAGCGGCAAGCCCTTTCATGCTGGCTTCGCCTGGAGTGCCATGGATTTGGGACTGAAAGCCATGTCGCGCGTCATGGCGGATTGAACTCACCTCGCCATAAGGCATCTCCGCTCGCTAAGCTAAGCGTCGCGATCTAGGTCCGACAACGGAACAAGATTTCGGCCGCGCGGCTGAGCGTCGTTGCCGGTTACCTGCAGCAACCCGATCGATTGGTGACTCATGACCGTTAGTCAAAGCCTCTCTCGTGCGGCCCGCTGGGCCGGCCGCGGAGGCGTCCTGCTGGTGCTTGCCGGGGGCGTCGTCTTGTCGCTGTTGTGGCTGGCGGGCACGTTTGAAACGAAAGTGCCGTCGACCGGCCAGAAGGAATCCCAAGCGATTGCGCCGCTGGCCCAGCACGTCGTGCCGGTCCGCTCCGTTCGCCTGCCGCTCACCGAGACCGCCGTCGGAACGATGCGCGCAGTTCACGAGACTACCATCGGCTCAAAGTTGCTGGCACGCGTCGTGGAGTTGAATCTCAAGGCCGGACAGCAAGTGAAGAAGGGCGAGGTGCTGGTGCGCCTCGACGACTCCGACTTGCGGGCAAGACTCAAACAGGCCGAGGCGGCGCTGACCTCTGCCGAGGCAGCCCGCGCGCAGGCCCAGGCCGATGCCGATCGCTACGAAAGTCTGCTCAAGAGCAACGCCGTCAGCCGGCAGGAATACGAACGCGCGGCCACGGCGGTGAAATCGACCGGCGCGGAATTGCGCCGCGCCGCGGAAGCCATCAACGAAATGCAGGCGACGCTCGATTTTGCCACCATTCGCTCGCCGATGGACGGCATCGTGATCGACAAGAAAGTCGATACCGGCGACCTGGTGACACCGGGCCAGACGCTGGCCACGCTGTTGGATCCCAATCGCATGCAACTGGTCGCCAGCGTGCGCGAGTCGCTGGCCCATCGGCTGGAAGTCGGCCAAAGCATCAACGTGCAGATCGAGGCCTTGAACAAGCAATGCACCGGGATCATCAGCGAGATTGTACCAGAGTCGCAAAGCGCCAGCCGCACGTTTCAAGTGAAGGTTACTGGCCCGTGTCCCAAAGGCGTCTATAGCGGGATGTTTGCGCGGTTGTTAATCCCGCTCGACGAAGAGCAAGTACTGGTCGTCCCGCGCGAGGCCGTCCAAAGCGTCGGCCAACTCGAACTGGTCGACGTCGTCGATGATGGCCGCATCAGCCGCCGCGCTGTCCGCGCCGGCCGCAGGCTCGACGACGACATCGAAATACTCTCCGGTCTGCGCGAAGGCGAGCAAGTCGCGTTGCCGCCACCGCTAGCAGAATTGCAATCGGAGGCGACCGATGGCTGACACGAGCGGGCCCACGCTCCAAGAGCACAACTTCACCAACAAGATCGTCAAGATCTTCCTGGAATCAAATCTCTCGCTGATTCTGATTCTGCTGGCCACGGTGGTGGGATTGACCGCGCTGGCACTCACTCCGCGCGAAGAGGATCCGCAAATCGTCGTGCCGCTGGCCGATTTGTACGTCAACTTTCCGGGGCACTCGGCGGCCGAAGTCGAGCAATTGGTTTCCACTCCGCTGGAAAAGCTGCTCTACCAGATTGACGGCGTGGAATACGTCTATTCGATGAGCCGCGAGAGCCAGGCCATCGTCACCGTGCGCTACTATGTCGGCGAGGATCGCGAGCGCAGCCTGGTCAAGCTGTTCAAGAAGATTGACGAGAACCTCGATCTCGTGCCCCCGGGCGTCAGCGGCTGGGTCATCAAGCCCGTTGAGATCGACGACGTGCCGCTCGTCACGCTCACGCTCGCCAGCGCGTCGGCCGACGACATGTCGCTGCGCCGCGTGGCCGAAGAACTTGGCCAGCGGCTGGCTGCCATCCCCGACGTGTCGCGCGCCTATGTCGTGGGCGGCCGTCCCCGCGTCGTCCGCGTGTTGATGGATCCGGATCGCATGGCCGGCTATCACGTTTCGCCACTCGAGATCGAACGGGCGATCCGTGCTACCAACGTCCGCCAGGCAGCGGGCGACTTTCGTTCGACCGACCGGCTAATCCGCGTTGACGTGGGCCAATCGTTCGCCGACGCCCGCCAATTGCGCGACCTGGTGGTCGGTGTTTTCGACGGCCGGCCGGTTTTTCTCAAGGACGTCGCCGACGTCGAGGACGGACCCGACGAGATCGCCAGCTATGTTCGCCACGGCTGGGGACCAGCCCGCGGCTTTACGCACCACGAGTACTTTCCCGGCGCCACGCTTGGCGAGTCGTTCGAGTCCCACGCAGCGGCAGCCCAGGATGATGCGAGGCAATCGGCCGTCACCATCGCGGTCGCCAAGAAGAAGGGCGCCAACGCCGTGTGGGTGGCCAACAACGTCTTGGACGAGGCCGAAGCGTTGCAAAAATCGCTCGTGCCGCAAGACATGGAGTTGGTCGTCACCCGCAACTACGGGCTGACAGCCAATGAGAAGGTCAACGAATTGGTCGAAGGCCTGGCCGTGGCCATCCTGATCGTGGTCGCCCTGCTCACCATTGGGCTGGGCTGGCGCGAGGCGCTGATCGTGGCCGTCGCCGTGCCGGTGGTGTTCGGTTTGACGCTGGCCGTTAACCTGCTGTTGGGGTTTACCATCAATCGGGTCACGCTCTTTGCGCTGATCCTTTCGTTAGGCCTGTTGGTCGACGATCCGATCGTCGACGTCGAGAACATTACGCGGCACTTCGCCTTGCGCAAGCGGGCCACGCGCCGCATCGTGCTGGAGGCCGTGGCCGAAATTCGCCCGCCGCTCATCACCGCCACGCTGGCCGTCATCGTCAGCTTTCTGCCGATGTTCTTCATCACCGGCATGATGGGGCCCTACATGCGCCCCATGGCGCTCAACGTGCCGGTGACCATGCTCATGTCGATGGTCGTGGCATTCACGATCACGCCCTGGCTGGCCTATCACGGGCTGCGTCGCAAATACTCCACCGGCGGCGCCGATGCCCACGCGCATCACGACCCGCACGATCTGGAAACGGTCAAGCAATCGCGGCTGTACAAGATCTTCTATCCGCTGATGGCCCCCCTGCTCCACTCGCGGCTGGTTGCCTGGTCGTTCATGTTGGTGATGCTGTTGCTGACGGTGGCCGCCATGGGCCTGGCCGCCGTGCGCAGCGTGCCCTTGAAGATGCTTCCCTTCGACAACAAGAACGAACTGTTGCTAGTGCTCGACTTCGACGAAGGGACGACGCTCGAGCGATCGGATGCGGCCGTGCGCGATTTCGAGGCCTATCTGACTGGTGTGCCCGAGGTGGCTGACTTCACCAGCTATGTTGGCCTCGGCTCGCCGATGGATTTCAACGGCCTCGTGCGGCACTACTATCTGCGCCAGGGGGACAACGTGGCCGACATCCGCATCAACCTGGCCGGCAAGAAGAACCGCGAATCGCAAAGCCACGCCATCGGACTGCGGATGCGCAACGAGTTGCAAGAAATCGCCAATCGGCATCGCGCGCGCATGAAGCTGGTGGAAACGCCTCCCGGACCGCCGGTCATCGCCAGCGTCGTGGCCGAAGTTTATGGCCGGCCCGACGACCGCTATGAAGATCTGCTGCTGGCCGCCGACACGGTGAGCACGCGCCTGGCCGAAGAACCCGGCGTGGTCGACGTTGACGACACGCGCGAAACTCCCCAGCGCAAGCTCACCTTCGTTCCCGATACCGAGAAAGCGGCCCTAAACGGCATCTCCGCCGATCAGATCGCCAACACGCTGCGCACGGTGCTCGCTGGCGCCGCAGTCGGGGCAATGCGTAACGACACGGAGCGCAACCCGCTGCTCATCGAGCTGCAAGTCCCGATCGACCAACGTACCAGCGCCGACGACCTGGCCCGCGTGCAAATCAAGGGCGAAAACGGCCAACTCGTGCCATTGGCGGAGCTTGGCCGTTGGGAGACGGCGCGCGTCGACCAGATGATCTATCACAAGAACCTCCAGCGCGTGGCTTATGTGTTTGCCGAAACGGCCGGCCGCCCGCCGGCGGACATCGTGGTCGACGTTCTGTCCGACCGCGTCCTCTCGGCCGGCGCTCCGGCCGACGCCAAGCGCATCGGCAATGGCTGGCTGGCGAACGCACCGGCCCGACCGGTCGGCGAGCGCACGTTTTTCTCCAATGGCAGCGACATCGCTTGGAGCCTGCCGCCGGGATACACGGTCGATTTCGCCGGCGAAGGCGAATGGAAGATCACGCTCGATGTGTTTCGCGATTTGGGACTGGCGTTTGCCGCCGCCATGATCGCCATTTATATCCTGCTAGTGGCACAAATGGGTTCGTTCGTCATTCCGCTGGTGGTCATGCTGGCCATCCCGCTCACCGTGTTGGGCGTGATGCCCGGCTTCTGGCTGCTCAACGTGCTGGCGGCCGACGACGTCGGTGGTTATCTCGATCCGGTGTACTTCACGGCCACGGGCATGATCGGCATGATCGCACTGTCGGGGATCGTCACGCGTGACTCGATCATCCTGGTCGACTTCATCCACTTGTCGCTGGCCCGCGGCCGCTCGCTCTTCGACGCGATCATGGAAAGCCGGGTCGTCCGCCTGCGTCCCATCCTGCTGACCGCCAGCGCCGCGATGCTCGGCGCCGTGCCGATCATCATCGACCCCATTTTTTCCGGCCTGGCCTGGGCGTTGATCTTCGGCCTGTTCGCCTCCACGCTGTTCACGCTCTTCGTCATTCCCGTCGCCTACTGGCTTGTGTACGCCAACACGCCCGGGCACGGGCTGCCGGTTTCGTTGATGGATCAGGAGGAAACTGCAAGAGAATCGGCCGGCGACGGACAGATGGGGAAGAGCCGGGCGGGAGCGGTGTAAGCTGTGCGGACATCCGCATGCAGGGCCGCGTGACTGTTTTATTGGCAACCACCGCGTCGCGTCTGACCCTTGACGACGCGCGTCGTTTTGGTACATTGACGACAGTTGTCGTGCAGTGGGATCCGTCGGAGATTGCTGTCATGCCGCGCCCGGAAGGTAAGCTCACTGCCGCGCAGTATGAAATCATGGAGCTCGTTTGGGACGCGGGTGGCGAAGGGCTCACCGTTTCGGAGATATGGGACGCCATCGGCCAGCGGCGGGAGCTGACTCGGACCACCATTCAGAACCTGGTGGAGCGCCTGGAAAAGCGCCGTTGGCTGAAACGCTCCAAAGCCAAAGGCGGCTCTCGCTATGTCGCCACCACCGATCGCGTGGACACGGCCCGAGCACTGGCGGAAACCTTCGTCGATGAGTTTTTCGCCGGCTCGGCCAGCGATCTGGTCATGAGCCTCTTTGGCTCCAAGCGGCTAAAGCAGCAGGATCTCGTGCGCATGCGAGAGCTGCTCGACTCGCAACTCAAAAAACGAAAGGCCCAAAAGTAATGCGCGCCGTCGGAAACAGCGCCGGTGCCCTGTCGCCACGCACTTCGACGACAGACCAACTCGCGCACCCATCGAAACTTCGTCACGGTCGGATGGCCATTCCGCAACTCTTCGATCCCTCACGGTGACTTATGTGGCAGCTACTCGCCAACAACATGCCCAGCGGGGTGTACGTTTGGAACCTGTTCTTCGCCAGCCTGGCCGTAAGCGGGCTTGGAATGTTGTCCGCCAGCCTCGTCCGCGGCCATCGTCCGCTCGTGGAGCATCGTCTCTTATGTTGCGTGATGCTGTTGCTGCTCGCCTGTCCTCTGCTGCTTTGGCGCGCGGGTAAGGCGGAGCTTGCGGCCATATCAGTCGCTACCGGTTCCGTCGAACAACCCATCACAGCGAAAAGTCCGGCCAAGACCGGTTCACAAGGTGATCCCTCGAGTACGCCGCATGAGCTTGACCGCGCCCCGATTGATCCTCCGCGCCGCGCGGATGCGCCACGGATAGTCCCGGAAGCATCCGTACCATCCCCGGCACGTGTCGACTGGCTGCCGGCCGCTTCGCGCCTGCTCGCATGCGTGTGGATGGCCGGCACCCTGCTGGTTGCCTGGCGTTGGTTGTGGGGGCTTCGCGCGTGTCGTCGACTGCGGCACAGCGCCCACGAGGAGACCGATGATCGGGTGCGAGCGATTGCCGCTCGTGCATGCGACGCGGCGCAACTCGACCGGCGCGTCGCCGTGTGCACCGCGCGACTGGCGCCCGGCCCGTTGTCGTTGGGAGTCTGGCGGCCAATGATCGTGTTGCCCCAGGGCATGGCCGAGACTCTCAGCGACGAGGAGTTGCTTTACACTTTGACGCACGAAGCGGCGCACATTGCCCGGCACGACTTGGCGATCGCCTGGCTTCAACAATTGTGCCTCTGCCTGTACTGGTGGAATCCGCTGGTGCGCGCAGTCTACGACGGCATCAACCGGGTGCGCGAACAGCTATGCGACGACTATGTCGTTCGCGCTCACGGCTCGGGCGACACGTTTGCGGCGGTGCTGGTCTCGCTGGCCGAGTGGTGTCTCGACCGGCCTCTGCGCATCCGCCCGTGCGGCGTCATGCTCTTGCAAGCAGGCGACGATCTAAGCCAACGCATCATGCGACTAACCGAAGGAGGACCTCCAATGACCGTTCGATTCACTCGCGCCGCGCTGGCCACGCTGGTCGTGGTGTCATTTGGCATGCTGGCATTCGCCTTCGTTCCGGTCCTGCGGGCCGAGAATCCGGAGCGTCATGAGCAAGACAAGGTTCCGCGGCCTGGCATTGCTGGAACCGAAAGCGATTTCACCCCTTCGTCCAAGTTCATTCCCACGGCGCTGCAAACTAAAAAGGCCGCGCCCATGCGGCTGAGCTACAACGACGGATCTGCAGACGGCAAGAAAAGCATCGCCGGCGCCGCCGAGTTCCTCTCGTTCACGTTGCCCGACAAGTCGGCCAAAGTTGCGGCCATCCGCATCCACGGCGCACGTTACGGCTATCCCCAGCCGCCGAAAGAGGACTTCGAGATCTTATTCCTCAATCAAGATCTTTCGGAGGTCATTGCCACCAAGATGGCGCCGTACTCTCGGTTCAAGCGCGGACCGGAAACGTGGATAGAGATCAAGTTTCCCCAGCCGGTTGAAGTGCCCGAAGAGTTCTGGATCGGCGTCAATTTCCGCGCCGAGCGGACCAAGGGAGTCTACGTGAGCTACGACGACAGCACCGACGGCTCGCGCTCGCGCGTCGGTCTGCCGGGTCAAGAGATTCGCGAGGCGGACGTCGGCGGTGATTGGATGATCGAAGTCGTGCTGGCCAAGTAATTTGCGGTTCGGCTCGGTTGCACTTGCCCGCGTGTCGGCCGCCTGGCCAACCGTACGAAGTTTCCGGAGTGATAGTCCATTGGACAGTTGCCTGGGAGAACGCGCTGGCTGATTCCAATTCGACCAGCGCGGCAGGAAAACGTTCACGCGTTTTGCATGTCGCCCTTCATGCTCCCTGGCCCTTGGCAATACAATCGGCCGGTGCGGCACAGTCCGCGTCCTAAATGCCTTGGGATAAGTCTGGACTCGTAGCGATTTCTGCCTGTGGTGAAAATGCATGGGGCAAGCCGCACCTTAACGACAAGCAATTGGTCGTTTCCCCCGCAAAATCGCGCGGGTTCGGCGGCCGAATTCGACTCTCCAGTACTCGGACCGATCGATCGTGGTATAATTTGGTAGACGACAGAGACCTTCGGTGTAAGGTCTCATATCCATCCACGCGAGAACAGAGTGCGCGGTTCCGCTCCTGCGACGGGCCCCGAAAGATAGGGGACGCTCATTCCAATCAGGACGACGCATACCATGACACTGCCGATTCTACTGGTGGACGATGATCGCGACACGTGCGCCGTCGTCGCCACGTTACTGCGGGCTTGGCACTACAACGTGGATACCGCCAACGACGGCCCCGCCGCGTTGCAGCTTGTCGACAAGAAACCCTATGCCCTGGCAGTCATCGACTATCGAATGCCGGGCATGAACGGCGTGGATTTGTTCCGCGAAATGCGAGAACGCCAGCCTGACATCACGGGTATCTTCATGACCGGCTACACGACGATCGACGTGGTGTTTCCGGCCATCGAGTCGGGAATTCTGCGAGTGCTGACCAAGCCGGTCGACTTCAACGAACTGAAGCCGATCATCGAAGAGCACGTCGGCGTGCCCGCCTGACGCAGCCCTGTCGCCGCCGAAGCAGTCATTACGCGGCGCAGCGCCAAAGCGGCGACCGGTTCAAGCGTTCGGCCGGCGCTGGCGGCATCGACGCCTGGCCCGCCCTAGCCCAAACTGCCGTTCCCCACGGCTGCCAGCGCCTCTTCGATTTTCTGCGGATCGACCGGTTTAACCAGGTAGGCGTCGAAGCCAGCTTCTTGCGAACGGGGCCGGTCGGTCTCTTGTCCGTAACCAGTGACGGCGATGAGCTGCACATGTTTCAGTTCGTCCGATTCTCGAAAGCGCCGGGCGATTTCAATTCCATCGACCACTGGCAGACCGATATCCAATAGCGCCGCGTGTGGCAGGAAGTCGAGCGCCGCCACCATCGCGGTCTGGCCCGAATACGACACCTGCACCTCATGGCCGGCTCGTCGCAACAGTGCGGCCGTGGTGTCGGCGGCATCCTTGTTGTCGTCGACCACCAGCACGCGCAGCGCGGAAGTGCAATGCGCGGCCGGCGCGGCAATGTCAACTTCGGTCCGGGGCGGCGGCGCCGGCGCC
>JBBDYK010000295.1:0-14931 GCA_040901665.1 Pirellulales bacterium | reverse complement strand
ATCTTGTATGAGCTTCTGACCGGGGCCGCGCCCTTGGACGCGGCTCGGCTCAGAGAGGCCACGTGGCACGAAATCTTGCGGCTGATCAAGGAGGAAGAGCCACCTGCGCCCAGCAGCAGGCTCAGCCGCGGCGACATGCTCGCACGTGTTGCCGTCGAGCGGGGGCTAGATCCTGCGCAACTCAGGCGCGCGGTGCGCGGCGATCTCGATCGGATCGTGATGAAAGCGCTGGAGAAGGACCGCTCGCGGCGCTACGCGACGGCCAGCGACCTGGCACGCGACGTCGAGCGGCACCTGCGCGACGAGCCGGTCGAGGCGCGCGGGCCGTCGGCGACATACCGTTTTCGCAAGTTTGCGCGCCGCAATCGCGTCGCGTTGACGACGGCGATGCTCGTGTTCGCGGCGATAGCCGTCGGCACCGTCGCGAGCATCGCGCAGGCCATTCGCGCCACGCACGCCGAGCAAGTGGCCGAGGCGGCGTGGGCCGAGGAAGCGCGACATCGAAAGATCGCCGAGGACCAACGCAACCAGATCGACGTCGCGCGCGCGGCCGAAGCCCAACTGCGAGGCGAGGCGGAAACGCGACGCGCCCAGGCCGAGGCCAACTTCCATCATGCGTGGAGCTCGTTCGGCAGCTACTTTAAGTCGGTGCGACAGAGCGACCTACTGAATCGGCCCGGCCAGCAGGCGGTGCGCGAGGAAATGTTGAAGCTGGCCTTGAACTACTACAGCCAGTTTATCGACCAGTACGCCGATGATCCGGCACTGCGCGCAGAGCTGGCCGACGCCTATGCCGGCGCGGGGGTGCTGCACACGATGATCGGCTCCCATGACGAGGCCCGTGAGTTCCTACAAAAGGGTATCGATGGCTACGAGCGGCTCGTCCGCGAGAATCCAACCGTGGCCAGTCACCAAGCCAATCTCGCGCGAGTCTATTTCGATCTTGCCGGCGCGCAGCATGAAATCGACCAGGACGTCGAGGCCGAGGCATCGTACCGGCGGGCGATTGCCATCCGCGAGAAGCTCGCTCGCGAAATCCCCGGTGTCAGCTACCTTTGGCCACGCCTTCCCCAAATCTATATCAGGCTCGGTTTACTGCAAACCGAAACGGACCGCCCGAGCGAGGCCGAAGCCTCATTCCGCCGCGCCCTGGAAATCGGCGGCGAGATCGCCTCGAAAAGCCCTGATGGGGGCGACCATTGGCTGGACGTGGCCGATGCATACTACGATCTTGGATACGCTCAGCACAGAATGAACCGGCCGGCCCAGGCCGAAGCGTCGTTCTCGAGCGCGCTGGCAACCTACGAGAAGATCGCGGGCGACGGTCAAATCCGCGCGGCGGATCGGCCGAACGTCGCCGGCGCGCATTACTATCTGGGGCTGCTCTGGCGCATCGGTGACCGCGTGGCGGAATCGGAAGCGTCCACCCGTCGCGCGTTGCAACTCTATGAAATGTTTGTTCATGACGACTCTTCGGACGCGATCAATCGCGAGTGGCTGGCCAGGGCGCACCTTCAACTGGGCCTTCTGCAGAGCTCCTCGGGTCGGAGGAGCGAGGCAATTCAAAGCTGGACTGCCGCGGCCGCGAACTTCGCCGCGGCGGCCGAACTCCACGACCCCAGGGTCAATGTCTTCGCGCGCATGGGTGACACGCTGGCCATGCTGGGCCAATGGCAACAGGCAGCAGACGCTTTCGGAAAGGCCACCGTGGCCGCTAACTACGCCTGGAGACCCCAGTTCCAATGGGCCTTGCTCCAGCTAGCCGCCGGCGACGAGGCCGGCTATTCGGCAACCTGTGCCGACCTCCTTGCGCGACACGGTGACCATCCGTCCACCGCCACGGCCGCCGGCATCACGCTGGCCTGCACCGCCGGCGACCGTGCGGTCGAGGACATGAACAAGGTCGTGCAAATCGTCCAGCGACTCGCTGATTCCGATCCGCTCAATCCGGTGCTCCAAGCGCAGCTCGGCGCCGCGCAATTCCGCGCCGGCAAGACTCAAGAGGCGATTGAAAGGCTCAGAAAGTCGGTGCCGCTCCACTCCGTCGCCGCGCTGGCCGCGCCCGGGCAGCTCGACCGGATCCGCGTCAGTTGGCTCACGGGCGAAACAATCCTGGCGCTGGCATATTACAAGGCGAACGACGAGCAGGCTCTGGCCAAACAGCTCGACGTGGTACGCGAGCTGGTCGAGAAGCTCGAGGCGACAAATCCGCAGTACAGCCAAGATTTCGGCGAGTGGGCACTTCCACTGACCATTCTAATGGCGAAGCGCAACCTGACACGGTTGGAAGCCCGCTGAGAGGTTGGCAAGACTGCCCCCGACGATCGCTCGCTGAGCTTCCTGCCTGTTGGTCCGGGAAGGCCCGTGGGCTTCCTGCCCCGGGGACACGCGCCGCCCCGGGTGTTGCGTGTCGTCCGATGGAGCGGATTTTATCCACTTTTTCACTTTTTCTGACGGTTTTCGGCCTCCCGCGTCGCATGGAGAGATGGGACTACCCACTCTCGTAATGTGGAGGCGGAAACCATGGCCTTTTCCCGTCGCTCGCCAGCTCGCCGCGGAACTCGCCCGCATCGCCGCCCCCGGCTGAGATTCGAAGCCCTCGAAGATCGTCGGCTGTTGAGCGTGGTGCCCGACGGCCCAGAGTTTCTGGTCAATACCTTCACCACCGACGGGCAGTATAACCCCTCGGTGGCGACGGATGTCGACGGCGATTTTGTCGTGGCCTGGCAAAGCTTTGGTCAGGAGCACCTTAGCGGCATTTACGCCCAACGTTACAACGCCGGTGGCGTGGCACTGGGGAGCGAGTTTCAGGTCAATACCACTGAGACCGACCAGCAGCTTGATCCCTCGGTGGCGATGGATGCCGATGGCGATTTTGTCGTTGTCTGGACGAGCGAGCCCTTTCTTGCGGCGGGCCAGGACGGCGACGGCGACGGCGTTTACGCCCAGCGTTACAACGCCGCCGGCGTCGCCCAAGGGAGTGAATTTCGTGTGAACACCTACACCATTGGCGATCAAAACGACGCCACGGTGGCGATGGACGCGGACGGCGATTTTGTCGTGGTCTGGACAAGCGTTGCCCAGGAGAACGGCTTTGACGTTTACGCCCAGCGTTACAACGCCGCCGGTATGCCGCAGTGAAGCGAGTTTCGGGTCAATACGTACACTACCTCCGCGCAGCAAGGTCCCTCAGTTGCGATGGACGCGGACGGTGATTTTGTCGTGGCGTGGACAAGCCAGGCCACGCTCGGCGCCAACGATGGCGTATACGCCCAGCGTTACAACGCCGTCGGTGTGGCCCAGGGAAGCAATTTTCGAGTCAATACATACACCACCGGCTTTCCAGGGGGTCCCTCTGTAGCGACGGATGCGACTGGCAATTTTGTCGTGACCTGGTCAAGCGGCCAGGACGGCAGCGCCCTTGGCGTATACGCCCAGCGTTACAACGCCGCCGGCGGGGCCCAGGGGAGCGAATTCCAGGTCAACACCTACACGACCGGCTATCAACGGAACCGCGCGGTCGCGATAGACGCGGCTGGCGATTTTGTCGTGACCTGGACAAGCGTTGACCAGGACGGCAGCAACTACGGAGTTTACGCCCAGAGTTACAATGCCGCCGGTGTGGCCCAGGGGTCGGAGTTTCGGGTCAATACCTACACCACCGGCTCACAGGGAGGTCCCTCGGTGGCGATGGACGCGGACGGCGACTTTGTCGTGGCCTGGTACAGCAGCCTTCAGGACGGCAGCAGCTATGGCGTTTACGCCCAGCGGTACATCGACACGGTGCCGGCCACGGTGACGGAAGTGCGCACGCAAACTGGCGAAGTCATCTCGCAGGCCGAGACCATCGATCACGCGATTTCGTCATTGACCATTCAGTTCTCCCGGAACATGAGCACGGTTGGGGGCACGGGTGGCGCCAATAGTGTGACCAACCCGGCCAATTACCAATTGCTCCAAGGCGTGACCGACATTTCCGGTTCGATCACGGGCGTAACCTACGCCTACGACCCGGCGACGGCACGCTTCGAGGCCACCCTGACGCTATCGCCGTCGTTGCCCAATGGATCGTATCAACTGACAGTCCTGGACAGCGTTCAATCAGAGCACTCCCAAGCGCTCGATGGCGATAGCAATAGCGTCGCCGGCGGAGATTTTGTCGTCGACTTCAGCGTGGTCAGCGTGGTGCCCGACGGCCCAGAGTTTCAGGTCAATACCTACACCACTAGCAATCAGCAGTTTCCCGCAGTGGCGATGGACGCGGCCGGCGATTATGTAGTCGCCTGGGTCAGCGATGGGCAGGACGGCCACAGCCTCGGCATTTTTGCGCAGCGCTATGACGCCGCCGGCGTGGCCCAGGGAAGCGAGTTTCAGGTCAATACCTACACCACGAACAATCAGTGGCTTCCCTCGGTGGCGATGGACGCCGATGGCGATTTTGTCGTGGCTTGGCAAAGCCAAAGCCAGGACGGCAGCGGCTATGGTATTTACGCGCAGCGTTACAACGCCGCGGGCCTAGCCCAGGGAAGCGAGTTTCGCGTCAATACGTACACCACCAGCAATCAGCAGGACGCCAAGGTGGCGATGGACGCGGATGGCGATTTTGTCGTGGCCTGGCGGAGCTACCAGGACGGCGGTTACGACGTCTACGCCCAGCGGTACAATACCGCAGGCGTAGCCCAGGGAAGCGAGTTTCGCGTCAACACCTACACCACCAGCGAGCAGGCGACGCCTGCGGTGGCGATGGACGCGGATGGCGATTTCGTCGTGGCCTGGAGAAGCGCCTTCCAGGACGGCAGCGTCTATGGCGTTTACGCCCAGCGCTATAGCGCTGCGGGCGTGGCGCAAGGGAGCGAGTTTCGCGTCAATACGTACACCACCAGCAATCAGCACGACGCCAGGGTGGCGATGGACGCGGATGGCGATTTTGTCGTGGCCTGGCACAGCTTCGGCCAGGATGGCAGCGGCAGGGGCATTTACGCCCAGCGTTACAATGCCGCCGGCGTGGCCCAGGGAAGTGAATTTCGGGTCAATACCTACACGACGGACTCACAGAGCCAACCCTCGGTGGCGATGGATGATGGCGATTTTGTCGTGGCCTGGGGCAGCTACGGCCAGGACGGCAGCAGCGAAGGCGTTTACGCGCAGCGTTACAATGCCGCCGGCGTGGCCCAGGGAAGCGAGTTTCAGGTCAATACCTACACCACCGGCTCGCAGTTATTTCCCTCGGTGGCCATGGACGCCGATGGCGATTTTGTCGTGGCTTGGCAAAGCCAAAGCCAGGACAGCGGCAACGCGGGCATCTACGCCCAGCGGTATATCAATACAACGCCGGCCACGGTGACGGACGTGACGCTGGGCTCGATAATTGTCCAGTTCTCGCGAAACGTGAGCACCGTCGGCGGCTCGGGCGGCGCCCATAGCGCTACCAATCCGGCCAACTACCAGTTGTTCCAGGGAATGACCGATATCTCAGGCTCGATCACCGGGATCAGCTACGCCTACAATCCGGCGACAGCGCATTTCGAGGCCACGCTCACGGTATCTCCGCCTTTGTCGGGCGGCTCACATCAACTGATTGTCCGCGATGCTGTGCAATCGGAACACGGCCAGCCTCTCGATGGTGACGGAGATGGCGTCCCGGGCGGAGATGCTGCAGAACCGTTCGAGGTTCCGTCCAGCTCGATCGCCGGTCGTCACATCTTCTACAACCAGTCGACGTTTGACGGCAACAGTGCCGCCATCAACGCCAACGACAACAACGCCATCGCTCCGGACAAGTCTCCCTTGTTCATCGGCGCGGGCCAGGCGGTGTTGGGCAATATCACGAACTACACGCGTGGACTCAACGGCATCATGGTCGACCTGTCGACCGGCGTGGATCACTCGGGCATCTCGGCGGCCGACTTCATCTTCAAGGTGGGCGCCAACAACTCGCCCAGCTTGTGGAGCGTGGCCCCGGCCCCCAGTGCCCTCTCGGTCACGGCCGGCGGCGGCGTCAGCGGCGCCGACCGGGTGACCATCACCTGGGCCGACAACGCCATCGCCAACCAGTACCTGCAAGTGGCTGTGCGGGCCAACGCCAACACAGGCTTGGCGCCGACCGGCATCATGGTCGATCCGGATGGTCCCGGCGCAGCGCCGGCAGTCGACGTCGGCGATGTGTTCTTCTGGGGTCACCTGATGGGAGAAACGGCCAGCACAACACCGGCAGGCAGCTTTGCTCGCACGGTGGCCGCTGACCGCGGACCAATTCTCACTGGCGGTACGCAAATCAACGTGGGCATCACCAGCCGCTTGGACATCAACAAGAGCAACGGCATCACGATAGCTGCCGACGGCGGACCCATCGTGACCGCCGGAACAGGGTTGCTGCCGCGCATCAACATCGGCGTCGCCGGACCCTTCGCGCCGGAAGGGGATGACGGCGGCGACGCGGGCATTGCTTCGGCACTGGCCAGCACCAGCACCTGCTCGCCCGAGGCCAGCAACCTGGTCACCACGGCCTTGCCGCGCGGCATCGGCAATCGGCTGCAGACGCTGGATCTGAACAGCGGCCGCATCGCCGCCTCCTTCCAGCACTCGGCCGATCAGGATACGCCGGGCACCCGCAAGATCTTGACCAAGATCTATGATGTGTCCGACGAGTTCCATTTGGACGAAGAGCTACTCGATTGGCTTTTGGACGGATTCGCTGGCGATGGCGCATTCCGCGGTCGTGTCCATAGAGCTTGTCACTAGAGTCCTGGCCACTTGTTCGAAGTTCCCGCGCGCTTTCCAAACGTGCGGCGTAGCCGACTACACGGCCCGCGATTATCCTGAACAGCGGCCGACCGCGAACAACGGGTCTGTTGTGTCACATTTTGATGTAATCGCGTCAGTAAGCAGCGCAATGCCACCGTGGGCCATTGTCATAATGACGTCGTTGGCGGCCGGCGTCGTCTACGTTCGCACGGCATGCCGCACTGTGTATGTGGGCGACAGTGGCGAGTTGGCGGCCGCCGTCCACACGCTCGGAGTGGCGCATCCGCCGGGTTACCCGCTCTACGTACTGTTGGGCAAGCTGTTTTCAGTGCTCGTGCCGATTGGCCGGCCGGTTTGGCGCCTGAATCTTTTCTCAGCCATCATGGCCGCCGTTTCGGTCGGGTTCTTGCAAGCCACCCTCAGCGCGCTCGGCTGGCCGTGGTTCGTCGCGACGAGCGCGGCGCTGACCTGGGCCTTCAGCGCGTCGCTGTGGAGCCAATCGGGCATCGCGCGCGTCTACGCGTTAGGCGCCGCGCTTTCGGCCGCCATGACGTGGTGCGGCGTTCGTTGGTACGCCGACCCAAGCAGCGGATATCAGCCATTGTGGATCGCCTTTGTACTCGTCGGGCTGGGGATCGCCAATCATCCGATTGCCGGGGCCCACGTGCCGGCCCTGGCAGCGCTGATCGTTCTGGCTAAACCCTCGACGCTTACCGAACCTCTGCTGTGGCTCTCGTGCGCGGCCTGCTTAGTGCCGGGTATGCTGTTGTACGTGTGGGTTCCGTTGCGGGCGCGGCACGGTGCTGCGGTCAACTGGGGCAACATCCAGACGGCCCGCGATCTGTGGAACTTTCTGCGTCGCAAACAGTATTGGCAACATCGCTACGTCACCAATTGGCGCGAAGCGTGGCAGGTGGTTGCGTTCTACCTACGGCGCGTGGTGGACGAGTTTGGATTCCTGGGGGCCGCTGCGGTGCTAGTCGGTCTGGGAGTGCTCGGGCGCGGCGATCTGCCGATCCTGGCAATGGCTCTGGTACTGTTCGCGCTCAACGCGGCCGCCATGATTGCGCATGCCCGCCGCGAGGACATTTTCCACTGGACCCGGTACATGTTGACAGCTTGGTTCGCGTTGGCTCTGCCGCTGGCGGCGGGCTGGGGATGGTTCCTGTCCAGCCTGCCCGCCAATTGGCAGGCTGCGCTGGCGTTCGTGCTGCCGGCCGGGCTGCTAGTAGCCCGCTTCCGCCGCCATGATTTGTCGCGCCACCGCTACGCCGAAGCGTTCAACCGGCGCATTCTGGAGTGTCTGCCCGAGGGGGCGACGCTGATTGCTCAGGACGACAACGTCGTGTTTCCCTTGATGTATCTGAAGTACGCGGAGGGAGTTCGCCCGGACGTGCGGTTGCTGGAACAAGGCGTGCATCAGCTTGCGCCACTTAAGTTCAACCCGCGCAAAGACGCGGTGTATTGCACGCACTGGAACGCGGCGTTCAATCAATCGGTGGCGCCCGGCCAGGTTG
This sequence comes from Pirellulales bacterium, assembly GCA_040901665.1. Lineage (GTDB taxonomy): Bacteria > Planctomycetota > Planctomycetia > Pirellulales > PALSA-1355 > JTS-RE94. The sequence continues at coordinate 6,670 of JBBDYK010000295.1, read as the reverse complement.
GCCTGCGATTGATTCCCGAGGGCGTGATCTATCGTGTGATTTCCACAGATATGAACTTCAAACCGCGCGATCTCTGGAACCATTTCATGCTCGCGGACATGGAGGATCCGCGCATCCCCCGCAATTACCTGACACGCTGCCTGTTGGGACACGTGTACTTCATGCGCGCCGAATGGGCGGCGCTGCACGCTGACGCCGATGCGTTGGGGTGGTACGAGCGCGCAGCGCGAATGGGCTACGATGACGCAACGCTCAACTACAACATCGGCCTGGCCTATCGCCGCAGCGGCTGGCAGCTGGCCGCGGCGGAGATGTTCCATCGCGCGGCCGTTCTCGATCGCAAGTTCGCGCCGCGGTGCGCGGACACGCGACCCATTTCGCCGGAGAGCCGCTTCGGCCATCCGCCGCTCAACGCGCCATAGAGTTCAATCGCCCGAATCCGATTCGGCGATCGGAATCTCATTGCTGGGGCGCAGCCAATAGCTGAACTCGGGCGCGGTGAAAGCGTCGCGCGTGGCGGGCTGTTGGCTGTTGAGAATCATGCCTTGCCGCACATCGGGCAGGAATTGCACTTCGAACAGTTCCTGGCAGCCGGACGTGAACTCCAACGTGCCAACCGTGCCGCCGGTGCGCACATCGACCACCGCCACGGCGCACAACAGTCGCTGGAAGCGCTCCGCGACCGGCATTCCGCCAAAGATGTGTTTTTCGCGAATCTGGCACAGGCCGACGATCGCGTAAGGGCCGACAAAACACAGGCCGCGCAAATAGCCCGGCAGCGTGCAGACGACCTCGAAACTCCCGCTGTTGACGTCGACCCGCAGCAGTTGGCCTTTGCCCGAGTTGAGGACCCACAACCGGCCATTGTGCCAGCGGGGCGAGTGGGGCATCGACAACCCGCGCGCGACGATCTGCCCGTCGGGCACGTGCACGATCACGCCGCCCGTGGCTTTGTCTTTGCGCCATCCGCCGGGCGTGTCGGTCGTGCCCAAGCAGGTGACCCACTGCGGCCGACCGTCGACCATGGCCACGCCGTTTAAGTGGCAGCGGTCTTCCGGCACAATGTCGGAGACGAACGGTGGCTTCCACCGCGGCTTGAAGCTGAACTTGTCCGAGAGGGACGCCAAGCAGCAGAACCGAGTATTCGTCAGCCACAGCTCTTCGGTGCCGAATGCCACGTCGTGCACGTTCAAATCGCCCGTGTGGTACGCGACGCGCGGCAGGTACAGCGCGTCGTAGCGGCCGCGCTGATTCTCGAATAAATCAGGCGCCAACAGTGGCGCGTTGGCCAAGAGAATCACCTCGTGGCGCGTTGCTAGCGCCATCTGCTGGCCGTTGACCGCAATTCCCAACGGCTTGAGAAAGTCCCGCACAAAGAGGGAAACCTGCCGTCCGTTCCACCCCACCAGCGCCAGTTTGCCGGCCTGGTACGTAGTAAGCGCCAGCGACCCGCCCGAGTCGGCTAGCCAACCCCCGAACGACTCGGAGGCCGAGCAAGTAATGATCTCGCCTGTGTTGTCAAGCGACTGTGCATTTACCATGCGATCGAGCTCACTGGTCGTTGGCGCTCCGCATGCGGTCGTTACACCTCAGCTATTCCCATGTATGGTAACGTCATAGAGCGACAGACAAAGCGCTCCGGAGAGGGGTGCAGTTCCATTTTGCTCCCAGGGCACCGCAATGTTGGGACAGTCCCCGGCCGTTCGCGCGCCCCCCTGGCGCCGCTAATCATGCACAAGTCCATCGGCAGCCTCAAGCCGAGGCCCGGAAACACCCTGGCTTTCAGCCCCGAAGGCTGATTTTACATTTTTTTGTTCTTTGCGTGACGGTTTTCAGCCATCCACGTCGCATGGAGAGGTGGCACAACCAGAGTTTTGCCTTCGAGTGCTCGGTTGGATGCCCTTTCCAGTGCTCGCCATTGAGAGAGGACCGCTTCATGCATCGCTTATCATTTGCGTTGATAATTGTCGGGTTCCTTCCTGTGGCCGCGAGGGCGGCACCGCTGCGGGTCGACATCACCTACATCGATGGCCATATCGTAAGCGGCCCGCTCACGCCCGACCTGGACGAACTACCCAGTAGCGTATTCGCCTCGTTTACGCTGGCCGGCCCGGGAGGCACCCTGGCCGATGTGATCGAGTCATCGCTCGTCTTCGGCGACGGCGCATGGAGCGCGGACGACCTGGAGAGCTTCAGCGCATCGTTTCTGCCGACCGACGCTGGGGGCCTCGCAGTCACCTCTCTCACGTACTCCTACCGCGCGATCGACACGCCGACCACGAACGGGAAGCTGGCGGCGAATTTCCCCCTGGAGATCATGGGCATCGACGTGGCCAGCGGCCTGCCGTTTCTTTATCAGTACGACACGTCGAGCCAGACGGTGACTGAGATTCCCGAGCCGTCGAGCGTCGTGCTGGCCGCGTTGGGACTGGGTTTCTTCTTGCCACGGGCGCTCCGCCGCACCAAACGAGGAGTTAAACAATGCGCCTAGCAGCGCGGGCGAAAGCCGGGTTCGCCAAATAATTTACTTCAGGGGGGACAGCTAATGCGCCACATCATCCTGGGTCTGTCTTTGGGGCTCGTGGCAATCACAGACGTTGCCGACGCAGCGATCACCGCGAGCGGCAATCAGGGCAACCCGACCACAGTAACACAACACGATGGAAACATGGGGAACGGGTTCGCCATCAATGAAGACGTCGCGTTCGATACGTCCGGCGGTCCGTGGGTCAAGCAACTGGTCAATGCAGGCGGCGGCATCTCGAGCGGCGTGCGTGTTGACATTACGGAGACATTTACCAACACAGGCTTGAATGCCTGGACCGGCTGGCATGAACAGATCATCTCCGTCACCGACATCAGCGGACCGCAGCCCGGTTTCCTCTTCGACGAGGACTCCCTGGTCGTTTCCCTCGACGCGGGAGGCGGTTTCCAACCGCTGAGTGCCGGCGTCGACTACAGCGTGGTGGCAACCGACTATACGGGACCCGGCATGGGAGTCGGCAACGTTGGGTGGCAGGCGGTCTCGATCTTCTTCGAACCGCATTCCCTGGTCCACGCGGGCGACGCGCTCAGAATTGACAAGCAAATCTTCGAGGTCTTCCTCGATGTCAACATTTGGCCGACGGGAGAGGCCGCAGAGATTGCACAGTACCCGACCGTCCCGGAGCCGTCGGCGTGGGTGCTGGCCGCGCTGGGCCTGGCGATCGTTTTGCCCCGGGCGCGCCGCCGGAGCAAGGGGGAGGCCTCCATGCGCACCGCAAGACACATGAATCACAACCGTGTTCGAACCGCGCTATCAACGTGGATACTCGTCCTCGCGGCATTCGCGACTTTATGTTGGCCCGCGACTGCCTCGGCCGAGATCGTGTTCGATACCTTCGGGCCCGGAGACAGCTACGACGAGGATTTCAAATACAGCGGGGGCTCATTCCAATTTCAGCCGACTGAATCGGGCTCGCTAAAAAGCATCGCGGTCGCTCTGGGCCGCCCATCAACCGAGACGACTCAGACGAATTTCGGTATCGTCGAAGAAGTGGACCTCAACGTCTTCATCCTGCTGGAAAGCTGGGTCATACCGAATGAGACTCCCCCTCTTCCTTCGCCGGGGGCAGTGGTGTCATTCGATTCTGTGGTCCAGCCCACGCTACTTGTCGGCCACTCCTATTGGCTGAGTATGGACTCTTCCTTTCCCGGGTCGCTTTGGTTTTTCAACGATCAAGGCATCGTAGGGAAGCGATCAGGAAGCGACATCATCTCGACCCTACCCGCGTTTCGCGTTGAAGTCGTTCCCGAGCCCAGCGCGGGTTCACTTCTCGTGGTCGGCGTGCTGCTCTTGGCAGTTGTGCGGGCCTGGCGATCTTCCGCCGAAGTCCCCGGCAGCGGCCGCGCCGTTACTTGCGGGTATCATCAGGGCAATACGACCGTTTGGTGGAAGCATCTAGCGGAGCATAAACCAGATCGACGAACTGCGTGCAGTGTGTTTTTACCCCGCCTGTCGGGGCTTAATCCCTTTCTCTAACTGGAGAATTATCATGGAATCGCGGCAAACAGACGAGCGTCGTTGTGAGATCGACAAACCAAATCGTTTCAAGATTGACAAACTCGAGGAACGGATTGCCCCATCAACGTCATGCGACGTCCTGAGTGGCCTGCTTAGCAGCGACGGCCTCCAGAACAATGGACGCGTGGGGATCAACCGAGCTATGGTCGAGCACGGCTGCTTTTAGTGGCGGGGCGTCGGCGAAATCTTATACCTTTCTCTAACCGGAGAATCACCATGGAATCGCGACATACCGACGAGCGTCGTTGTGAGATTGACAAACCACGTCGTTTCAAGATTGACAAACTGGAGGAACGGATTGCCCCATCGGCCGACGCGGCGTGCGACGCCCTGCTTGGCGTCCTCCAACACGGCACAGGGACTTCACAAGCACAGTCTACCGTCGCCCATATACACGCCCGTCTCTGTTAAGGTCTAGGTATCGGTACCGCATCGGAGTTGCACGACGGCTTGAGTCGAGCGATTGCCAATGTCCCCACGGCTGAGCCGGCAGCGGCTTGGAGTTTGTCCGGCCGAGCCGCGGGGCGTTGTCGAGCGACTTGATACCCCAACGCCCGGGACGATTACCTCGTCCCGGGCATTTATCACCGAGATCCGTGATTGCAGCATGATCTCATCAGCTCCCAAACCATTTCCGCTGCGCCGAACAGAATTGACCATTCGCCCGCTCGGCGAGCGTGGCCAGCACGTAGTCAAGAACCCGGCGACCGGCGAGTTCTTTCACCTGGGCGCCGAGGAGCATTTTCTGCTGATGCAGCTCGACGGATGTACGCCGGCCAAGGCCATTTGTGCGTCCTTCGCCGAGCGATTTGACGAGCCGCTGACCGCCGAAGACCTCGAGTCGTTCGTCGAACTAGCGCGCCACCGGTCACTACTCGAGGCAGAGCCGAACGGCACCGAGGAGCAAGACGGCCCAGCGACGCCTCGGCCCCCTCGATCGTTCGCGACAGCCAACGCAAGCGTTGCGAGCACATCCGCCCACGGCAAGCGGCAAAGCATACTCTATTGGCGTCGGACGATCTTCGACCCGAATGGGCTATTCGACTGGCTGGAGCCCAGGATTCGCTTCTTCTGGACGCGCGCCTTTGTGATGCTCTCGGCCGCCAGCATCGTGTTGGCCGTCTGGGTCTCGTGGGCCAATGCGACGGGCATGGCCCAATCGTTCCAAGCCACGCTCCGTTGGGAAGCGGCGATTCTCATCTGGCTCACGTTGCTGCTGGTCACGACGCTGCACGAGTTTGCCCATGGACTGACCTGCAAGCACTACGGTGGCGAAGTGCGCGAGATCGGCTTTTTGCTGATGTTCTTCATGCCGTGCTTCTATTGCAACGTGTCGGATGCGTGGCTGTTCCGCGAGAAATCGAAACGCATATGGGTCACGCTGGCCGGCGGATACTTTGAACTATTCCTGTGGTCGCTGGCCGTTTTCGTCTGGCGACTGACCATCGAGGACACGCTGGTCCATTACCTGGCCTTAGTGGTGCTCTCCGTCTCCGGCGTACGGTCGCTGTTTAACTTCAATCCGCTCATCAAGCTCGACGGCTATTACCTGCTGAGTGATTGGGCGGAAGTGCCCAACTTGCAGCAGCAGGCGTTCGGTTACGTAAAGGCCCACCTGCGTTGGCTTCTATGGGGCGCCGAGCCTCCGCCGCGCCAGCCGCACGGCAAGCTGTTGCTCGGGTACGGCGCGGCAAGCTTACTGTTTTCGCTGACGTTTCTGGGTTTGATGCTGTGGAGCTTGTGGCAACTGCTCGCCTCGCAATGGGGAATCCTGGGCGCCTGCGCTGTTCCACTCTTGGGACTGATCGGTGCGCGTAGTTTGCTGCGCGGCGTCTTCGCCGAGGAGGCAATCACGATGATCATCCAGCGACGCAAACGAACCATTCTGTGGCTCTTCGGGTTGGGCGGCCTGGCGGCGACGTTGTGGCTGGTCGAGATCGACGATCGCGCCTGCGGCACGGTGCGGTTGCGACCCACGGTGCGCGCCGAACTGCGCTCGCCCCTGGCTGCCTTCCTGAAGGAGGTCTACTTCGATGAGGGCGATCGGGTGTCCGCCGGAGCGGCCGTCGCGCGCTTGGAGATTCCCGAGCTGGGCAGCCGCAAGATCCAGAAAGACGCCGAAGTCCGCGAGGCGCAGGCCAGCCTGAACCTGCTCGAAGAGGGGACGCGCCCCCAGGAACTGACCGAGCAACGCCAGCGCGTGGCGCGGGCCCGTGCCTGGCGCGATCTGGCCCGGGAGGATCTGGCGCGCGCGCGCCGTGCGGTCGACGAAGAATTGGCGCGCCTCGACCGGCAGATCGCACAGTACCGCTTCGAATATGACGCGGCCCAGGATGCCTACCAGCGCGCCGAAGCCCTGCGTGGCAAGTCCGTCGTCAGCGAAGAGCATTATCGAGAGGCCAAACGGCGCGTCCAGGTTGCGCAATCGCAGCTCGAACAAGTCCAGTTTCAGAAGCGTCATCGCCAGGCGCTGGGCACGCGCGAGGCGATCGCGGGCCTCGACGCGGAAGCCGAGCTGGCCCGCCGCGAAAAAGACCTGGCGGATGCCCAGGGAACCCTGACTCTGATGGAAGTCGGCACTCGGCCCGCGGAGATCGAGGCCGCCCG
>JBBDYK010000294.1:0-14932 GCA_040901665.1 Pirellulales bacterium | reverse complement strand
GGCCGATCGGCCGGCAGCACGGTACCGTCCAGAGCGCTTTCCAAGTGCGTGACGAATGAGGGCATGGGGGTAATTGGTCCCGTAAGGGAGGCAGATGGTGTCGGTCAGGAACGCGTCAGTCTAACGCCGTGCCCTGCGGGGCGAAATTGCCGACCGGCTCGCGAACTGCGATTGACGTCCGACGTCCGGACGCGTACACTACTTACCGATAAGTAAACACCCGGATACCTGGGCTTACCGAGACAGGGTTTCATGGCTGCCGTTGTTGATAACAGTATAGCCAGCAAGCTTTTAGGCGAGGCGATCCGTCTCTTCGCCGCCAAGGGCTATCGAGCCACTTCGACCCGCGAGATCGTCGAAGCGGCCGGCGTGACCAAGCCCATGCTCTACTACTATTACCAGAACAAGGAGGGTCTGCTGGCGGCGGCGCTGGGCCACTTTGTCGAGATGTTCCACGGCCGCTTGCGGCAGGTGATTGCCCAGCCCCTGACGCCGCGCGAGTTGCTTGTCGAGTTGGTGTGGGCCCACCTCGATTTTTGCCAGGACCACAAGCCGCTGGGTCGGCTCTTCTTCGCCCTGCTCTTCGGTCCCGACGATCAGAAGAACCTGGTCGATCTGGCGCAGTACACCGACCCCGGTCACGAACTGTTGATGCAGGGCGTCGCTCGCGCGCTCGATGGCGAGTTGGTGCGGCGCGAAAGTGGTGAAGAGTTCGCCATGGCCCTGCATGGCATGATCAACATCTGGATCATTGCCAGTCTCAACGGCGATGCCGAGCTGACGCATTCCACGGCCGAGCGCATCGTCGACGGCCTGTTGTCAGGATACGGGACCCATTGTCTCAACCGTGAACCCTAGCAGGCCCTCCAGGCTCATTGTCCAAAAACGCGTGTAGGTCTATGCCCCACAGACTCCAGTTCGCTGCCTTCGTACTTTTGTTCGTTGCCGCGGTCGCGGCACTCTCCGGCTGTTCGCACCAGCGCGAGCAACTGCCGCCGGAAGCTGCCGACGCGTCGCGCAATCCGGCTGCCGTGAAGGTCACGGCCAGCCCGGTCGTCCTGCGCCCGGTGCAACGGTACGTCGGCCTGGTCGGGACGCTGCACGCGTATGAGGAAGCGGTGATCGGCGCCGAGGTCGGCGGCCGCGTCCGCAAGGTAATGCACGACGTTTCCGACCGCGTGCGCCCCGGCGAAGTGCTGGTAGAAATCGATCCGACCGACTATCAACTCAGAGTGCGTCAGTCGCAGAAGGAATTGCAAGTCGAGTTGGCCAAGCTGGGCTTGTCCGAAGCCCCCACGGCCCGCACGGACGTCACGCGCATTCCCGTGGTCGTTCAGGCCCGGCTGCGGCGCGACAACGCGCAAACACGACTCGATCGGGCCAAGACCCTGGTGCAGAAAAAGGCCGCGCCCGAGGAGGAGCTCACTGAACGACTGTCCGAGTTCCGCGTGGCGCAGGCGGAGTACGACAACCAGGTGCTGCTGGCCAAGGCCGGCATCGCGTCCATCCTGGTGAAGCAGGAGGTGCTGGCCATGGCCGAGCAGCAACTCAAGGACACGCTCGTTCACGTGCCGGCCCCCAGCCTGGCGATTCCCGGCGGCGCCGACGAAGTGGAATACGCCATCACCCAGCGCCCGGTCTCCGAGGGCGAGTACGTGATGGAAGGCGCCGAACTGTTCAAACTGGTGATCGAGCATCCTCTGAAGTTTCGCGGCCGCGTGCCCGAACGACGCATCGGCGAGGTGCGCGTGGGCCAGGTGGCCAAGGTCTTCTCCGCGGCGTATGCGCAACCGTTCGACGGTGAAGTCACGCGGATCAATCCGGCCATCGATCCGGCCACCCGCGCCTTCGAGGTGGAAATCCTGATTTCCAATCCCGAGCGACAGCTCAAGCCGGGCGGCTTTGCCAAGACCGGCATCCTGACCGAGCTCGACGAACAAGCCGTCACCGTGCCGCTCGAGGCGCTGGTGAGCGCCGCCGGTGTGACCAAAATCTTCCTGGTGGAAAACGGCCTGGCCAAAGAGGTGCAAGTCAACACCGGCACGCAGGAGACCGATTGGGTCGAGATCGCCGATCCGACCCTGCCCGCTGGTGCGCTGGTGGTCACCAGCGGCCAGGCCGTGATCGCCGACGGTACCCAAATCGAAGTCCGCGCCGCCGCTCAAAGTCCGCCGGCCGCATCCGAAGTCGCGGCCCGGCACCACGGCGCCCGGCCAGGCGTAAGCGCCCCGCGCGAGGCCACGCCGTGAACCTCTCCGAAATCTGCATCCGCCGGCCCGTCTTCACTTGGGTGTTGGTCGGCATCCCGGTAGTGATGGGCGCCGTCTCGTATTTCGAGCTGAGCGTCGACCTGTTTCCGAAGGTCGATTTCCCGGTCGTGTCGGTCACGGCCAATCTGCCCGGCACCAGCCCGCAGGAAATGGAAACCAGTGTCACCCGCCACATCGAAGAAGCGGTCAACACCGTCTCGGGCGTCGACGAGTTGCAATCGACCGTGCGCGAGGGCGTGACCACCGTCGTGGCTCAGTTCGTGCTGGAAAAGGATGGTGACGTCGCAGCGCAGGAAGTGCGAGACAAACTCTCGTCCATCATGAAGCTGCTGCCCGAGGGCATGGAGACTCCGCTGGTCGACAAGTTCGACCTGGACGCGGCGCCTATCATGTCCGTCGGCATATCGGGCCGGCGCGACGTGCGCGAAGTGACCGAGATCGCCAAGCACGAAATTCAGGAAGTGCTGCCCCAGGTGCCCGGCGTCGGACGCGTCTTTCTCACAGGCGGGCGCACCCGCGCCATCAACATCGTCCTCGACACGCACCAGCTCACCTCGTTCGGCCTGTCGGTCGAGGACGTGCGCAAGGCCATTCTCACGCAACACCTGGAAGTTCCCGGCGGCATCGTCGAGCAAGGCCCGCGCGAGTTGGTGCTGCGCACGCTGGGCAAGATCAACAAGGCCGAACAGTTCGACGAGTTGATCATCACCACCCGCAACGACTATCCCATCCGCATCAAGGACGTGGGCCGGGCGGTCGACTCCGTGGAAGAACCGCGCGGACTGACGCGCCTGGACGGCCAAAATGCCGTCAGCCTGTTCATCCAGAAGCAGTCCGGCGCCAACACGGTCAAGGTGGCCGACGGCGTGCTCGAATTGCTGGCCGAAATCAAGAACCGCCTGCCGGCGGACATCCAGATCGAGGTCGTCAACGATCAATCCCGCTTCATCCGCCGCTCGATGGAGGAGGTGAAGTTCCACCTGCTGCTGGCGGCCGTGCTGGTGTCGCTGACCATCCTGTTGTTCATTCGCGATTGGCGCACCACCCTGATCGCCACGCTGGCCATTCCCACTTCCATCGTGCCCACGTTCTTCTTCATGAGCTATATGGGCTTCTCGTTGAACAACATCACCATGCTGGCGCTCATTCTGGCGATCGGCATCGTGATCGACGACGCCGTGGTCGTGCACGAGAATATCTTTCGCCATATGGAAGAGCACGGGCTCGACGCGATGTCCGCGGCGCGCAAAGGCACCAAGGAGATCGCCCTGGCCGTGCTGGCCACCAGCCTGTCGCTGGTCGTCATCTTCCTGCCGGTGGCGTTCATGGGCGGCATGGTCGGCCGCTTCTTCAGCAGCTTCGGCCTGACCGTGGCGTTCGCCATCATGATGAGCCTGTTCGTTTCGTTCACGCTCACGCCGATGCTCTGCTCTCGGTTCTTGAAGCTCGAACCGTCCGCCGACGGCCATGCCAACTCGAAATCCGGATTCGTCTATCGCTCGATCGACTGGCTCTACGGCAAGTCGTTGCGCTTTTCGCTGCGCTATCGCTTCGTTGTCGTGCTGGCCTGCATCGGCGTCGTGTATGCCACGGGGCCGATCGCCCGGCGAATGGGCATCGACCTGGTGCCGCGCGACGATCAAAGCGAGTTCCAGGTGTCGATCATCACGCCCGAAGGTTACACGCTCGATCGCGTCGATCGCACCTTTGCCGAGATCGAAGGCAGGCTGATGCATCTTCCCGGTGTGACCCATCGCTTCACCGTCATCGGCGAGAACAACAACTCGGCCGGCAAGGGCCAGGGCGACGTCACCCGTGGCTCGATCCATCTGCGCATGACCGAGTTGGAAGAGCGCGCCTATTCACAGTTCGACGTCATGCAGCGTGCCCGCAAGATCCTGAAGGACTATCCCGATCTGCGCTCCGCGGTGACCGATGTTTCCACGATTCAGGCTTCCGGCCAGGACAGCCGCATTTTTCAGCTCGTCCTCTCCGGTCCCGATCTGGAGACGTTGTCCGAGTATTCCAGCGAGCTGGTCACCCGCTTGCGCAAAGTGCCGGGCCTGGTCGACGTCGACACCACGATGTCTTTGCGCAAGCCGGAGCTGCAAGTGTCGATCGATCGCGATCGCGCCAGCGACCTGGGCATTCCCGTGGAGACAATCGCCCATACGCTCAACGTGCTGGTGGGCGGCCAGCCGATCTCGCGCTTTACCGAGGGCACCGAGCAGTACGACATCTGGTTGCGCGCCGACAAGCAGTTTCGCGGCAATCCGCAAACGCTCAGCACGCTCAGTGTCTATTCCCCCAAGGCTGGCCTGGTCGAGCTGAGCAGCCTGGCCAAGGTGAACGAATCGCGCGGGCCAAGTCAGATCAGCCGGTCCAACCGCCAGCGCGTGGTAACCATCCTGGCCAACCCCGACGGCATCTCGCTCAACGACGCCAAGGTTGCCGCCCAAGCGATCATGGCCGAAATGAACCTGCCCCCGCAGTACACGGCCGACTTTCTCGGGCAATCGAAGACGCTGGACGAGACCGCCTATTATTTCATGGTGGCGCTCGGCCTGAGCATCCTGTTCATGTACCTGATCCTGGCGGCGCAATTCGAAAGCTGGTCGAATCCGCTGGCCATCCTGGCCGCGCTGCCGGTGACCATTCCGTTCGGTCTGCTGTCGCTGCTGTTGTTCGGGCAACGCATGGACCTGTACGCCATGTTCGGGCTGTTCATGCTGGTCGGCATCGTCAAGAAGAACGGCATCCTGCAGGTCGACAAAACCAACGAGCTGCGCCGCGATGGACTCGAGCGCGATCGGGCCATCATCGAGGCCAATCACACGCGACTGCGGCCAATCCTCATGACCACCATGATGCTCATCGCCGCCATGGTGCCCATCGCGCTGGGCGCCGGTCCCGGCGCCGGCGCTCGGGCCAGCATGGCCAAGGTGATCATCGGCGGCCAGATGTTCAGCCTGCTGTTGGCGCTGCTGGTCACTCCAGTGACCTATTCGCTGTTGGACTCCTTCACCAACCTGTTTCGCAGGAAGCAGCGGCCGCAGCGCGCCATCCCACCTGCCGCGACCATCGAGTCCGTCGAGCACGTCGTCACCGCCGGCTAGTGGCACCGCCGCGTGCGGCTTGATAAGCTGGGTGCAACATGCCCCTTCGAGCTGTTGGAGCGGAGACCGATGCGCCTTGCCCGTGCTTTAAGTTTCGTGCGTGCTGCCGGTAACCGTGCGCTGTGGACCGCGATCTGTCTCGGGTTGCTGCTGCTGGCGGTCGCATCCGACTCCGCGGCGAGCGAACGCAAAAAGCTGCGGCGATATCTGTACGTCGCCACGCCCGGCATCCGCAACTATCTGGAGTATGGCGGGCACGGGCTCGTGGTGTTCGATATCGACGACGGCCACAAGTTCGTGCAATGCATCCCGTTCGACGGTCTCGACGAGCAGCGCCGTCCGCTCAACGTCAAAGGCATTTGCGCCAGCGCCGCCACTGGACGCATCTATCTGACCACGCTCAAGCACTTGATCTGCCTGGACCTGGCCAGCCGAAAGGTCCTTTGGGAGCGCAAGTACGACATGGGCTGCGATCGCATGTCGATCACGCCCGACGGCCGGTCGATCTATCTGCCGTCGCTCGAGGGCCCGTTGTGGTACGTCGTCGACGCTGAGAATGGCGAAGTGATCCGCCGGCTGGTCACCGATTCGGGCGCGCACAACACGATTTGCGGGCCGTCCGGCGCGCACGCATACCTGGCCGGCTTGCGTTCGCCCGCGCTGCGCCTCGTCGACACGACAAGCCACGAGATTCGCACGGTGGGGCCCTTTAGCGCCGCGATTCGTCCCTTCACGATCGATGGTCGCGAGCGATTCTGTTTCGTCAACGTGAACGAGTTGCTGGGCTTCGAAGTCGGCGACCTGGCCAGCGGCCGCAAGCTGCACCGCGTGGAAGTGCAAGGCTTCACGCAAGGCCGCACCAAACGCCACGGCTGCCCCAGCCACGGCATCGGCATGACTCCCGATGAGACGGAATTGTGGGTCTGCGACGCGGCCAACAGCCGCATGCACCTGTTCGACGCCACGGTCATGCCGCCGGTGCAACTGGGCAGCATCGAATTGCGCGACCAGCCCGGCTGGATCACCTTCGGCATCGACGGCCAATACGCTTATCCCTCGACCGGCGACGTGATCGACGTCAAGGCTCGCAAGATCGTCGCCCGCCTGACTGACGAAAACGGCCAGGCCGTGCAAAGCGAGAAGCTGCTGGAAATCGACTGGCGCGGCCTGCACATCGTCGCCGCCGGCGACCAGTTCGGCATCGGCGGCAAACGCGCCAGCGACTGATCGGTGGCCACTGCCGTAGCATGGCACTGGCGCAGGGTGGAGTTTACGTCACTTGGAAGTCGCGCCCGCGGCCTGCACATCAAGCAAGTGATCGATCAACGCGTTCATTTCCTCCGGCGGTTGATCTCCAATCCAACGCTTTCTGATAATCCCCTGTTGGTCGATAAGGTAAAACGTTGGAAAACCGACCACCCACTCCTCTGAGATGCTTGGGCCATGCTCTTCGCGCGTGTCGCGGAAGGATCGCCAGGTGACGCCGTGCTTGGCCACGGCATCCTTTGCGGACTGCAAATCGGCGTCGGCATTGACTCCGATAATCACGAACGGCTTGCCGTCCAGGCGCGTCGTCATTTCGCGCTCGTGGGGAATCATCTTCATGCAAGGGCCACACCAGGTTGCCCAAAAGCTCAGCAATACTACTTTTCCTCGCTGTTCCGAAAGCTTCATGCCCTGTCCGGCCAGATCAACTCCGTCGATCTCCGGAGCCGGCTTGCCGAGCCCTCGCGAGCGAATTTCTTGCAAGGCTGTCCGTGCAGACTCGTTGAGCGCTTTTTCAATGTCGGCGAAGTAGTAGTCTTCGCTTCCGTCGTACTTCGCGACGAATTCCTCATACAGTGTCGCTGCTTCCGCTTGGCGAACCTCGGTCGTCCCTTGGACCACGGACGCCAACGCGAAGTGCGCGACGGCCTTCACCTCGCGATGCGGATTTTGTTCGAGGATCGCCCGCAGGTGTTTCTCGAACGGCGCGGCCCAAATGGGGCTTCCATATGTGGGTCCCAAATACTCGCAGAAATTCACGATGTCTTGGCTGTCCGCGTACCGCTCGACGATCAGGTCGGCGGTTTCGATGAATTCAGGAGGGGCCTTGGCACTTTCGTTGCTATCAACAGCGATTCCACAAACAACCGACGCCAATAGCCTCGCCGCTTGCGGATGGTCGGGAGCCTTCTTCACCCGGTCCAGAATGATCGACCCCAACTGCTGAATCGGGCGCGACGAAGTGTTGGTGGAAGCGTAGAGCCCCTTTGCCAGATCGTCCAAGCTGGCGGTCTCGGCGTGCTTGATCAGCGAGGCAAGGGCCTGCTTCCCTTGGTCAGTCTTTGGCGAACGGCACGCGACAAGATTCAACGCGGCAATCCCGATCCAGTCGTTCGCGTGCTCACGGCTCAGTGCCAGGCACGAGTCGATAAACGGCTGTTCTTGCGCTGCAAACTCCTTGCGGACTTGCTCCAATTCAGCGGGCGACTTTGCCGCCTGACGAGCCTCGCCCGCTTGCAACATGACATGAAGCCAGTCGCTGCCAATCTGCGCAAGCACCTTGGGGTCATCGACGGGCTCTGCGCCGAGCATTCCAATCGAGCCTTCGAGAGCTGCGAACACGGCCAAGAGGCACAACGGAAAACACGTTCGAGTTCGGTTCGCAGGTCTAATCATGTTACGCGATCAATTCCTGCACCACCCGCCCGTGTACGTCCGTCAGCCGAAAATCTCTGCCGGCGTGGAAGTAGGTGAGCGCTTCGTGGTCGAGGCCCATCAGGTGCAGGATCGTGGCGTGCAGGTCGTGGACGTGGACCTTGTTTTCCACCGCGGCATAACCGAATTCGTCGGTGGCGCCATGGACTTGCCCGCCCTTGATCCCGCCGCCGGCCATCCACATGGTGAAGCCGCGGGGATTGTGGTCGCGCCCCTTGTTGTCGCCCTGGCTGGTGGGCGTGCGGCCGAACTCGCCGCCCCAGACCACCAGCGTCTCGTCCAGCAAGCCGCGCTCGCGCAAGTCTTTCAGCAGCGTGGCGATCGGCTGATCGGTTTCGGCGCAGTGCAACTCGTGATTGGCCTTCATGCCCTGGTGCGCGTCCCAGTTCTCGTCCAGGTGTCCGCCGCCGGAATAAACCTGCACGAAGCGCGTGCCGCGCTCGACGAGCCGTCGCGCCATCAGGCAGCGCCGGCCGAACTTCTCGGTGGTGGCGTTGTTCAAGCCATAGCGCTCCAACGTGTCGGCCGTTTCGCGCGAAAGGTCGACCGCCTCAGGCGCGTGCTGCTGCATGCGGAACGCCAGCGCATAGCTTTCCAGCCGCGCGGCCAGCTCGGTGTCGCGCGGCAACCGCTCGCGGTGCATCTGGCCCAACTCCCCCAGCAGGTCAAGCTGCTGCCGCTGCTGGGCCCGCGTGATGTCGCCGCGCGGCGAAAGGTCGATGATCGGATCTCCGCTGGTGCGAAATTGCGTGCCCTGATAGCTGGCGGGCATGAAACCCGCGCCCCAGTTGGGCGCGCCGCCGATCGGTCCGCCGCGATGATCCAACAGCACGACATAGGCCGGCAGATTCTGATTCATCGTGCCCAGGCCATAGGTGACCCACGAGCCCAGGCTGGGAAAGCCCTGCCGCAGGCTGCCGGTGTTCATCTGCAACAAGCCCGAGCCGTGCGCAAAGCTGTCGGCGTGACACGAGCGGATGATCGCCAGGTCGTCGACGCACTCGGCCAGCTTGGGAAACAGGGTCGAGACTTCGATGCCCGACTGACCGTGCTTGTTGAACCCCCACAGACTTCCCAACAGCGGCTTGCCGCTGGTGCGCCCCGCGTCGGATGCGAAGCGCGGATCGTTCTCCAGGTTGGGCATCGGCTGGCCGTCGCGCTTGGTCAGCTCCGGCTTGGGGTCGAACAGGTCGACCTGGCTCGGCCCGCCATAGCAGAACAGAAAGATGCAACTCTTGGCCTTCGGCGCAAAATGCGCGGGACGCGGCGCCATCGGCGACGCGGTCGAACGCATCGAGGCTTGCGCCTCATTGCCGAAAAACCCGTCCTGCGCCAGCAGCCACGCCAGCGCCGTGCCGGCAAATCCGCCGCCGGCTTCCCAAATGAACTCACGCCGCGTGCGCCCACAGGGAGTCAGTCGCGGTTGAGAAGCCTGGCCAAACTGTCGATCGGACTTCCGGCTCATCATCCATCTCCCGCGGCACGCGCCAGGCGTGCGACTTGACTTATTGAACGTAGGCGAACTCGTTGGTGTTCAGCAGCACCAGGCACAGTGCGGTCAGCGCCTGCGCCCGCGCTGCCTCTCCGGTTACTTTGTCCCCGGTGTCTTGTTCGATCTGCCGGCAGTGCTCGACCAGAAACTGCAACAGCGAAGTGCGCTCCTGCTCGTTGGGCAGTCGCGAGAACGCCAGCAGATACGCCCGCACGATGCGGCTGGTATTGTCGGGACCCGCTTCGCGCGCCAGCCGCTCGGCAAACGCATGCGCTTGCTCGTGAATGAACTCGCCGTTGAGAAACGTCAGCGCTTGCGGCGCCACGGTCGACACCACGCGCTGCTCGCAGGTCTCCTCCGTGCTGGGGAAGTCCAGCACTTCCAACTCGGGCACGAGCAACGTGCGCTTGACGGCCACGTACACGCTGCGGCGGGCCGCCTCGACCGGCGGCGACGTGTTCCAACCGTCGCCCGGACGCGATTGCGTTTCCAAAACTTCCCGCGAAATCTTCGGATAGACGCTCGAACCAAAGGTCGCCGGATTCAACTGGCCGCTGACCGCGAGGATCGCGTCGCGCAGCGCCTCGGCCTCCATCCTCCGCGGCGTGAAGCGCCAGTGCAGCGTGCCGGTCGAATCAATCTGCTCGGCGGCGGCGTTCGGCGCCGAATCCATCTGATAGGTTTGTGACAGCACGATCAGGCGGTGCATCCGCTTCATCTGCCAACCGCCGTCGACGAGCTCGCTGGCCAGCCAATCGAGCAACGCCTGGTTCGACGGCGGCGTGCCCATCACGCCAAAGTCATTCTCGGTGGCAACGATCCCGTCGCCAAAATGATGCTGCCAAAGCCGGTTGACCATCACGCGGGCCGTCAGCGGATGCGTTCCGCTGGTGAGCCAGCGGGCCAATTGCAATCGCCGACCGGAGGAGTGCGCCGTCGCAGTGGGCGCGGGCGGCGGCTGATCGAGCAAAATCGCCGGAAAGCCCGGCATGACTTCCGCGCCGGGCGTGCGCGGGTCGCCGCGCTCGAACACAAGCCCCAACTCGGCCGTGGGCCCCTCTTCGTACCACACGTAGCCCTTGGGCAAGGGCACGGGATACTGCGACTTCACGGTCGCCACCCCTTGTTCCCAATCGGCAAGCTGGCCCCGCTCGTCTGGCGCCGCCAACTCGCGGGCGATCGCGTGCAGCTTGTCGCGATGGTTGGCAATCAACTTCTCCTGCTTGTCGTCGCGCTTGCCCGGCTCGTGCCCCAATGCCGCCAGCGCGGCGGCGGGCACGTCGCGCACCATCTTGACGACTTGGGGCGCAAAATCCTTCGCGGCCGTCTCATCGCCCGTGGCCGCCAACGCCAATTGGCCATTGGACGACGCCCGCGCATAGACCTGCCAGTCGAGCGTGGCGATCTTGCCTTGCAGCTCGGCTTGCTGCGCATCGAGGCTCTTGGTCAGCGCGTGATGCGCCGCCACCTGATCGTGCGGGCCGATGTCGCGCGCCAGATCGGTGCGGCCCTCCTGCGGCCGCTTCAGCGGCGAGAACACGGTCCGCCAGCGCGTGTAGTCCTTTTGCAAAAGCGGCTCGAACTTGTGGTCGTGACATCGCGCGCAGCGCAACGTCATGCCAACAAACGCCGCCGAGGTCGTGCCCACCACGTCGTCCAACTGATCGTAGCGATCGGCCAGCGCGTCGGCCGGCTCGTCATCCCAAGGGCCCAGTCGCAACATGGTCGTCGCGAGCTGCGATCGGGCGTCCGAGCCGGGTATCTCGTCGCCGGCTAGTTGCTCGACCAGAAACTGATCGTAGGGCATATCCCGGTTGAGCGCCTCGATCACCCAATCGCGATAACGCCACGCCTCGGGCTTGAGCCCGTCGCGCTCGTACCCGTTGGTCTCCGCATAGCGCACCACGTCCAGCCAATGCCGGCCCCAACGTTCGCCATACTGCGGCCGCGACAGCAAATCGTCCACCACGCGCTCAAACGCCGCCGGGCTCGCGTCGCCCAAGAATGCATCCAGCTCCGCGGGTGTGGGCGGCAGGCCGATCAAGTCAACATACACGCGCCGCAGCAACATCGCTCGCGGCGCAGGCGCCGTCGGCTGAAGTCCCGCCTCATCCAAGCCGGCCAGCACGAAGGCGTCGATCGGATTGCCGACCCAGCTCGGGTCGGACACCGGCGGCAGGCTCGGCCGCAGCACGGGCTGAAACGACCAGTGGCTGCGCACGTCCTCTTCGAACTGATGCCGGCCGTACGTCTCGTCGGCAACTGCCAGGCTCGACAGCATCAGCAAACCGGCCAGCGCAAGCGCAGCGATCGTCGGCGAATCCTGCGAGTGCGGCCGCATGCAACAGACCCTCGGGCCGTGGGTTCAGGCGGGAAACCATAGGTGGGCAGCTAACGCATCAATGATAACCGATTCCACCAGGCATTCCAACCTCCACCCTCGCGGACGTGCGACGGCGGAGAACGTGACGAAATCGATCGGACCGCAAGCGCTTACGGCCGCTGCCAGGCGCTGATCGCGCCGCAGAGCGCTTCGATCATCGCCTCCAGCGACCCGGGCGCAACCACGGCAACCGACTCTTGATACAACCCGCAGCCATACGTCGCTGCCGGCGGGACGTATCCCGGACTCCAACCTCCGGTTACGGTCGAGACGACAATCGGCGACTGGGGGAATCGCTCGCGCAGTGCCCGTTGCAGGACGTTGTAGTACTCCCCCTGCAACAGCACCCAAAACGCATCGCCCATTTGCGCAATTGCCACAGTTGCCATCACGGCGTGGCCGTCCGGCGCAGCGCGCAGCCGCGCCAGTTGCCGCGTCATCCGTTCCGCTTGTGCACGCGCGTCGCGGGCCCGTGCGGCGTCGTGCTGTTCGTTGGCGTCGCGCTCTGCGGCCAGCCAGCGCACCAGCTCGTTTTCGGTTTGCTCGCGGTCCGGCAAGTCGGGCCGGCGCGCCAACTCGACCGGAAACTGCCGAAATCGCCAGCAACTCTTGGCGGCCTGCTCGTCATCCGACAACGGCCGATAGTCCCACGTGCCCAGCGTGGCGCCGGACACCACCGGTCCGGTGTATTCGAAGCGCGTGCCCGGCGGAGCGAGCGCTTCGAGCGCCGCCAGCGCCGCATAGCCCAGCTCGCGACCGTTTTGGTCGGCCACGCGCACATCGCCGACATACCCTTGCCGCGGCCCAATGTCCGCCGAAGCTCCCTGCAGGAACACGCACGGCGCACCCGTCGCCGCTTCCACCACTTCGCGCAGTGCGCCGATGTAGTCAGGGCTGATCAGCGTGTTCTGCCAGGCGAGCGTCGTCGGATGGCAAGCATAGTTGACCATCGTGGCCAGCGTCGCGCCGTCCGCCGCGCTCAGCCGCGCTACCAGCACGGTGTCGTCGGTCGGCCCCTCGGGATTCACGCCGCACACGAACTGCCCCGAGTCTTCGTCCCAAAAGTCGCGATTCCTGCCCAGTGCGCAGCGCCCCGTGCCATACACGATCGTTACCGGCTGGAGATTCTGAGTGGCCTCTGCCACGGCCGCCGCAATCTGCTTCGCCATGTGGTCAAGATAAGGGCCAATCATTTCTCCGCCCGGCAGTCCCGCTCGACCGCGATCCATCAGGCCGGCTGCGTGCGTGTGTGAGAAAGCAATGTGCACCTGCTCGGTCGCCAGGCCGGTCGCATCGCACACGGCCGTTTGCAGCACCGCCATGTCCTGATTCCACAGCAGGCAATGATCGATCGCCACAATCGCCTGCGGCGCAATCGACGAGTCGCCACCCGCTTGTCGTTCGATCGGATCGAGCACCAGCGCCGTAGCCACCAGCGGCCGGTGCACGCCGGTTGCCTGCTCGTGTGTGGCCGCGCCCCACATGCGGTGATAGATGCCCACCGGCGGCGTAATGTCCCGCCGCGCCACGCCTGCCCGACAAACACTCTGCGGCACATCAACGTGTATCGTGGACATCCTCTTCCCTCTTCCCTCCAGCCTGTCACACTGACTCCGCCACCAGGTGAGCCTTCACGAACGCTTCATCCAGCGTCACGCTCAAGCCCGGACCGTCCGGCACGGTGATCCAGCCATCTTCCGCTTGCACCTTTTCATGCGTCAGCTCGTGACGTAGCGGCGAATCCTCCACGCAGTCCTCGAACAGAAACGCGTCGCGGCAGGTCGCCAGCCAGTGCAAGCTGGCCGCGGCCGTCAAAGGGCTGGTGTAGCAGTGGTTGCACAACCGCGCCCCGATCTCTTCCACGCGCGCCCGAATGAACGCCGCGTCGGTAAACCCGCATCGGGACAAGTCGACTTGATAGACGTCCAACGCCCGGCGGTCGATCCAAGGGCGAAACGCCTCACGGCCGCACTCCCCTTCGCCTGAAGCAATGGGCACCGGCGAGCGATCGCGCAGCCAGACATAGCCCTCCAGGTCGTCCTCGCGCAGCGGCTCTTCCAGCCATTCGATTTGGTAGTCGTTGAAGGCCTGTGCCCGTCGCAGCGCGGTGCGGGCGTCCCACACGCAGCCGGCATCGATCAGCAGCGTCCCCTCGCCCAAACCGTGGCGCGCCCCGCGCACGAGCTCGATATCGAGCGCCTCGCTCTGCCCCATTGGCTCCCAGCCGCATTTGAGGGCCTGATAACCCGCTTCGCGCCACTTGCGGGCAATGTCGGCCGTTTCCTTGCCGTCGCGACCGAACAGGATCGACGCGTAGGCCTTGATCCGCCCGTGCTGTTTGCCGCCGAGCAAGCGATGGATCGGCTCGCCAAAGTGCTTCCCCTTCAGATCCCACAGCGCCATGTCGACGGCGGCCATGGCGGCGATGGTGACCGACGTGCGGCCGAAGTACATCGTGCGGCGATACATCTTCTGCCACAGCCGCTCGGTCTCCAGCGGGTTCTCGCCGAGCACGATCTCGCGCAGCCCGCAGGCAATGTTGTGGCTGAACGGCGCGTCGACAATTGCCTTGACCACCTCGGGCGAAGCATCCGCCTCGCCCACTCCCTCCAGGCCCGCGTCCGTGCGCACCCGCACGATCACCGCATCCTGGCTGGAAGCCGTCTTGGCCTGCACGTGAGGGATCCGCAGAATCTGGCAAACGAGTTGCGTGATTTTCATGGAAGTTGCGCGGACTTTGCCCGCCATTGCGCAAGAAAGTAGCCGGCCTCGCCAACAATCCGAGACCGGCTAGGGAAAACGTGAACACTGCCGAAGACAAGACTTGAACCTGGAGCCTGTTCCCCTGTATCCGGCTTCAACAGGTGACAGCTTAGCCAAGTTTTGCCGAGGTTTCAACAATCCCGTCCAAAGCGATTGTTGTCCACCATTAGAAATGTCCCCTTGGAAGGCACCATTAGAAATGACCCCT
>JBBDYK010000293.1:10923-15015 GCA_040901665.1 Pirellulales bacterium | reverse complement strand
TCGTGGCCGGGACGGGCCCGGTGCCCATGACCGAGGGATCCACGCCCACCACGGCCGTTGCCACCACGCGCACCAGCGGCTTCAGGCCCAGCGCCTTGGCTTTGTCCTCGGACATGATCAACAGTGCCGCGGCGCCGTCGTTCAAGGGCGAGCTGTTGCCCGCAGTGACGGTGCCCATGCCGGGCATGAACGCCGGCTTCAATGCGGCCAGCGATTCCAAGGTCGAGTCGGCCCGCACGCATTGATCGAAATCGACCAGGATGCGGTTGCCCTCTTCATCGCGGCCCCAGACGGGGAGCAATTCGCGCTTGAACTCGCCGTTCTTCTGAGCCGCGGCCGCCAGTTGGTGGCTGCGCAGGGCGAATTTGTCCTGCTCTTCGCGCGAGATGCCTTGCGTTTGGGCCAGGAACTCGGCGGTGACGCCCATGGCCAGCGCGCCCTTCGAGGTGCGGTGGAACAACTTGGGATTCAAGTCGATTCCAGCATCCATGGGAATGTGCTGCATGTGTTCCAGCCCGCCGACGATCTGCACGTCCTCGAAGCCGGCCATGATGGCGTGCGACGCCTGGTTGATGGCTTGCAGGCTGGAGCCGCAGAGGCGATTGACGGTGGTGCCGCCGGTGTGCGTGGCCAGGCCGGCCATCAGGCCCACCGCGCGGGCCGCGTTCATGCCTTGCTCGCCCGTCTGCTGCGTGTTGCCCAGCACGACGTCCTCGATTTCGTTGGCGTCGATGCCGGTCCGCTCGACAATGGCTTCCACGACTTGTACCGCCAGGTCGTCGGAGCGGACGTCGCGAAACACGCCCTTGTCCTTATGGGCCCGACCCACGGGCGTGCGGACGCAATCGACAATCACGGCGCGTTTCATCGAGAAACCCTCAGTTGGTTCGAAGACTCGTGTGTTTTGAATTATACCGGCGACTGCAATGGCAACTTACAGATCGTAGAACTTCGTGCCGGTTTTGGCCAATTCCAACAGCATGGGCGTGGGCTGCGTGCGGGCGCCCAAGCTCTCCAGCGGCTTGAGCATTTCCACGATCTTGGCCGCTCCGAGCGTATCGGCCCAGAACAGCAGTCCGCCCTTGTACGGCGGAAAGCCGACGCCGAAGATCAACCCCAAGTCCACGTCGCGCACGTCGCGCACCACCTTGGCCTCCAGGATGCGCGTCGCTTCCAGCACCATAGGCAGGAACAGCCGGGCGGCGATTTGCTCGTCGGCGAACTTTTGCTTCTGGCGGATGTGCGGGCCGATGATGTCGGCCAGCGCGGGGTCGGGCGTGCCCTTGCCTTTCTTGTCCTTGTACTGATAGAAGCCGGCGCCGGACTTCTGTCCCAGGCGGCCTTTCTCGACCAGCGCCGGCAGGATGGGCGAGGCGGCCGTGCGATCGGGAAACGCCTCGTGCATCACCTGGCCGGCGTAGTAAGCCGTGTCGAGACCGACCACGTCGTACAAGGCGATCGGGCCCATCGGCATGCCAAACTCCTTTGCCGCGCGTTCGACGGCCTTGATCTCCGCGCCGTCGGCGATCAGCTCGAGCGCTTCGTTCATATACGGCAGCAGCAGCCGATTGACCAGGAAGCCCGGCCCGTCGTTGCAAACGATGGGCGACTTGCCGATGCGCTTGGCATAGGCCACGGCCGTGGCCACGGTTTCGTCGCTGGTTTTGGCGCCGCGAATCACTTCCACTAGCGGCATCCGCCGCACGGGATTGAAGAAGTGAATTCCGCAGAAGCGCTCGGGGTGCTTCAAGCCCTCGGCCAGCTTGGTGATGGGAATGGTCGAGGTGTTGGAGGCCAGGATGGCGCTGTCGGCCAGTTTCGGCTCGATCTTGGCGTACAGCTTCTTTTTCGCTTCCGGGTTTTCGACGATGGCCTCGATCACCAGGTCGCAGGCGGCCAACTCGGCATCGACCGTGGCGGGATTCACCAGCGCCGCCATTTGCATGGCTTTGTTAGCGTCTGGTCCTTTCTTCTCCTTGTCGTAGGAGACCTCTTCCAGAATTTTCTGGATGCCGCCGGCCAGCGCGCCGGCCACGGCATCGGAGAGCACGACCGGCGTACCGCGGCGCATGGTGGCGGCGGCGATGCCTTGACCCATGATGCCCGCGCCGATCACGCCCAGTGAGTTGATCTTGGCCGGCTTGATGGCGGCATTCTCGACGCCCGGATCCTTCTTGTTGCGATCGGTGAGAAAAAAGATGTTGATCAGGGCGCGATTCACCGGCGAGCCGAAGAGATTGGCCATCGCCTCGCTTTCGGCGGCGCCTGCGGCGTCGGCATCGAGCGCCGACGCTTCGAGCATCAGCTCCAGCGCCGTGGCCGGCGCGGGATATTTGCCGCCGGTCTGTTGTTGAATCACGGCCGAAGCCGTAGCGCCGAGAAAGCCCAGCTCGGTGTCGCTGATGTCGATTGGCTTGCTCCACGCGTCGCGGTCCTTCTTCCACTGCCCGGAGGCTTGCTCGGCGCGAATGACCTTGACGGCCGATTCGAGCAACCTGGCCGAGGGCACAAGATCGGAGACCAGGCCCATCAAGGCCGCGGTCTTGGCATCGATGGACTCGCCAGCCGTAATCAGCTCGATGGCGTTGTACAGACCCAGCACGCGCGGCGCCCGCACCGTACCGCCCCAACCGGGCAACAGGCCGAGCTTCACTTCCGGAAAACCGTACATGCTCTTGGCGTCGCTGGCCATCACGCGGCGATCGCACCACAGCGCCAGCTCGGCCCCACCACCGACGCATTGCCCCTCGATGGCAGTCACCGTGACAAACGGCATCTTCGACAGTCGCTGAAACAGCGTTCGACCGCCGGCGCACATCTCGACCACCTTGGCGTGCGGCATGTCGATGTTTTCGACGAACTCGCGAATGTCGGCGCCGACGACGAACACGCCAGGCTTGCCCGAGCGGATCACCAGCCCGACCAGGTCCTTGCGGCTCTCGAGCGCGGTCAGGTGCTTGTCGAGCTCGTCGAGCACGGCCTTCGAGAAGACGTTGGCGCTGCCGCGCGGATCGTCGAGCGTGAGCACGGCAATGTCTTTGCCCTCGAAACTCAACTGGAAGAAGCCAGAATCGGCCATGGATAGCTCACCTTTCGTGGTCGCGATGGATGGCAGCGTGCGGCGCACCGGATGTGCGTCGGCCGGGCGAATGCCAGCGTGCGTCCGCCGGGCAAATGATTGTGGACAAGCCGTGCGCTGGGCACGAGAACCGTGTCGTCTATTGATACCGCCCCTAGCGGCGCGCCACAAGTGGCCGGAAAAAATGGGGCCGGCTGCCTTTGCACGGCGGAATTGACAACCTGATCCGGCGCGCTATCCTGACCAATGATCGGGACGCCTCGAGTCCGTGCATCGCCACCGGTTCTAACCCCAAAGAGTTATCATGAAGCTACTCAACGGTGTGCCCACGAGCGCGCGCCGCGCCCTGCTCGCGCTGTCGGTGATGGGATTGCTGCTCTTGGCGCCGACTGCGACCACGGCCCGGGGCGCCGAGCCCAAGCCCGCTACCGTCCGTTTGATCGTGGATTACGGCGACGGGGTCCAGACGCATTTCACGGCCTTGCCCTGGCACGAGGGGATGACCGTGCTCGACGCCCTGACGGCTGCTGGCAAGCACGCCCGGGGGATCAAGTTCAGCAAGCGTGGGTCCGGCGGCGCCGCGATGATCACCCAGATCAGCGACGCCAAGAACGAGGGCGGAAGTCTCGACAGCAAAAACTGGCTGTACTACGTCAATGACGAGCAGGGCAAAGTGAGCGCCGGCAAGCACGCGCTTCGCGCGGGTGACACTGCCTTGTGGAGATTCCAGGTGTACGACTACAATCCATGACGTTCGAGCCGGCGGCGCCTGGAATCCTCCATGTCGCTGCCAGACTTTGCTGTCAAACCCGTTCGGAGAGCCGTACCGTGAATCGCCACACGCTGTTCGATGCTGCTGTGTTCGCGGGCCTTGTGGGTTTGGCCGTCGCCACACGGCTGGTGATGTTCGAGCCCAATTTTCACGCAGTGACCGCGGCCACGCTGTTCGGCGGGTTCTATTTCCGCAGCCGCCTGGTCGCCGCCCTGGTGCCGCTGGTCGCGATGACAGCCAG
>JBBDYK010000293.1:1122-10913 GCA_040901665.1 Pirellulales bacterium | reverse complement strand
AGCGATTGGGTGTTCGGCGGATATGCGCGTGAAGTGATGATCACGGTCTACCTCTGCATGCTGCTGCCGATTGCTTGTCGTGGATTACTGCGAGATCGGCCGTCTGCCCCGCGCTTGGCGCTGGTGAGCGTGGCGTCGAGCCTGATCTTCTATCTGGTCACCAACGCCGCGGTGTGGCACGCCGTGCCCTGGTACGGTCCGGGTTGGCAAGGTCTGGTGGCCTGCTACACGGCCGCGATCCCGTTCCTCTACAACGCGTTGGCCGGCGACCTGCTGTTTACGGGCGCGATCTTTGGCGCCTATGCAATGGCCGTGCGTTTCGCTCCGCGGAGCATTGGCGCAACGCCCACGCTGGCGCCAGCGAGCGCCTGACGCTGGGCGTTTGCATACGCCCGTCGAATTGCAGAGCAATCGAGCAGCTTGCCGACTACCGGGCTGTTATCGGCGCACGGTCGCCTGAGCGTTTTCGGCGAACCAATGTCGCCAGCGGGCCGCTTTGTGCAAAAGCCAA
Organism: Pirellulales bacterium; assembly: GCA_040901665.1. Lineage (GTDB taxonomy): Bacteria > Planctomycetota > Planctomycetia > Pirellulales > PALSA-1355 > JTS-RE94. The sequence goes on along the minus strand of JBBDYK010000293.1, from coordinate 10,402 downwards.
GCGTCCAAGTAAGAGCGAAGATCGCCAAAGCGTTGGGTGTTTCAATGGAAGATTTGTTAAAACAAAAACGTCGTTGCGAATCATCAAGGTAAAAATACCATGGCAAAATATGTAGACGGGTTTGTGCTCGTAGTTCCCAAAGACAAAGTACAAGAGTACACGAAAATGGCCACCGAAGGCCGCGATATGTGGATGAAGCACGGTGCCCTTGAATACTACGAATGCAAGGGCGACGATCTTGAGCCCAAAGAAATGGGCGGCATGAAGCCGCTTGCGTTTACCGAGCTGGCAAAAACAAACGCGGACGAGACCGTGTGGTTTTCTTTTCTTGTGTATGAATCCAAACAGCATCGCGACGAAGTCAATAAAAAAGTAATGGATGAGATGAATGAAAAATACAAGGACGCAACGGATGTTTCGATGCCATTTGATATGAAGCGCATGGCATACGGGGGTTTTAGTGTGGAAGTAGAAGGGTAGGACCCCCCACGGCCAATTATGAGCGTGCCTGACTGCCCGGCGACTTGTCGGCGATGGCGGCGGAGGACGCGTCACTGGCAGCGGCCTTGTCGATCGAGGCCGGCGGCGCGAAGGGGTTCGTGGGCGCCGATTGGCAGCCGACTAACTCGGCGCACAAAAGGAGCAAACAGCCAGCCGCCAGCATGCGGCCATGGGGCGAAAGCTTCATCGGGCAAATCCTTTTGCCTGGAAGTGGCGGAATCAGATGTGAACGAATTGGGCGAATGCCCGGCAAACAGAAAAGAGCACTAATTGGGAACCGCTGGTTTGGGGGGTGCCGCCGCAGCGCCGTCCGCGGCTGCCACGACATCCTGCTTGGGCTGAGGCTTGGGCGGTAACACGGCTTGCATCTCGGTGACCAGTTCGTTGACCTTGGTGGCTAGCTGGGTGTCGGCGACTTCATCCTCGTCTTGCATCAGCTCGCTGGTTTCTTTGATTTTCTTGCGCAGTTCGGCGATGGCCGCTTGGGTTGGGGTGCCCGCCGCTGCCGCCAGCAGTCCGGTGCGACCGGTGGGGCCTTCCAGACCGTGCAGCGTGCTGGCCAGGGCATAAACGATCATGCCCCGCGACGGGTTTCGGCCGCTGTTCTTGGCCGCTTCAAGTTCGCCCTGACAGATTTCCACGGTCTGATGGCCGAGTAGGTTGGCCAGCGCCGGGTAGTCGATTTTTGCGTCTTTGGGATATTGCAGCTTGCCCAGGCACTCGGCCATCTCGCAGCGGAGCGAGGCGCGCGCGCCCGGATCGGCGATGATCTTTTCCATGGCCGCGATCAGGCTGTTGTTCGGCCCGGGATTGCCCAGCGCGGCCAAGACTTGCGCGGCGCTGCGGCGCATCCAGGTGTGACCTTCGGCCGTGCGATTGTCGGGCGGCGTTTGCTGTTCGAGGATTGCCAGCAACATTTTGAAGAGATCGGCCTGCTGCGCGGGGGGGATTGCGCCTTCGCGGGCATAGCGCTCGAGGCCGACCAGCGCGGCGATTTTCGTCGAGTCGGGAAAACGAACTAGGTCCTTCGATTCCACGATGAACTTGAGCACCGGCAATTCGCTGGCCAAAGGTTTTCCGCCAGGCTCACTCTCGTTGAGGCTGCCCAGCGTAAGCACGGCGTTGACCCGCGCTGCTGGGCTGAAGCTAGCGCTGCCGGCCACTTGCCTCAATCCCGTTGTCGCCTTTTTGATGAGGGCATTGTAGGAAGGCCCGGATTTGCCCATCCGCAGAAAGATTTGCAGATCCTTGCGGACGTCATGAAAGCTTTCGGGGCAAGCGTTGGGGTTGAGAAACTGCATGAAAAACTGACAGAAGTATTGATCGAAAAGCTTCTCGTCGGCGCCGGCCAATGCGCCACCACGGAGGATGCGGTTGATGTTCGCTTTTTCATTCCGCAGCAAATCTGCCTGCGCCGAGCAGCGGGTCGGTACACCATACAAGATCCCGCCCACGAGCGTGGCGAGAAGCGCTGCGCGCATCGATCGACCGGAATGCATCCGAAAGGCCTTCACTCTGTTCACCCTTGTTGCGACTCCGGAACCGGAGCGAGGAGATGTTGGCCCAGCGGCCTGTGCACGCAAGCTCAATGGGCACTTGGGTTTCTAGCGAATTCCAACCCTTAGGGTACCACCACCCGGTAGAATCTGTCAAGTTGTTTGGTTTCGACGTGCTGGCAGCGCAGATGGGGCGTAAGAATGCAGCCGGGATCCGGTTTGTCGCGAGCCCCGCATAGTCGCCATAACCGGCGCCATTGGAACCCGTCTGCAATGCTAGCCGCCTCGGGCGGTGAATGGAATTTCCTCGCCGATGCCGTGGTCCTTTCCCAGGTGCATCCGTGACGCTGTTGTACTACGACCCGCTGTTTCTGGAGCACCAAACGGGCCAGCACCCCGAGCGTGGCGAACGCCTGGTGCAGATCATGCGGCAGTTGGAGCGCACAGGACTTGACCGTCGCTGCCTGCGTCCCGACTGGGAGCCAGCCACACACGAACAACTGGCCGCGGTCCACGCGCCGGACTACATCGACCGGCTCGAGGCTTATACGCGGACTGGCGGCGGACGGATCGAGGAGGACACGGTTTGCAGTGCCCGGTCGTACGATGCCGCGCGGTTGGCGGCCGGCGCGGTGTGCGACGCAGTTCGCAGTGTTGTCACCGGCCAGGAGCGCAAGGCCTTGTGCCTGGTGCGGCCTCCCGGACATCACGCCTTGCGCGACGCGCCGATGGGCTTTTGCTTGTTTGGCAACGTGTCGGTGGGAGCTCGCATGGCGGTGCGAGAGCTTGACGTGAATCGCGTGCTGATCGTCGATTGGGACGTCCATCACGGCAACGGCACGCAGGCGGCATTTTGGGAGGATGCCCAGGTTGGGTTTCTATCGATCCATCGCTGGCCGTTTTATCCCGGCACGGGCAGGGCCGACGAGACCGGCACCGGCGACGCGCTGGGCACGAAGCGAAACGTGCCCGTGGAATTTGGCACGACGCGTAGTGCCTATCTGGATCAATTCACTGGCGCCCTGGAAAAGCTGGCCAAGACGATTCGGCCTGAGTTGGTAATCGTCAGTGCCGGCTTCGATGCGCACCGCGACGATCCGGTCGGATCGCTGGGCTTGGAGACCGAGGACTTCGAGCCCTTGACCGACGCCGTCTTGGACGTGGCCGACGAGTATAGCGGCGGCCGCATCGTCAGCGTGTTGGAAGGGGGCTACAACACGGGTGTGCTGGCCGGCTGCGTGGCGCTGCACCTCGAGCGGCTGCTCGCCCCGGATCGTTCGGTCGGCGGATAAGCCTGCGCGATTCAACGCGTCTTGGGGCTTGGCGGCGAGTCTGTCGGCGCCAGGCTCCCGTGCCGGATGTGCGGCGCATGCCGTCGACTCAGAAATGTCTGTAAGTGCCGCTCGTTCCGAGAGTAGCGACGCGGCCAAGTCGGCTCGCACGCTCTTTGACGACTCTTCCGGGTGGGTTGCGCCATTGCCGCACGTTTGGGCCGGTTTTGGTTCGGAGGCCTGACGCCGGGGGTCGATCGCTGAAGTAACGGATCGCGCCCGATACGGAGTCGGCGCGCTCTCGAAGGATGTCAGTCACGGAAGAGCGATGGATCGTACGGCTTTGATTGCCTGCGCAAGCTTATTGGTGTCGTGCGGGGTGGCGTTTGCCAACGCCGAAGAATCCCGTGCGCCAACGCCGACGGGCTCGGTTCCCGCCTTGCTCGATCCGCGCGCCATCGCGTCGCAGCCGTGTCGGCCGCTCGTGAGCAAGTTGGCGAACTGGCCCACGTTGGGCGCCGCCGGCGGTCGCGTGACGTTGCTGTCAGACCAGGGCCATTCGACCGCCGCTTCCCCAGCGGACGTGTCGCGCTCGAACGTCCCGGGCCAAATCGCGCCCGATGTCGACGCCGAGCGCATGCAATTGCCGTGGGCCGCGGCCGGGCGTACACCAGAGATGATCGCCGCGGTGCGTCGCGCGAACCAGCGCGTGCGCGGCGGGTTTGCTCGCGCCGAACGCGGGGCCCTTTACTCGGCGCGCTCCGAGTTCACCACTGCCTTACAGACGATCGCACAAGCCAGCGACGTCGAACGCCAAACGCGGCGCTACACGAAATCGCTGGAACTGGGACTGGCGGCGCTGAGGGAAGCGGGGGACTTCCTGGGACGAAATGCGGTCGACGGCGACGCTCCGGTCGCGCAGCTCGTGTCGCGCCATCAAACCGCGATCCTCAAGGGCTCCGACCAGCACGACCTGGCAGCTCACGAAGCGGCCGAGCGCTACTGTGCCTTTGCCCGGGAGCAATTGGCCGCGGCGGTGTTTGGCGAACCGACCGGCTCGATGGCGCTGTTTGGCCTGGCCAAGGTCGCCCAGGTTTCGGCCGCCGTGGAGCCCGGCCGTTCGATCGAGCGGCGGCTGCAGGCGGAGCACCTGTTCCGCGCCGCGCTGCTGGCTGAGCGAAATAACTTCTGCGCGGCCAACGAGCTGGCCGTGCTTTTGGCCGAGACCGGACACCTCGAAGAGTCCCGGGCGCTGTTGGTGCAAAGCGTGTCGGCAATGCCGCATGCCGTAACCTGGCGCAATCTGGCCGGGATTCACGATCGACTGGGCGAGAACCAGTTGGCCCAACAGGCGCGCGCCCAAGCCGACTTGTTGCCGCACGCAGTTGCATCCGGTTCGGCTCCGGCCGTGGAATGGATCGACGCCGCGTCCTTTGCGCGTTTGACCAGCGCCTCGGACGCCGTCATGCCCGGCCCGCCCATCGCACAAATTCAGAACGCCACGCCGCGCGCGCCGTCCGATGCAGCCTTGGCGCCGGTGACGACGGCTAAGAAACCAACCGACCGGTACCGCTGGAGTCCCCGCCGCTAGCCACTTCCTTTTCCAAGTGATCGCCATGAATTTGATACCGCCAAACTCGACAAACCGTGGTCAGCTCGAACGTCGCGAGACTGCGACTAACCGCCTGAGGGGCCGCTGCCCCGCGCTGCTGGCAGGAGCCGTGGCGCTGTCTTGCCTGGCAGCCGTCGGGCGCACGGCCGAGCGCACCGCGATGTCCGGGACGGCACCTGTTCCGGTGGGGCAAGTCGTGCGATTGGATCGCGTGGCGCCGCTGTTGCCCGGCGACGACTGTGTGCAGTTTTGCCAGATGCTCTCGCCGGCCGACCCGCATCCGATTCCCGCGATCGATTGCGTCCGCAACTGTCCGCCGGGCTACGAGGCGACGTGGGACGCGCTGGGACCGACCAGCGAGTTTCAAGAATGGGCGCAGGGTGAATACGTGGGTCGGGCGCGCTTGCCGCACGTGCCGACTTATCGCTTGCGGGTGGACGACGAGATGAGCTTCGTGTTCCGCGTCACGCGCAACGAGATTCCCTCGCCCTACCAGATCAATGTGGGGGACGAGGTGACGATCGAGTCGACTACGGATGCTCAACTGCGGCGGACGCTGGTGGTGCTGCCGGATGGCACGATCACGCTGCCGTTGGTCGGTCCGGTCCATGCGGCCGGGCTGAGCGTGGAGCAGCTTCGGCAACACCTCGATAAGTCGTACGAGAAGTTTTACAAGGTGCCGGCCATCACGGTCACGCCGGTGAAAGTAGACACCAAGCTGGAAGACCTGCGCTACACGGTGAGCGGTCGGTCGGGATTCGGCGGCCAGGTGTTGCCCGGCAAGATCACGCCCGAGGGCACCATTCAGTTGCCCGCCGTCGGCAGCGTGCCTGCGCAGGGGATGACGCTCGACGAATTCCGCTACGAGCTCAATGAGCGGTTTACTCAAAAGATCGAGGGCATCGAGGTCGTGCCGGTACTCACGCAGCGAGCGCCGCGCTACGTCTACGTGTTGGGCGAGGTGGCGCAGCCTGGCCGCTTCACCTTGGAACAACCCACCACGGTGATGCAGGCGATCGCCATGGCCGGAAGCTGGAACGTGGGCGCGCACATCACGCAGATCGTGGTGTTTCGCCGCGTGGACGACTGGCGGCTGGTGGCCACGACGCTGGATCTGCGACCGGCACTGTTGGGTCACTCGCCCTGCCCGGCCAGCGAGATCTGGGTGGGCGATGCCGATCTGGTGATCGTGCCCAAGAGCAAGCTGCTGCGCACCGACAATTTCATCGACCTGGTATTCACACGCGGTCTGTACGGCGTGATTCCGTTCAACGGCGGCGTCAGCTATACCGTGTTTCGTGGGCTAACCCCGGTACCGTAGCCGCTCGAGCGACAACGAATCGCACGACTTCGGCCGTCGATCCTGTGTTAAAGCCGCGCCCGGCGAGCGAATTTTCTCGCCCGGCGCGGCTTTTCACGTGCGCTTGCGCCATCTATGTTAAGTCCCCAGCGAGGCACGCCCATCGTGGCCAAGGCTCGCTCTCAAACGACTCGTTTGAGCTCACCTGGGAACCTGCCTTCCGGAGAATCGCCATCATGAGTTTGCAAAACCGCGTCCCATTTTACCTGGTGTTTGGATTGCTTTGCGGATTGTTCGTTCGCTCGGGCCTGGCCGCGGACGAGACGGCTACGACGCTCAAGCCCGTGCCGCGCGAAGGAGCGCATATGGCGCGCCACAACGCGTTCAACGAGCGCGTCGAGCAGGGGAACGTCGACCTGATTCTCATCGGCGATTCGATCACGCAGGGCTGGGAAGGCGCCGGCAAGGACGTCTGGGCCAGTCACTATGCCAAACGCAATGCCGTGAACTTGGGCATCGGCGGCGACCGCACGCAGCACGTGCTGTGGCGATTGGAAAACGGTAACATCGAAGGCATCTCGCCTAAGCTGGCCGTGCTGATGATCGGGACCAACAACTCCAACGGCGCCGACAACACGGCCGATGAGATTGCCGCGGGCATCGAGGCGATCGTCGCGAAATTGCGCGCGCAATTACCGCAGACCAAAGTGCTCGTCCTGGCGATCTTTCCGCGCGGCGAAAAGCCGAATCCCCAACGCGAGAAGAACGCCAAGGCCAGCGAGATCGCCTCGAAACTGGCCGACGACAAGAATGTGTTCTATCTCGACATCGGCCCGAAGTTTCTGGGCGACGATGGCAGCCTGTCGAAAGACATCATGCCTGATTTTCTGCACCTGACCCCGCGGGGCTACGAGATTTGGGCCGAAGCCATCGAGCCCCAAGTGGCCGAACTGATGGGCGAAAAGAATTAGCGTGAATTCGCCACGACATTCCCGCCACGTGCCACGGGTGGCAAAGTCCACCCGTGGTGGTGGCTCGCCGGTTCATGTGGCGCGCAGCTCGCGAAACCAGGCCGCAAAGTCGCGCACGCCGTCGACCAGCGCCATGCGCGGCTGATAGTCGAGCAGGCGCCGGGCTTTGGTCAGGTCGGCGCGGGTTTCCGGCAGATCCGCGGGACTGGCGGGACGCATCTCGATCACGGCTTTGCGTCCCAGTGCGTCCTCGAGCAGCGACACCAAATCGCCGACGGGAATCGGCTCGTCGTGACCGAGATTGATCGCCTCACCGGGAGCGTTGGGAGCGTTGAGCGCGGCCAGCAAACCCTCGCACACGTCGCTAACGTGCGTAAAGTCACGACGGTAGCTGCCGTCGCCCAACAATGGAATCGATCGACCTCTGAGAATGGCATCGGCGAAGATCCACATTGCCAGGTCCGGCCGGATGCGGCGGCCATAAACGCTAAACGGCCGCAAGCAGACGACCGGCACCCCGTGCAGTTTCATGTACGCGAAGCAGAGCAATTCGCCCGCCCGCTTGGTTACTCCATACGGACTGAGCGGAATGCCCAACGGCGCATCTTCCTGAAAAGGCACGCGGGCCGCGTCGCCGTACACGGTCCACGACGAAACGAACACGAACCGCTCGACGGGATGCACGCGCGCCGCCTCCAGCAACGACAGCGTGCCGTCGACGTTGGTGGCAGTGAAGATCGCAGGCTGCGTCACGCTGGCTCGCACGCCCGCATAGGCCCCCAGGTGCAGAACCTGGCGGATTTCCCGCTCGGCAAACAGTCGTTGCATGGCCGCCGCATCGCAGAACGAGCCTTCCACCAGCGTCACGCGGCGATCGCCGGCAAAGCGGGCCGCGTTGGCCCGCTTGAGCGCCGGGTCGTAGTTGGCATTGAAGTCGTCCAGGCAAACGACGCTGGCGTCCGGATCGCGCGCGAGCAGGATCTCGATCAGATGACTGCCAATAAAGCCGGCGCCGCCGGTTACCAAAACGCTCATGCACGCATGCTCAGCAGAAAAGGCTTCGGGTGCCGCCAGCGGTCAAATAACGCCGCGCGGCGCCACGTTTGATTGTACCACGCCGACGCGCTAGTCGCCGCGTTCTAGCCGCTTGGGCGATGGTCCGAACCAATTACGCACGCCCAGCGCCAGAATGATGCGCAACGCCGACCAGGCTTCCCGCGAATCGATCTTCGACGTGCCGTGGCGGCGGTCCGCGAAGGTGATGGGCGTCTCGCCGAACGTTGCGCCCGATCGCTTCAGCAGCCAGAGGATCTCTTCCTGAAACGAATAGCCGCGCGAGCGAATCGCGTCAAAGTCGATTTGCGACAAGAGCGACGTGCGATAGCAGCGAAAGGCGCCGCTGCAATCCTGGGCCGGTAAGCCCAATAGCCAGCGGGCATAGGTGTTGACGCCCCGGCTCATCAAGTGGCGCTTGAGTGGCCAACCCTCGATCTTGCCGCCGGGTACATAGCGCGAGCCGATCATCACGTCGACGGCCGGCGAGCCGTCGGGGCGATCCATGCCCGCCAATAGCGCGTGCAGGTAGCGCGGATGGTGGCTGAAGTCGGCGTCCATGTTCAGGATGAAGCGATAGCCGTTCTCCAGGGCATAGCGCATGCCGGCGATCGTGGCAGTGCCCAGGCCCAACTTGCCGCTACGGTGGAGGCAATGCAGTCGCGGTTCGAACGCGGACTTGGTGTCGCACCAGGCGCCCGTGCCATCGGGCGAGTTGTCGTCGATCACCAGCAGATCGACTTCGGGCGCCACCGCCAGGATCTCGTCTACCAGTCGCGGCAGATTCTCGATCTCGTTGTACGTGGCCAGCGTCACCAGCGTCGAATGGGCGGGGGGCATCGGCAATGTCGCTCGGGCGGTTGGAAATGTGTGGTGACGCGATTGCGGCCGTGGACTGCTGCGAATCGGCCGGAATCTTGCGAACCGACAGGGCAGGGCGGCCGTCGAGCCTATCGGCCGCGAAAGCGGCTATCTACAATCTAGCAGCGCGTTGAGTTTTTCAACGGGCTGCACCATCGCAGGGATGCGATGACAAAATAGCGACGAAGTCACTGTTTTGCGAGCCGTGGGGGGGG
>JBBDYK010000293.1:0-1112 GCA_040901665.1 Pirellulales bacterium | reverse complement strand
GCACCTGGCGAGATTGGAAATTGCCACGACGGCATTTTTCAATGGACTGGTAGTTTCTCGGCCCGCTGCGGAACGCGTCACGCCTGCCTGCCATGGGTGCAACACCGGAAACCGTGGTCCCACCGACCGCCACCCAGCCAGCGCCCTTGCCAACGATGCCCGAAACGCACGTCTACGGGCGCGCGTTTTGGTGCACCTACATCGGCAACTCTGCGCTGATGATAGCTTTCTCGATGATGTATCGGTACGCCGATTTCGTGCTTTACCTGGGTGGCAACGAATGGACCCTGGGTCGCATCGTCGGCGTGGGCACGATTGGCGGCCTGGCCATGCGATTCTTTCAAGGCTACGGCATCGACCATTTTGGCCCGCGCCGGATATGGCTGTGGTCGGTCGTCGGTTTCATCGTCAGCATGCTGGGGCACATGACGATCACTTCCGACGAGGGCCCCGCCATCTACTTGCTGCGGATGCTCTATACGACCAGCTTTGCCGGCGCCGCTGGCGCGTCGATCACCAGTGTGTCGCGCAGTTTGCCGTTGCCGCGGATGGCGGAAGTCATCGGCATGTTGGGCACATCGGGCTTCATTGGCATGGCGCTGGGGCCGCAGTTGGGCGACTATTTTTGCGGCGGCGAGCAAATCACGCGCGGCGATTTGAATTCCATGTTCGCCGTGGCGGCCGTGTTGGGCGCGATCTCGTTCGTGTTGGCCGAGTTGGCCACGCGGGCCGACGCGCCGCCCCGCCGCCGCAAACGCCCGCACATGCTCTGGCTGCTGCGCCGCTATCATCCGGGCTTCGTGCTGGTGTTGGGCATCCTGCTGGGCGTGGGCTTCACGATTCCCACGACGTTCCTGCCCACGTTCATCAAAGAATTGAATATCTCGCGCACCGGTCCTTTTTTCATCGTGTACTCGGTTACGGCGTTCGTGGCCCGCGTCGGCACGCGACGAATGCCCAGCCTGATCGGCGTGCGACCGATGATCTACCTTGGTCTGGCGGCGCTCGTGGCGAGTTTGCTCGCCTATCTGCCGGTTCGTAGCGATTGGGGGCTGCTGATACCGGGCGCATTTGCAGGCATCGCGCATGCCGTGTTGTTTTCGGCGGTGACC
>JBBDYK010000292.1:0-15045 GCA_040901665.1 Pirellulales bacterium | reverse complement strand
GCGTACACTTGTGGGGAGGGGGACTATGTGCGAATTGATGGGACTGTGCTTCGCCGCGCCGGTTTCGGCCGACTTCTCGATTCGGGAGTTCGCCAAGCGCGACGAACAAAACGCCGACGGATGGGGGTTGGCGTGGTATCCCGATCGGTCGGCCGCCATCGTCAAGGAGCCCATCTCCTGGCGCGCCAGCAAGCACACCCAGTTCCTGGCGGACTACCACGCGATACGTTCGGCTCTCTATATCGCCCACGTTCGTCATAAGACGGTCGGCGGCGATGCTACGCACGCCGATACTCACCCATTCACGCGCGAGCTCGACGGGCGGGATTACTGCTTTGCCCACAACGGCACCCTTTTGGATTTGTCAGTAGACGGACGAGCGGCGCGCTACCATCCGCTCGGACACACCGACTCCGAACGCGCGTTTTGCCAACTGCTCGACGCGCTCAGCCGGCGCAACGGCAACCTGCGCGACGAAGATGGCTGGCAATGGCTGGCGGAGTACTTGCAGATGCTGAATCGGCACGGCCGCCTGAATTGCCTCCTGTCCGACGGCGAGGCATTGTTTTGCTATCGCGACACCGCTGGTTACAAGAACCTCACCTGGCGCGCCGTCGACGTTTACGGACCGGAGGTCCGCCGCTTCGAGGATAGCGAGGTTCAAATCGACCTGGACGGACAATCCAGCAATCATGGAGTTCTGGTGGCGAGCAATCCGCTGAGCAGTGCCGGCTGGGAGAATTTCCGGCCGGGGGAGTTGATCGTCCTGCGCGGCGGAGAACTGCAGTTTTCCAGTCACGGCAATGCTGGTGTGGGCAAGGCGCCACAGCCTCGGGGCGGACTTACTTGATCAATTGCCAGCCGTTGACGTCGGCGCTCAAGGCCGTGTGCCCTTGGTTGCGTTCGTACAGATCGTGCATTTCTTCGATCGAGTCGAAGTATCCGACGATGTGGGCGGCGCTAAAGGACTCGCCGGCTTTGGTCGGCTTGCCGTGAATCTCCTCGATCATGACGATGATGCCACCGGGACGCTGGCTGCACCACGCTTCATAGACGACGGTCGGATCGAGCGTCAATCCGGCCAGCCAGGGACCGGCTTTGCCTGTCTCTTTGTCGCGCAAGTGATAGGCGCGAATGAACGAGGCGGGCATGTGGTGCGTGTCGCGGCGATAGCCGAATTTCAAGTCGGGCGGAAACGGCGTGAAGAACTCGCTGGACGGGATGCGCACGCCCCCAGGCCCGCTCAGATAGCTCAGGTAAATCTCGCTAAACGTGTCGCCCTGCTCGTGGCGAACGCAGCCGGGCGTGTCGTTGCGGAGAAACATCTCCGGTGAATCGTTCACGCTGTCGATCTTGTCCATCAGAACGAAGTAGCGTTTGCCCTGCGGAAACACGATGAGCTGGGTCCACTGCGAACCGGGCTTGCGGCCGGGCGCGGCGTATTCGTATTTGTACGTCGTGCGCACCGCGACGAAATCCTTGCCGCGGATGATCTCGGGCTGGACCGATTTCATGCGGTGACAAAGTTGCGGACCTTCGACCATCCGCTTGCGATGGCTGCTGCCGTGGGACATGCGGGTGTAGCTCTTTCGCTCGGGATCGGTCTCGTTCTCATGCCAGGAATAGCGACCGACGCCGTTGCCGTCGGGTGCGATCACCTGGTCGCTCCAGTCGGCGTCGCTGCCGGCTTCCATAAGCCAGTCGATGACCATCAGCCCGTCGCCCACCTCGCGAAAGCCGGTCGCCTTGTCGAGAAACGAGCCCTTTTCGATGCCGGTCATCCATTGCTTGGGATTGTTTTTGGGAATCACGGCTGAGAGCTTGTCGGTCTCGATCGTGATGGCGCGCTCGTCCTCGGTCGCGCGGGCGTATTCTTCAGCATTCGTTGGCTGGGCAAGCAGAGACAAGACTGCGATCACCGTCAGGAACGCGGCCGATGGCCGCCGAGCTTTATTGGAGTAGGGAAGGTTCACGCTTCGTCCTCATTTGGGTGACGGTTAGTCAAAGTATGTCGTCGACGCGATCCATTGAGCGCCTGCCGCGGCCCGTTCGCCGAAGCCATTCACAAGCTCACGTCTCCAATGCCGTGCGGCTGAGTGCCTCGGCTGGCTCGGGCATCTTTGCCATGTGGGGAATCGCCGGCTCGATGCGCTGGGACTTGGCTGGAGTCGCCGGTCGGCGGACGAACAATCCGGAGAGATCGTCGAAGATGGAGTAGATCACCGGAGTCGCCAGTAGCGTGAGCAACAGCGAGAGCGTTTGTCCGCCGACGGCCAGCACGGCGATGGAGCGGCGCTCTTCGGCGCCGGGGCCCACGGCGATCAGCAAGGGGAGCAATCCGGCGACGAAACTGATGGTGGTCATCAGGATCGGGCGGAGGCGGTCGCGGTTGGCTTGCAGGATGGCGGTGGTACGATCGAGACCTTGGGCGCGGAGTTGGTTCGTGTGGTCGACCTGTAGAATCGAGTTCTTCTTGACCACGCCGAACAGCACCAGGATGCCCAGCGCCGAGTAAAGGTTCAGCGTCTCGCCGCCCAACAGCAGGCTCAACAGTCCGAACGGCACGGCCAGCGGCAACGAGATAAGGATGGTCAGCGGGTGGATCAGGTGCTCGAACTGCGCGGCCAGCACCAGGTACATGAAAATGAAGGACAAGGCGAACGTCCACATGAAGTCCTGAAAGGTGCGTTCCAGCTCGCGGCCGCGACCGGAGACGCGCGTCACATAGCCGGGCGGAAGGCCCATGGCTTCCGCTTCCTGGCGAAAGGCGTCGATGCGGTCGGCCAGCGCGAAGCCGGGCGCCAGGTTGGCGCGCACGGCGGCCATCCGTTGACGATCGACGCGGTCGATGCGCGGCGACGATTCGGCGTCGAGGAAGCGCACCACGTTGTCGAGGCGCGACAGCGTTGGATTCTCCTCGCGCATGGCGGCAGGATTGGCGGGATTGCGGGGATTGGTCAATGCGGCGCTGGCCGCCGTGTTGGCCCAGGCTTGCGGGCGAGTGCGCACGTAAAGCTGGTTGATCGCGTCGCGACTACCGCGGTCGATGCCCACCAGCCGCAATTCGACGTCGTAGGTATCGTCGGCGCCTTTGTCATGATAGCGCGAGGCGCGTTCGTCTCCGCCGACGGCGATCCGCAGCGTCTCGGCGATTTCGTGAACCTCAACGCCCAAGGCCGCGGCGCGTTCGCGGTCGATTTCCACGCGCAGCTCGGGCTTGTCCATCCGCAGCGTCGTGAAAGTATCGACGATGCCGGGCAACTTAGCCACGCGTTGTCGCAGCTCTTCGCTGAGCGTGGCCAAAGTGTTGATGTCGGGCCCTTCGATCACAAAGTCGATATCGACCGGAGCGCCTTGCCGCAGGCTGGTCATGTTGCGCACGCTGACGATCAGCTCGGGCAAGCTGCTCAGCCGGGCACGCACTTGCTCCATCACTTCGCGCTGTGAGTAATTCCCTTTCCAGGCGGCCGACGGACGTCCGTTGAGCAATTCGCGCCATAGCCGGGCAAGGCTGAAGCTGCGCGATTCGATGTCCTTGAGCCGTATGTAAAACTCGGCGCGGTTGAGCGAGGCCATGCTACGCCCGCCGACTCGAGCCAGGATGTGCTCGATGCCCGGAATCTGCTCCAACTGGGCTTCGACGGCGCGGGTGGTGAAGTCCATGGTCGCCAGCGAAGCGCCCTCGCGAGCGGTGATATCGATTTCGAATTCCGACTCGTCGACGTTGGTGGGCACGTAGTCCTGATGGACCATGCGGTACAAGGGCACATTGGCGGCGATGACGGCGATCGCCACCACGCATACCAGCCAGCGGTGCCGCATGGAAAAGGCCAACGTACTTACATAGGCGACTTCGATCAGATGGTAAAACCCGCGGCGCGAGCGCGGTGCATCGCTGGCGGTTTGCCGCGCCGGGCGCAGCAGTCGCGAGCACATCATGGGGGTGAGCGAAAAGCTGATCAGCATCGAGATCATGATGGCGGTCACGGCCGTCATGCCGAACTCGTAAAGCATGCGCCCCGTGACGCTGGAGAGAAACGAGACCGGCAAGAACACGATGACCAGCGACAGCGTGGTTGCCAGCACGGCCAGGCCGATTTCTCGAGTGCCCTCGATGGCCGCCTGCATGGGCGGCATGCCCTTCTCCTCCATCAGGCGAAAGACATTTTCCAGCACCACGATGGCGTCATCGATCACCACGCCCACCATCAGCACCAAGGCCAGCATGGTGACATTGTTCATGGTGAAGTCGAGAAAGCGCATCACCGCAAAGGTCGAGATGATCGAACCAGGAATCGCCACGGCCGCAATCAAAGTCGAGCGCCAGGAGCGCATGAACAACAGCACCACGACCGAGGCCAGAATGCTGCCCGTGATCAAATGGCCTTGGATTTCGTGCAGCGCAGCACCGATGTAGTTCGACTGATCTTGAATGACGCTCAATTGCACGTCGTCCGGCAGCAAGCTGCGGCAACGATCGAAGCGGCTCTTGACGGCTTCGATGACTTCGACGGTATTGGTGCCCGACTGGCGCTGAATGGAAACGACGACGGCCGGCTTACCGTCGAGCCGGGCCAAAGTGCGTACTTCCTTCGATCCGTCGACGACGTCGCCCAGATCGCGCAGGCGAACGGGAGTACCGCCAGAGCTGGCCACGACCAGGTCGAGGAAGTCGCCTGGCTCTTGCACGCGGCCCAGCGTGCGCAGCGACAGCTCACGCGCCCCGGTGTCGACGCGTCCGGCGGGGATATCGATGTTTTGTCGAGCAATCGCGTCGCGAACTTGCATGATCGAAAGCTGGTAGGCAGCCAGTCGCCGGGCTTCGATGTTCACCTGGATGGCCCGATCGGTGGCTCCGGAGATGAAAACCTCGCCCACGCCGTGAACGCTTTCGAGCACGTTCTTGACCGCGCGGTCGGCCAGCACGAACAGCTCTCGACTGCTGCGATTGCCGGAAATCGCCAGCGACATGATGGGCGAGTAGTCCATGTCGGCCTTGTCGACCACGGGCGGATCGATATCGGGCGGCAGCCGATTGCCCACGCTGGCCACCGCGTCGCGCACATCGGACGAGGCGGCATCGATGTCGCGGTTGAGATTAAAAGTGATGATCAGCATTGACTGACCGTCGCGAGAGAGCGACCGCAACTCGTCGATGCCGGCCACCGTCGCCACCGCATCTTCCAGCAGTTGCGTGACCTCGGTCTCGATTTCCTCAGGCGAGGCGCCCGGATAGTTGGTGAAGACGAAGACGGTGGGCAAATCCATCTTGGGGAATCGATCGATTCCCAACTGCTGATAGGCCGCCACGCCGGCGACGACCATGGCCATCACCAGCATCAGGGCGAACACCGGCCTGCGGACGCAGATTTCAGCGAGCCACTGCAAGAATCAACTCCTTCACATTCAGCCATGCCGTGGCATGCGCGAACTATCCGCCCAACTGTGCCCCGGCGCCGCCGGCCTGTGCCGGTGCATCCTGGATCGCGCGCACCAGTCCCTCGCGCCCCTGGTCGCCCTGGGCGATGATGATTTGACCCGGTTGCAAGCCGGACAGGATTTCCACGCGCTGGGCATCGCGGCGCCCGATGATCACCTGCTGAGGTCGAGCCTGCTGATCGACGACGATCCACACTTTCTCCACGCCGCCGAATGCGGTAATGCTGCTGGCGGGAATGGCCAGCGCCTGGCCGCCGTCATCCACCAGGATTTCGGCCTCGGCAAACAGGCCGGTGCGAAGTTGGTTGTTCTTGTTTTCGACGTCGGCCTCGATGATCAGGGCGCGGCTGCTGACATCCAGCGCCGGGCTGATGCGCGAGATGGGGGCAACCAGCGGCCGCGAAACGCCCTCCAACGTAATCTGCACCGGCTGGCCCACTGCGACGCCGACGGCGCTGCGCTCCGGCACACCGGCGCGGAACCGCAGTGGCGAAGTGCGAACCAGCGCCGCCACGGGCTGGCCGACGTTGACGTAGCTGCCCGGCGCCACGCGCGTCTCCTGAATCGTGCCGTCGAAGGGCGCCTTGAGCACGGCGTCTTGCCGGTTTTGATTGGCCATGGCAAGCTCCGAGCGGCGCAACTTGAGCAGCGCGATCTGCTCCTGCACGCTATTGAGCGACGAACGGTAGCGCGCCTCGGCAACGCGCAGCGCCGCTTCGCGCGACTGAATTTCCTCTTGCGTCACCACGCCCTTGCCCGCCAGGCTCTTGACGCGTTGGACGTTCAGGCGGGCTTCGTCGAGCAACGCTTGCTCTTGCTGGACGGGCGGCGCCTTGGTGGGATCGAGTTGCTCATCGGGCACATTCGGCTTCAGGCCCACGCTGGCGCGGGCTTGCGCCACTTGCGCCTCGGCCTGCTGCACGCGCAGATCGAACTCATCGGTTTCCAATTCCGCGACCACCTGACCGGCCGTCACGGGAGTGCCGATGTCGACCCGCACGTCCTTCACCCGGCCGGCGACTTTGACTCCCAATAAGGCGTATTCGTCCTCGATCAGCGTCCCTTGGACGCGAACGGTCCGCGGCCAGGATTGCAGTGCGACCTCGACGACGTGGACCTCCGGCTCGGCCGGCGTTGCCGCTGGAGCGGCGGACGTGGCGGGAGTGCGCTCGGCGCGGCCGCAACCCAACAATAGGCACGTCATTGCGGCCAGGCACACCGCCGAGAGCGAATGTGTGGATCGACCGGTCAAGCGGATCGGAAGGTCGCGCATGGCGAGCAGCGTTCGTTGAGGAAGGAAGTGGCCGCAGCGCGGGCCGTCACGAGCCGTTGCCGCCACCGCTTTGTCGGGGTGAGCCGAAAACCGCACGGGGTTGGGATGCACATTATTCTAACCAAAGGCCGGCCGAAACGCCTCGCGAGAGTCCGGTTTTTTTCCGGGTTTTTCGCCAGCTTCCCGCTGGCCGTTTGCCGGCGGCCGCATCCGGCCGGTACGATCGCGCGATGCGGCCCAT
Organism: Pirellulales bacterium; assembly: GCA_040901665.1. Classification (GTDB taxonomy): domain Bacteria; phylum Planctomycetota; class Planctomycetia; order Pirellulales; family PALSA-1355; genus JTS-RE94. The sequence continues at coordinate 8,092 of JBBDYK010000292.1, read as the reverse complement.
TCTGACTGCGCCAAAACCCCGCATTGCCACCAATCGAACTATACTTGGACCGCGGAGTGCGAGGCCCGCTTGGACTTCGCCGTGGTCCTCAGACGAGGCCGCTGGCTTGGGTTGGATCATGGTTATGTTGGTCACTCCGCAACTCGATCAGCCACAACGGCAATTCGCGGACGGTCCGGCACTGTCGGGACGCATCCCGGCGCTCGACGGCGTGCGCGGGCTGGCCATTCTGTTGGTCACGCTGTACCGGTTCAACATCGGCCCTGACTACTACGGGGGTTTCGGCGGTGCGTTGTTTGGCGCGCTGAAGTTCGGATACTTGGGCGTCGACCTGTTCTTCGTGCTCTCGGGTTTCCTGATTACAGGCATTCTTTACGACGCCAAGCAGGAATCTCGCTACTTTCACAACTTCTATGCCCGCCGCGCGCTGCGGATCTTTCCGCTGTACTACGGCTTCCTGTTCGTGATGCTGGTCGCGCTGCCGGCGATGTTGGGCTCACGATGGGATTTGTTTGCCGAGGCTCGTGCGGACCAGGCATGGCTGTGGTTGTATGCGGCAAACTTCTTGATGGGCATCCGTGGCGCCTGGTGTCTGGGCAGCTTCGAGCATTTTTGGAGCCTGGCTATCGAGGAGCATTTCTACCTGGTTTGGCCGCTGGTGATTTTTTGGTGCTCGCGGCGGCTGGCCATCGTAGCTTCGCTGGTGGCATTGTGCGTTTCGATCTTTGGCAGAATCGTGTGGCTGCGGATGGGTGGAAATGACGTGGCCGTTGAATTGTTTACGTTCTTTCGGCTCGATGGACTGGCGCTGGGCGCGCTGGCGGCGCTGTGGGCACGGGGTCCGCGCGGAATTGCGCCCGTGGCGCGCTGGGCGCTTGTTGCCGCGGTCGTTTGCGGACTGATGCTGATTGCCATCACCCCTGGCGAGCGCCGCTTGCTGGGATTGCGCTGGACCATTGTGGCCGGGTTCTTTGCCGGGGTGCTGGTATTGGCGGTCGCGTCTCGGCCGGCGACCTGGTGGGGCACTTTCTGGCGCTCGCCAGTGTTGGCATTCTTCGGCAAGTACAGCTACGCGATGTACGTCTTTCAACTACCGCTCGTTGCTCTGATGGCTCCGCTGATTACGGCCGAGGGAATGTGCTCGGAACTCGGCTCGGTGTTCTGGGGCCGTGTGGCGTACATCGGCATCATGTCGGCCGTGACCACGGGCTGCGCCGTGGCGAGTTGGCACTTGTTCGAGAAGCGGCTGTTGCGGCTCAAGACGCGGTTTGCTTGAGATTGGGGCACAACGTCGGCAAGTTGGCCGACTATGCCCGCGGTAGCAACTCGGCGATCGCATGACCGTCGGTGACGATGGGGGTGGGGCGACCCTTATGGTCGGGCAGCGTGACTTGCTGGTAATCGATCCCGAGGTGGTGATAGATCGTGGCCAGGAAGTCCTGCGGTCCGACGCGCCGCTCGACGACTTGCTCGCCGCGGCGATCGGTGGCGCCGATGATCTGTCCGCCGGCAATGCCGCCGCCGGCCCAGATCATGGAATTGGCGTGCGGCCAATGGTCGCGGCCGGGTTGCACGGTGCCTGCGGCGCCGCTGGCCACGCCGCCGCCGCTGCTGGCGGTGTACGAGATGCGCGGCGTGCGGCCGAACTCTCCGGTGACGACGACCAGCACGCGTCGATCGAGCCCGCGCTGGTAGATGTCCTCAATCAGCGCCGATACAGCCTGGTCGAAATACGGAGCGCGAAATTTTAGTGCGTCAAACACGTGATGATTCACCGCGTGGTCGTCCCAATTGGCTACGCGGCCGCACAGCGGGCCGTCGAACGTGGTAGTGACGATCTCGACGCCGGCCTCGACCAGGCGCCGCGCCATCAAGCACTGTTGACCCCATTGGTGCATGCCATAGCGCTGGCGAACGCGCGGGTCTTCGCGCGTCAAGTCGAAGGCTTCGGCCGCCTGAGGGCTCGTCAATAGGTCGAGGGCTTGCGCCTCGTACCGGTCCATCGCCTGCATGACGCCCGACTGATCGACGGACCGGCGGAAGCGATCGAACGACTGCCGCAGATGGATTCGCTCGTGCAGACGCTGCCCCTGGCTGGGGTCGGACAAGCCGACGTTGGGCACTTGAAAGCTGGGCGCGCTCGGATCGCCCGTGACGGCAAACGGCTGATAGGCCGAACCCAAGTAAGCCGGGCCAGCAATGGTAAAGCTGTCATAGCGTGTGACCGGGTTGACCCCGACATAGTTGGGCAACGTGCGTGGCTCGTCGGCCCGCAGCGCATGTGCCACGCTCATCCAATCGGGATAGACGGGCGTGAGCTTGTCTTGCGGGTCGGGATCGCCGCAGAGCAATTGCAGTGAACCGGAGGGGTGGCCGCCGCCGGTGTGCGCCATGGAGCGCAAGAGCGCGAACTTGTCGGACAGTTTCGCCTGCAGCGGAATCAACTCGGTGAACTGCAATCCCGGCGTCTTGGTGCCAATGTTGGCAAAGGGGCCGGCGAATTCCGAGCCAGCGTCCGGCTTCGGATCGTAGGTGTCCAGGTGGCTGCAACCCCCGCGGAGCCAAACCAGGATTACGGCGGTGCGCCGGCGCGCGGTCGCGCCGCGAGCCTCGCTCTGCAACCGCAATAGCCCCGGCAGCGACAAGGAACCCATGCCAGCCAATCCCACGCGCAGGAATTCGCGTCGCGAGGAGTCGAGCGTTCGTGTTGCGGCGGTGGGAGGCATGCGGCTCGTGCGTGCAAAGCGGCGGGACGGTGAACGAGGTGGGCTCGCGTGGCCACAGTATACCCCGGAGTCGCGATCGCACCAAACGATAACTCGCCCAAAGGTGTGCTCGTTGAGACACCGTGGCCGGCAGCGTATAGTGCAACATCCCGAGCGTAACGATGGCGACAATAACCTGAAAGCGATTCCATGAATGCTTCCTGTAAAGCCTTATTGGCAGTCTTACCGTGGTTGGCGAGCGCCGCCATCAGCCTTGGGTTGGATCTCGGTATGCCGGTAGGCCCGGTTTCGTTGACGACGCTTACCGGCGACCCGCTGGTCATGAACAACTATACCGAGCGACCGGGTACGGCCGTACTGTTCCTTTCTGCGCGCTGCCCTGTGACCGAGCGGGCGATCGCCGACATTAACGCGCTGCATCTCAAGCACCGACTGCGCAACGTGCTGTTCGTGGGCGTGTGCTCTAACCCTGCGGAGCCGGGCGAGGAGCTGCGAACGTTCTCGCAGCGACGCGGCTTGATTTTTCCAGTGGAACGTGACGCGGCCGGCGACGCAGCGCGGCAATTCGGCGCGACGGCCACGCCCGAGCTATTCTTGCTCGACAGCACGGGCACGCTCGTGTTTCACGGCGGGTTGGCGGAGGCAGCCGGGCGTCGTGCGGCCGATGCGGCTATCGTGAGCCTACTAGCGAAGAAGCCAATCGCACCGGGTGTACTCCCTGCGAGCGGCACGCCCCTCGATCGGCCTGGGCCGGCGCGCGAGATCGACGATCTGTACGGCACGGTGTGGCACGCGGCGGATTTGATCTTCGAAAAGATTCCGAAGGCGGCGGCACACCACTGCTCCGTGATATGCCAGGCCGGCAACGACGATCTGCTGTGCCTGTGGTATGGCGGCAGCTATGAGTCGGCCGACGACCAGACGCTGTTCTTGGCGCGGCGCGCCGCGGGCATGCAGAGTTGGAGCGAGCCGCAGGCGCTGATCTCGAATGCCGCACGGCCGCCAGGCAACGGGGTCATTTTTCGCGATGCGCAGGATGGGCTGTGGATCGTGTGGGCGCGGATGGAGGGCACGCGACCCATGCGCCGAGGTAGTGGGTGGAATCGTTGCCGGCTGATGATTCGAACATCGTCTGACCACGGGCAATCGTGGAGCGAGGATCGCCCGATGTTCGAGGAAGACCTGTGGTGCGTGCCGCGCAATCCGCCGATCGCGTTGGCCGATGGCACAATGCTGCTGCCGGTCGAGGGCAGCGAAGAAAACACCGACGGTTCGCGATTTCTGACGCTCGCGCCAGGCGCCGAGCGATGGACGAAGACCGCCTTCACCTCGGGCGGCAGCCAGCCGGCGGTCATCCAGCGCCGCGACGGATCGTTGTTGGCCCTCATGCGGCACGGCGGCTACATCCGGCAGATCGAGTCGCGCGATGGCGGCAACACATGGAGCGATGCCGTCGCCACCAGGCTCAAGAACCCCGACGCGGGGATCTCGATGTCCCGGTTGGCCAACGGTCATTTGCTGCTGATATTCAACGATTCGCAAACCGACCGCACGCCGTTGTCGATTTGCCGCTCGCAGGACGAGGGTCGCACTTGGGAGAAACCACTGCACCTGGAGAGCAATCCAGGTGAGTATTCATATCCCAGCATCATCCAGTCGGCCGACGGGCGAATCCACGTCACGTATACCTTTCGGCGCTATGCCATCAAGCACGTGGAGCTGAGCGAGTCGTGGCTCGATCACTTCGAGCGGTCGGACTGATGACTGAATGGAAATCTGCGCTGCCCTTGACAGGGCGCCTACGCCGGCGGCTGACAAGAAGCCAGGCCATGGCACATGTGGCCAGTGCCAGACAGCTCGGCTCCGGCACTGGCGTCACTGCGACGGTATCGATGCCGATATAGTTTCCGAATTCGAGCGTGTCCGGCACGAAGTAGCGAAAAGCCAGCCGACCGGACGTGGGGCCAGGCAACGACGACAACAACACCGTGAACTGCGTCCACTCGGACGGATACCCAAACGGATCAAGCGTGGGATTGACGGTCAATAGCAGCGTGGAGAAATCGCCGACGGTCGAGGCCGTCGTACCCACGTCGGTTGAGGCGCCGGCGGTGCTCAGACGCACTTCCAACCGGTCGGGAAAGATGGACTCTATTTCCGTGCGTGTGTAGAACGACAATTGCGTGGCATTGTCCAGCAAGAGCTCAGGCAAGATCAACCAATTGCTGATATCGCCGCCGTCCTGGGCGTTGACGAAGTTCGCTGCGATGTAGCTGTCTTCCGGGCCGGCTTGCGCGGGGAAAATGCCGGTGTTGCCCTGAAACCAATCGGTGTCGCCCAGTGGGGCGCTATTGTTGATTTGCAGCCAGCCGTCGCCGGGCAGCGTGCTGACGTCGTCGAAGCCCTCTGAAAGCGCGGCCGCTTGTAGCAAGGGCGCGATCGTCGACAGGGCAATCACCGTGAAAACGAACCGACGTGCATTCCTCATGGGTCGCGGCTCCAATGGATGTTGAACCAGGTGCGATGCAAGGAACATCGCGCGAGCGGCGCGCGATGCGAGTGCCGAAAAGAACGTCAAACGCCTAAGACACGTTTGGCCAGCGGCACCATGGTCCACAAAGAGCAATGGCAGCAGGCTATTCCAAGAAAGATCCGGCGTCAAGCACTTTGCCGGCAAGGCGACGGGCGAAACCGGCTTCGGCCGCGCCGTTCACAAGCGATAACGCCTGCGAGAGCGAGACTTTCAGTCGCTTTCCAACTCCGTCGCATGGAGTTGCAAATCCGGGTCGCTGGCGGCGCCGTCTTCGTCGTCAAGCGCCGATTCGTCGGCATCGTGATCGGCGAATCGTAGCCGCACGAAGCGTTCCAGCGCCGCTTTCTCGCGTTGCACCCGCGCCCACTCGGACATCGAGAAACCGAAGCTGGCTTCCAGCGACGCCAGCGTTTGACGGGCACTGGAGAGCCGCTCGTTCGTCTCGTGCAGCGCCAATAGCGCGCGTTGCTCGATGCCAACTCGCACCCAGGCCATGACGAATTGACAGGCAATGAGCCCCAGCAGCACGCAGAAGGCAAAGCCCAATTGACTGGACAGTGGGAGGTCTTTGGAGAAAGAGATTCCCAGCCATTGTAACGCTCCGAAGCCGGCAATGCTGGCCAGGGGAATCAACGTCCACACGCATCCCCAGCCAACGCCCGAGGTCAAGACGGACACCACGGGCAGCGCGGAGTACCACAAGAGCGGCGCAGCGGTCCAGCCGCCGTTGATGGCCCCCAAGGCTGTCAGCGCGGTCCAACCTCCGGCACAAACCAGGTTGCCGGCGAGCACGGGGCTCAACCCGCAGCGCACGACCAGCAGGCTAGCGAGAATCGGAACGCTTGCAATCACGCAAATGAGTCCTGATCGCGGCGCGCCGAACGCCATGTAGATGACGCCGAACAGCAGCGCCCAGAACGAAAACGCCACGGCGAACGCCGCCACGCGCTTGGCTTGGCGCTGCACGTCGGCGTCCTGCTTCAACGTGTCTGCGACGGCGAAGTTCAAGAGATCGTCGACGACGACTGCGAGCCTATCGATCATGGTTGCCTGCCCGTGGCGGCTAGAATGCCTCAACTGAACTATAGCACGGGACGTTCGGACACGGTTTTCGGCGCGCGACTTCAGCGTGCTGGCATCCCGCGCGGGGAGTCTTCCGCAGCGATTATCGCGCAGAAGTGGGGCGCAAAATCCGCGCCAGACGTGATTGTCGGCACACCACGGCGAGCATGGGCCGATTGCCACCCCATGCCACCGATGCGACTCCATGCGGGCAATTGTCGATTTCGATCAAGCGCCGGCTGCGGGCGAATCGCTCGGTCGGTTGGCGGCGCCGCCGACTTCGACCTGGAACTTGCCCAGCCCCACGCGCACGCCTTGGTTGCCGCCCAGCGTCAGCCGCATGGCTTCGCCATCCGTGCGGGCTTCGAGCACGGCCTTGATGTCGGCCGCCGTCATGCCGCGCTGGATCATCTCCTGTTTGAGCGTGGCGTCGATTTCCGCCTGCTGCGATTCGCGCAAGTATCCGGTGATGGTCACGATCGCGACGCAAATCACGATCACACCGGCAGCCAGGATGCACACCAGCAGCCAGGGATGGTCGACCAAGAGTTGCACCATTGGGATGACTCCTTCGTGGTAGTGGACGTCATAAGCGCGCGTCCGAGTGTTGCCGCGACTAATTCGCTGGAGCGGCGATATTATTGGCCCTTGGCGTGGGAAATCGTCTTCTACCTGCGATGGCCCGACGGGTGGCCACCGTCTAGTCGGGCATGACCAGCTTGGATTTCTTGGTCTTTTCTTGTTGCAGGTCGACGGCGCGCCACAGATACCAACTGGCTACGGACCGGTAGGGGCGCCAACGCTCGCCATGAGCCAGCAATTCCTTCGGTGTGGGAAGATCCTCCTTCTTGTAGGTGTGTTTGAAGCCTTGGCGGACGCCATAATCGCTGGTGGGCAGCACGTCGGGGCGGCCAAGTCGGAAGATCAACAGCATTTCGACCGTCCAGGGCCCGATGCCCCGCACGGCGGTGAGCCGCTCGAGAATCTCCGCGTCGTCCATCTTCTGCAACCTGGCCAACGTCGGCACGGTGCCGTCGAGCGACTTGGCTGCCAGATCCTTGACGGCCAGCATCTTGTTTTGCGAGAGGCCCGCGCCGCGGAGTTTTTTCTCGGGCATGGCCACCAGCGCCGCGGCCGTCAGTCCGCGCTTGCCGGGAAACAGATCGACGACGCGACCGTGGATCGTGGCGGCCGCTTTGCCGGCCAGTTGCTGAAACACGATCGCGCGCAACAGCGCGTGGAAGGGGCTTTGCAGTTTCTGCGGACGATAAGTGAACGGGCCGGCTTGTTTGATCACGCGCGCCAGGCGACGATCCGCCGTGGAAAGTGCGGCCACGGCTTTGTCGGGATCGAAGGAGAGTTCCACGGCACCGTTACTCGGGGATGACCAAGGGAGTTGGCGCGCAACGCGTCGGGCGACGAGGCTCGCGCAGCGCCCATGTTAAACTCTAGCGGTGTTGGCTGGTTGACAAAAGATGCGCATAGGGGAAAAGTCGTTTGGAGTAAGGAGTTTGGGTGAAGCCGAGTGGCAATCATGCCCAATTTCGTCTGGAAATCGGAGTCGGGGTCTGGTTACAATGCATCCACACCCGCCGATACGTTTCCTGCCTCCTGGCAATCATTCCGACAGCATTTGCACTCCGACAGCATTTGCCCCACCCACGGCATCGGAAGCACGTGATGCGCGAACCAACGCGAGACTTCAGCGATCGCGGCTGTGCCGATCTGCGAACAGCCAGGCGGATGACGCGGCGCAGCGTGCTGCAATCCG
>JBBDYK010000291.1:0-15089 GCA_040901665.1 Pirellulales bacterium | reverse complement strand
GCCGGAACCTGGAAGGACCTCACCGACAGCGTCAACTCCATGGCCGGCAACCTGACCGGGCAGGTGCGCAATATCGCCGAAGTGACCACGGCCGTCGCCAACGGCGACCTCTCCAAGAAAATCACCGTCGACGTGAAGGGCGAAATCCTGGAGCTGAAGGACACCATCAACACGATGGTCGACCAATTGCGCTCCTTCGCTGCGGAAGTGACGCGCGTGGCGCGCGAGGTGGGCACCGAAGGCCGCCTCGGCGGTCAGGCCGACGTGCAAGGTGTCGCCGGCACCTGGAAAGACCTCACCGACAGCGTCAATTTCATGGCCGGCAACCTCACCGGCCAGGTGCGCAACATCGCCGACGTGACCAAAGCCGTCGCCAGCGGCGATCTGTCCAAGAAGATCACGGTGGACGTGAAAGGCGAAATCCTGGAGCTGAAGAACACCGTCAATACCATGGTCGATCAGCTCAGCTCGTTCGCCGCCGAAGTGACACGCGTCGCGCGCGAAGTGGGCACCGAAGGCAAGCTGGGCGGTCAGGCTCAGGTCAAGGGAGTCTCCGGCACGTGGAAGGACTTGACCGACAACGTGAACTTCATGGCCGGCAACTTGACGAGCCAGGTGCGCGGCATCGCCAAAGTAGTGACTGCCGTCGCCAACGGCGACTTGAAGCAAAAGCTCACCGTCGAGGCCAAGGGCGAGATCGCCGCCCTGGCCGACACGATCAATAGCATGATCGACACCCTGGCGACGTTCGCCGATCAGGTCACCACCGTCGCCCGTCTCGTCGGCGTCGAGGGCAAGCTCGGTGGTCAGGCCAGCGTGCCTGGCGCCGCGGGCACCTGGAAAGATCTCACCGACAACGTCAATCAGTTGGCGGCAAACCTGACGACCCAGGTGCGCGCCATCGCGGAAGTGGCCACCGCCGTGACCAAGGGCGATCTCACGCGCTCCATCAAGGTCGAAGCCCTGGGCGAAGTGGCGGCGCTCAAGGACAACATCAACGAAATGATTCGCAATCTCAAGGACACCACTCTCAAGAACAGCGAGCAGGACTGGCTGAAAACCAATCTGGCCAAATTCAGCCGCATGCTGCAAGGGCAGAAGGATCTGGAGACGGTCGGGCGACTCATCCTGTCAGAACTGGCGCCGGTCGTAACGGCCCAGCACGCGGTGTTCTATACCTTGGACGCCACCAGGGAGCCGGCTCAATTGACGTTGCTGGCCAGTTACGCGTTCGGAAAGCCGAACGCGCTGGGCAGCTCGCTGGCGCTGGGCGAAGGCCTGATCGGTCAGTGTGCGCTGGAACGGCAGAAGATCCTGCTCACGAACGTCCCGCCCGACTACGTCCGCGTCTCGTCCGGCTTGGGAGACGCTCCGCCGGTCAACATCATCGTGTTGCCGGTGGTGTTCGAGGGGCAGGTCAAAGGCGTCCTGGAACTGGCCTCGTTCGAACGTTTCAATCCAACGCACCAGGCGTTTCTCGATCAATTGACCGAAAGCATCGGCATCGTGCTCAACACGATCGAGGCCAACATGCGCACGGAAGACCTGTTGACGCAGTCCCAGTCGCTGGCCAAGGAATTGCAGAGCCGCCAGGAAGAGCTCCAGCAAACCAACCAGGAATTGGAAGAGAAGGCCCAGTTGCTCGCCCATCAGAATGCCGAGGTCGAGCGCAAGAACGAGGAGGTCGAGCAAGCTCGCCAGGCGCTGGAAGAGAAGGCCAAGCAACTTGCCTTGACGTCCAAGTACAAATCCGAGTTCCTGGCCAACATGTCGCACGAGCTGCGCACGCCGCTCAATAGCTTATTGATCCTCTCCGACCAGCTCTCGAGGAATCCCGAGGGCAACCTGACCGGGCGGCAAACCGAGTTCGCAAAAACGATTCACTCGTCGGGCAACGATCTGCTGACGCTGATTAACGATATTCTCGACCTATCCAAGATCGAGTCCGGAACGGTCGTGCTCGACGTCGGCGAACTGTACTTCAAGGACCTGCACAGCTTCGTCGAGCGCACGTTCCGGCACGTGGCCGAGGCCAGAAGCGTCGGCTTCGACATTGCGATGGACCCGAATCTGCCCACGTCGATTCAAACCGACTCGAAGCGATTGCAACAGATTCTCAAGAACTTGCTTTCCAACGCCTTTAAATTCACGCACAGCGGCAAAGTGACCTTCAACACCTGCCTGGCACGCGAAGGCTGGAGTGCCGACAACGACAATCTCAACGACGCTCAATCGGTATTGGCCATCTCGGTCGCGGATACCGGCATCGGCATCTCCAGCGACAAGCAATTGATTATCTTCGAGGCCTTCCAGCAGGCCGACGGCAGCACCAGCCGCAAATACGGTGGTACGGGACTTGGTCTGGCGATCTCTCGAGAAATCGCCAGACTGCTGGGCGGAGAAATCGGCTTGGTGAGCACGCCCGGCAAGGGCAGCACGTTCACGCTCTACTTGCCGCTCAGTTACCTGCCGCCGGCGTCCCAGGCGATGTCGATGGCCGAGCCCAAGACGGCTGTCGCCGTGCTGCCCCTCGAGCCGCTGGACGTCCCGGTCCCCAACGAGTTGGGCGACGACCGCGACCAGATTCGACGCGGCGATCGCATCTTGCTGGTGGTCGACAACGACGCCGATTTTGCCCGCTTCGTGATGGATGTGGCCCACGATGTGGGTTTCAAGGTGATCGCGACGTCGCTGGGCGTGGCGGCCCTGTCGCTGGCTCGCGAGCATCAGCCCAGCGCCGTCACCTTGGACATATCGCTGCCCGACTTGGACGGATGGCGGGTGTTGAGCCGTCTCAAGAGCGACCCGAACCTGCGGCACATTCCGGTGCAAATCATCTCCACGGCCGACGACATCGAGCGCGGGCGGCAATTGGGCGCGATCTGCGCACTCGCCAAGCCCATCCAAACGCGCGACGTGTTGGAGGAGGCGATCACGTCGATACGCGACTACGCCGAGCGGACGCCGCGCCGGCTGCTGTTCTTGAACAACGGTTCCACCGACGAACATCGCATTCACGAGTTGATCGACAACGAGCGCACCCAAGTGAGCGTCGTGTCCGACGGCGACGCGGCCCTGGAGCTCTTGCGCAAAGAGCCGTTTGACTGCATCGTCCTCGATACGGACTTGAGCGCGTTGCCGGTGGAAGAATTGGCAGCGGCGATCGATCGCGATGATGCGCTGCCGCAAACGTCGGTCATCGTCCACTCCCACGGGCCGGCAACTCCGCAGGAAGAGTCGGCATTTCGTTACCTGGCCCACTCGTTGGATGCCCGGCAGGTGCACTCTCTGGAACGCTTGGTCGACCAGGTCACGTTGTCGCTGCACTGCCCACTGCCGATGTTGCCGCCCGCCGGTCGCACGATACTCGATGGACTCTATAACGACGACTCGGTTTTGGCCGACAAGCGCGTGCTCATCGTCGACGATGACATCCGCAATATCTTTGCGTTGGCGAGCGTGCTGGAACGACATGGCATGAAAATCGTATCCGCCGAAACCGGCCGCGACGCGATCCGCGTTTTGAAGGAGTCGCCGGATATCGATATCGTGCTAATGGATATCATGATGCCCGAAATGGATGGCATCGCTACCATGAGAGAGCTCCGCAAGCTGCCGCAATTGAAGAGCCTGCCGATCGTCGCCGTCACGGCCAAGGCGATGAAGGGCGACCGGGAGAAGTGCATCGGAGCGGGCGCTTGGGACTATCTTGCCAAACCGGTGGATCCCGATCAGATGCTCTCCGTTCTGCGAGCCTGGCTCTATCGTTGACCACGGAACCGTCTTGCACCGCTTCGGCGCCAATCAGTACCTTCCAGAAGTTCAGCAGAGGATCGCCCGACTGGTATGGACGAAAAGGCCAACATACTGATCGTTGACGATGCGCCGAGCAAGCTGCTGGCAATGTCCGCAGCGCTGTCGGAATTAAACCAGAATGTAGTCACCGCGAGCTCGGGGCGCGAAGCGCTGCGGTATTTGCTGACGATGGAGTTTGCAGTCATCCTGCTCGACGTGAACATGCCAGACATCGACGGCTTCGAAACGGCCGCCTTGATCCGGCAGCGCCCCAGTAGCGCGGACGTGCCGATCATTTTCGTAACGGCCTACGGCGATGACACGCAGGCGACGCGCGGCTATTCGCTGGGAGCGGTCGACTACTTGCTCACGCCCGTGGTTCCCGACGCCCTGCGCGCCAAAGTCAGCGTATTCGTCGAGCTCTTCCGCAAGAACCTGGAGATTCAGGCCCAGGCCGAGCAGCGGGTCGCGCTCGCGGAGGAACGCGCGGCGCGGCGCAGCGCGGAGGCCGCCAATCGCATGAAGGACGAATTCCTGGCCACGCTCTCGCACGAGTTGCGCACGCCTTTGAATTCGATTCTAGGTTGGGTGCAATTGTTGCGAATGGGTCATCGCACGGAGGAAGACCTGGCCAACGCCGTCGAAGTGATCGAACGAAACGCTAAGATGCAAGCGAAGATCATCGAGGACTTGCTCGACGTCTCACGCATCATTTCTGGCAAGCTTCAACTGGATCTACGGCCCGCCGACGTGACCGACGTCGTCGAAGCGGCGATGGCTGCCGTGGAAGTCAATGCGGAAGCGCAGCAACTGGCCTTTCATCGAGACTTCTCGCCGAACGCGCCGTTGCTAGTGGTGGATCCGACCCGTTTGCAGCAGGCGGTCTGGAATCTGCTGTCAAACGCCGTGAAGTTCACGCCCCGCGGCGGAAGTATCGTCGTGACGATCCGGCAGCATCCCACGGAACTGGAAATAGCCGTGGCCGATTCCGGCGACGGTATCAGCCCCCAATTCCTGCCGTACGTGTTCGAACGGTTTCGACAGGCGGATGCCTCGACCTCGCGCCGACACGGCGGACTGGGCATCGGGCTGGCCATCGTTCGCCAAATCGTGGAAATGCACGGCGGACGAATCGCCGTGGAGAGTCTCGGCAGCGGCCGAGGGTCGACGTTCCGCATTTTCATGCCCCTCACTCGGGCCGAACAACTTGCCAACGCATGGCGCAACCTCACGCCACCTTTGCCTGCCCCCATCGAGCAGCAGCAGTCGTTGGCCGGCGTGAGTGTGCTGGTGGTGGACGATCAGGAAGACGCGCGCCAGTGGCTTAGTCGAGTCTTGTCGGAATACGAGGCGGACGTCTTCGACGCCCCCTCCGCCGTACGAGCGCTAGAGCTGATCGCAGCGCGCCGACCCCGGGTGCTTGTGGCCGATATCGGCATGCCCGATCGCGACGGCTACGACTTGATCCGCGAAGTCCGTGCCCTGCCCTTCGGCGCTAGCATCGTGGCAATCGCGCTGACGGCCTATGCCAGACCTCAAGAGCGAGCCAGGGCCCTGGCGGCTGGCTTCGACATGCACATCGCCAAACCCGTCAACGCCAAAGAATTGACCGGAGCGATCGCTGGTCTGCTCAAACGCGACGCATGCTCCCTCGACGACAGGTCTGTCGTTGCAATTCCAGAGCTGCACGGTAGTTGAGCACGCAACTTCTCGACGGTAGTCGCGCGCCCATTGGCCGAACACGCACGGCAACGTGCCCAACTGCCGTCCGCGTAGTGGCAGTCGCAATACTTTGCGAATTCAGCAGCCTGGCTTGGGCGCCCACCGTCCCCCGCCGCGCCCAAACGCGGTCGACTGCTCTAGGCAACGGCAGTCAATCAGCCGCCGTCCACGCGACAGGCCGGCTCGCACTTCCCGGGGTCACCGAGGCCGCAGGGCAGCGGCCGGCGCGCCACGTACGCCGGCCGAATTCAATTTCGGAGCCGTAGCATGCAACTTTGGGCGCATATTGGCAGGGCGTAAGACTATTCTCGTCCCTTTGGCTCGATTTTCTCGCCTTGGGAGAAAGGGGGGAAGGTACTGTGGCGACCGCTCCCGGGCCGCCGTGTCCCGTTCAGGGCGGCATGCCCTGCAGCGGAACGCTCGAGTTCCTGGTCCCCTTGCCCGATTTCGAGGCCGATCCGTTTCACTCACGCTACGAATCACGAAGTCAACATCATTGGAGAGCCCGCTAATGCCGTCTTCCCTCGCCGCGCGATTTGCTGCGCTTCGTGTTGCTGCCGGCCGCTCAGGGTTGCGAACGCTGACCGCCGCCATTGTCACAGTGTTGCTGCCAGCGCCGCTTTTTGCCGGGACGCTTACGACGACCTTCGAAGTGGCCTCGGGCGGCTCCGTGTACACATATAACTTCCCGCGGTTCAACGCCTCGCTCGGAACGCTGCAATCGGTTCGAGTCGGTATGGCGGTTGACATTTACGGACAAGTGAACGTGCGCAACGAGGCGCTCAACTCGATATTTGGAAATTTCCCCGTCCGAGGTGCGCCGTCGATCGTGTTCAAGAACGCGTTTGGTGTATCGACGGCGACGCCCGCTATCGTGGGCGGCCTGTTCGGCGCCGGCGAAACGCGCGTCTTTGACCTCGATCTGCGCGCTGTATTGCTGTACTCGAAATCCGATTCCGCGATCTTGGACGAATTCACGGGGCTCGGAACCATCGAAGGCAAGCTGACCATCGGCAGCCTGGACAGCCAATTCATTCCCTCGGTTTTCACCGTGTTTCCAGACCCCGCGCCAGGGTTCTCGGGTGGCGGTCATCTATCGCTAAGCTACCTATACGACGGCGACGGCAGCCAGATATCAGAGAACTACCAGGTTCACGATTCGCAACCTCAATCCATCGCGCTGCTCACCGGCTCGAACAACACCCTGGTTGTCGACCTGCCGGGACTGGAGCAGCCGGGATCGTTTACGGCCAGCTACGCCGCCACCAGCTTGAGCGATGTGATCGGCAGCGGAATCGACGCCCTCGAGGCGATCGACTTCGTGGTTCCCGGAGACACCTTTCAATTCTGGAGCCTGGACTTCACAGGCGCTTTCAGCGACGGCGCTGGCGCCACCGTAAGTTTTTCATACGACCCAGCGCTGCTTTCCCCGGCGACCGATGAGTCGAAGCTGGCGATCTACCATTTTGAGGATGGTGCGTGGGTGGCCATGAGCGGCGTCGTCGATCAAGTGAACCATACGATCACGATCGGTGGCATCACCAGCTTTTCGCCCTGGGGACTGGGAGTTGTACCGGTGCCCGAACCCTCCTCGCTGACGCTGTTCGGATTCGGCGTGGTCGCCACAGCACTGGCCCTCGGCCTGAAGCATCGCCGCAATCCGATCGGTTCGAGCGCGCTCATCGCTGCCAAAATGAGCCGTGACGCAATTCCACGGTGACGTGGCCGAGAAGAATGCCCTCGCATCCCCTCCGCGATCAGTCGCAAAGCTGCAGGCCGTTCGGCGGAATCGAACGGGAGTGAATAACGGCAATATCACCTTGGCTATTCCTCGTTTTCAAACGAGACGCCTCGCGCGCGAGATCGTCATCCGCCAGATCACCGCACGGGCTCGCGTCCGTTGGATGATTCAATCGCGACGGGCTTGTTTCTCGGCCCCCGTCGATTCGTCGGAATTGACCCGTTTCGTCAACGTTTACGGCGGCCCTCGAACTCCTCAGCGAGGCTAAAGGGGGCCCGCGCGCGTCGCTGACGGTAGTCGCGCGAGCACCGTGCAAGCAAAGCAAACCCGCGCGCCTCACATCCTGTCCGCTTATTGCCCTATCACGCGGATTCTCGAATGCCAGAATCGATACACGGCGCGGCATACGGTCTTCCTATCGCTTCCGTGGGCCCGCGACGAAGCAGTGCCGCGTGTCAATTCGCACCAGTCCGACACGCCTACGGCCATCGTGTTATCGCTCGAGCCGCCTCATGCGAAGACCGGTGCCGAAGTCCCTTGCATTGGCGGGCACCAGCGATTTCAGGGATCTGGCGAACTCATCGGCTTCCGACCTGCTGTCGAAGGACCGTTCGATTTCGTTTTCCGCCCGAGCGTACAACATCGTCCGGTTGGTGTTGCCGATCAAGCCGGGCTTGGTGATCCGCATTTCGGTCTTGAATCCAAGTGAGTTGAGCGCCTCGCGAACTTTGGAAGCCTCCTCTCCAATGAGCTTATTCGGATCCATGCCTTCTCGATCATCCCGGATCAGGACCCAGCCTCCGGTGCGGTAAAGGATCACGAACTTCACGTCTCTTGCCGCCAGGTTGAACTCCTTGGCGGTGTATTTGCTCGGCTTGGAAGAGCTGACGTCGAACCTCAGCCGCAGTGCATCGTTACTCGCCGGAAGCGTCATCGTCACGGGATGCGTCGAGTAGCCCTTGACCGTTGCGGTGCCGGAATTGATCTTGGTCCAGCCGTTGCCGTTCTGTCTTAAGATCGACCATGTCACAACGCTGTCCACGCCCGTGGCTTGGGTATTGCGAATCTCGCCGCTGATGTTGATGCCCTGGGAGTCGCGCTTGGCGTCGAACCGTTTGATGTCCAGCGTTCCCAATATTTCCTTCTTGGGCCTCTTCGTGACTCCCTCCGGTGGCGCGACGACGTCGGACGGCCTGATCGGTGGCCTTCGGATCACCTGCCCGCGCACCGGGCCTGTCGGCAAGGCGGACAATAGCACCACTGCGGCAATGCTCGCGACAGATTTTTTCAAGTGAGTCTCCTGCTGCGCTGGCAGTGTTCGAACGTTGTGATTGGAAGTGAAACTGGCTTTCCCATAGGGACCACCGGCTCGCAGGACATTCGCCCGCATCAATTGACTTCTTCCTCGCGGACCATTCCCAGGCTAAGGTTGGTACGGTCGCGCACGAGTGTGCGCAGCGAGCCTCGAAACTCTTCGGCGGCTGGCAAATTGTCGAACGTCCGGCTTTGTTCGGTCGGAGTACGAGCAAACACCAAGCTGCGGTAGGACAGACCGCCGAGCACCTCTTGATTCGTTGTGTTGCGAATTTGCGTTTCGAATCCTAGGGAGTTCAGGGTGGCCGCATGTCGTCGCGCGTCTTCGAAGATGGTTCCCGCCGTATCGCCTTCCTTGAAGTCCGCGGCGAGGGCCCATCGCTTGGCGCGATAGCGGACAACAAACGCCGTCCTTCTCGCCGGCAACGTCCACTCCTTGGTCTTTTTCACGACGGGAGCGCCGAATACGCCCGGGCCGCTGACGTCGAGCTTCAGTTTGATCGCCTGGTTACTGGCGTTCAGGAACCCTGCCGCGTCATACGACTTGTTGCTTCCCACCGACAGGTCTTTCCCACCGGCGATCGTGGTCCAGCCGTTGCCGTTCCACCGCGAAATGGTGTACGCCACTCCGTCGAGGCTTTTCGGCGAATTGTTGCCGATCACTCCCACGATGCTGATGCCCGAGTCGATGCGCTTGGCGCTGAGCCCCTTGATCCACAATCCCCCGGCAACCGATTCCTTTTCTTCCGGACTGGGCCTCTTGGTGATCGCTCCCGCGTCCTTCGGGGGGGCGGTTACGTCGGATGGCCTGATCGGTGGCCTTCTGATCACTTGGCCATGCGACGGGCTGGCGAAGATTGCGCTCCAAGTGGCCACGACAATGACGCTCGTTACAATCCTCTTCATCGGAGTCTCCTTGGCCGCGCCGGCAGCGTGGAACTTGGTCTCGGCGTCATGACGACGCACTTCCCTGTCTTACACATCCCCATCCAGCGACCAGCCGGACGAAAACCGACGGATTCGAATCCAATTTGCGGGGTCATGTCTCCAGTAGGTCCCTTCCGCGGAACAGCGGCCTTCGACTACCGTGCTTCAGCTCCTCTGTCCGTCCGGCTGGGGGCCGAAGGCGGTGTTTCGTTTCGCGACCGGCGCTTGAGATGCGCGGACCCGCCGTCTAAGCTGAGGCAGGACACGGCCCACATTTCCAAGGTCTTGTCGGTGCGGCCACTCAAGGCGATGCACTTCGATGAAAAACGACCTGGCTGAATTGCTCGCGAGGATACGACACGGCGATCAGGACGCCGCGCGGCAACTTGTCGAGCGTTACGAGCGGGCCGTGCGCGTCGCCGTGCGGACGAATTTGTCCGACCCACGGCTCAGACGGCAATTTGATTCATTGGACGTCTGTCAATCGGTGCTGGCCAGCTTCTTCGTGCACATGACGACCGGAGCCTACGACCTGAACTCGCCCGCTCAACTGCTGGCGCTGTTGACGAAGATGGCTCAGAACAAACTCGGTACGCGGGCCCGAGACCAGTATCGAATGCGTCGCGATGTGCGCCGGCTATCGCCAGCGACTGCCGAAGAGGTCGACGTCGCGTCGCGCGAACCGGACCCCACGCTTCGAATTGAGGACCAGGAGTTGCTCGAACGCACGTTGGAGATGTTGCCGCCCGAGATTCGTGCCATTGCCGTGCGGCGAATGGACGGCGAATTGTGGCCGAAGATCGCTAGCGAGATGGGGGGCACACCCGACGCGCGCCGCAAGCAATTCGAGCGCGCGGTCGAGCCGATCGCCGAGTTGCTCAAGGTGCACGAGCTCGCAGGCTAACTCATGGGTATCGACCAGGCCGACTTCTGCCCGCCCTCTGCGGCCGATTCGGTCGAAGCGGCTACGGAAATTGTCCGTCGGTTCTCGCGCACCTTGTGGCTCGATTTGGTACGCCGCGATCAATCCGAACGCTGGCGCAGTGGAGTGGGCGTGCCGGCTGAACGCTACTTCCAGTTACTGCCCGAGCTGCGCCAGGAATCGGAAGACGCCCTGATTCTGGTGTGCGGCGAGGCGCGGTGCCGGTGCGCGGCGGGCCAGCGGCCGTCGCTGGCCGAGTACGTCGGCCGCTTTCCCGAACTGGCGGGCGAACTGGCAATTCAGTTCGAGCTCGACGAGACGTTCGGCAATTTGTCGGGCAATCCGGGCGAAACGCCCCAGCGCGACCCGAGCGAATTTCAGTTGCCGGGGTTCGAGATTCTGCGGGAGTTCGGGCGCGGCGCCTCGGGCGTCGTGTACCTGGCGCGACAGATTTCCATGAGTCGACAGGTGGCCGTCAAAGTGACGGATGCCTGGATTGTGGACGAAAAGCATTTGAGCCGGCATCGGCAAGAAGCGTCCATCCTCTCGCGGCTAAAGCATCCCAATATCGTGCAGATCCACGATGTGGTCGAAGCCCATGGGATGTTGGCCTCGATCATCGAGTATGTCGACGGACCGACCCTGGCCGAGTTCATTGGCGGACGGCCGCAAGTCCCCTACGATGCGGTTCAACTGGTGCTCGTGCTTGCGAAAGCGGTCCACGCCGTTCACGAGGCGGGCATATTACATCGCGATCTCAAGCCGTCGAACGTGCTGTTGACCGCAGGCGGCGAGCCGAAGATCACCGATTTCGGTCTGGCGAAGCTGCTTTCCAATGCCAGTTTGTTGACGACGCATCAATGCCTGTTAGGTACGCCGAGTTACATGTCGCCCGAACAGGCAGCCAGCGACAATTGCGGCGCTCTCAAGGAAGGAGATGTGTACTCACTGGGCGCGATCCTGTATGAGTTGCTGACGGGCCGGCCCCCGTTCTTGGGAGTGACCATTCTCGACACGTTGAGCATGATCCGTGATCGCGATCCGATCCCGCCGCACACCTTGCAGCCGCGCACGCCCCGGGACTTGGAAACCATCTGCCTCAAGTGCCTGGCCAAGTCGCCTCAGGATCGTTATCGCACCGCCGCTGCGTTGGCCGAAGACCTCGGGCGGTTTCTGGCCGGAGCACCGATCGTTGCTCGCCGTCCCGCATGGCACGAACGCGCCGCGCGATGGTGCCGCCGCAACCCCATGATCGCCGCGCTGGCCGCTTGCCTGATGGTGACCGGCGGGGCTGGCTTTCTCGGCGTCGTCGGGCAATGGCGACAGGCTGAGCACGCGCGCAGCAATGAAGCGATTGCACGACATGACGCCGACGATCGGGCCCGCCAACTCAACGAAGGCCTGGAACACCTGAAGCTGGCGAATGGGTTTCTCGCGCGCGGTCACGATTTCCTCGCGGCCCGCCGTTGGGATGACGCCGACGCGGCATTCACGAGGGCCATCGATCTTCGCCCCGATCATGTCCAAGCCTGGGAGGCGCGCGGCGAGTTCCTCTACGCTCGACTGGGCTTGTGGGACCTGGCCGCCGCCGATTTGGCGCGTTCGTTCGAATTGCAACGACCCAACGTGACGCACCGCTGGTGGTGGAATGCGCTGTTGCGCGTGTACATGGGCGATGTGGCCGCCTACTGCCACATTTGCACGGAAGTGGAGGGACGATTCGGGAAAAATGATGCCTCGGGTCGTGCTTTCGATTTGGTTCGCACGCTTTGCCTGGCTCCGCATCCCGGCGCCAATCCGGAGCGCTCGATCGAGTTAGCCGAAGCAATGGCCTCCTGCTACCCTGAGAACGGTTTCTTCGTCTATCTACACGGGGTCACTCTCTTTCGCGCAGGAGAGTACGAGGTTGCGATCGCGCGCTGCCGGCAATCGCTGGCGATCGACATGCCGGAGTTTCCCCAACAGCTGAATTATCCCATCCTGGCGTTGGCTTACCATGAACTGGGAAAAGAGGACGAGGCCAAAGCCGCCTTGAAGCAAGCGGCCGAAGCGATGCAAGAGTGGACCCGTCAGCGGTACGAAGACGGCCCCGACTCCTGGGTCGTAAGCCTTGGCGCGGCGGCGATCTGGCCGGTGTCCTGCTGGGACTGGCTGGAGTTCGAGATCTATTTCCGCGAAGCGCACGCAGCGCTCGGTTTGGGGCCGCTGGAGGACGACCCACGATGGACAGTATTGCGGGCCCGCGCGCTGGCGGGCCTGCGGCGGCTGGATGTCGCCGACGCTGAGTACGGTGTTGCATTGCGGGTGCTGCCCGACGATTTGCAGGTGCGGCTGGAAGCCCATCGCAACCGGGCCTATTACCTGGCACGGCTCAAGGATTTTCGTGGTTCGGCAGAGGAATTTGCAAAAGCCAGCCAAGTGAATCCCGACGACTGCCGGCTGATCGCGTTCCGCGCGCTCACCCAATTGGCTGTCGGCGACAATGAAGATTACTGCCGCACGTGTGCTGAAATGATGAATCGCTTTGGCGACACGCGAGATCTCTCGGTCGCACACGAGTTGGTCGTGGCCTGCACCTTACACCCCGACGCTCTGCCCGACATGCGTCCACTGCTGAACGTGGGCCGGCTCGCGGCAACCAAGTATGTCGGCAGCGTGCGCATTCTGGGCGCGGCGCATTATAGAGCCGGCGAGTTCGCCGAGGCGCTGGCCTGCTTCGAAGAAGCGTCGAAGATCAATCCCCCGGGGCCGTGGGCACTGGCATTTCAAGCAATGGTGCATTACCGGCTCGGCCAGGTCGAGAAAGCACGCCACCATATGGCCGAGGCGGCACGGTGGATTGACGAGGCCGATCATCCGAATCCCAACGACCTAACCGGAGAACGTGCCACCTGGGGAGGTTGGTACGAAAAGGTCAACGTGCCGATCATCATGCGAGAGGCTCGAGCGATGATCGAGCCCAGCACGGATCCTCAGGCACGACGCAACTGACGAATGCCACTCCCTCGTGCCGATTCGGCTGCCCACGATCTCGTGACAAGAATTGAAACGGGATGCAAGCTGGTTCGAAACCGGCCCGCTGGCATCAAGCTGCTCTCGAATTGGCCGATGGCCGCTATTGCAATGCGCTCGCCCGCCGTCTCGCAGACCCGTCAGATCAACTAAGCAGTGCCTGATCGGCTGGTTGGAGTCACTGGAGGCGAAGCAATCCGGCAGGTTGGCTTGTTGGGCGCACCGGTGCGATTTGACTTTTGCCGCCTCAGGGTGCATCTTCATGGCAAGCCCTTTCTGCTTGACTCGGTGCACTCGCATGGAAAACCTCGATAGCGATTGGCAAAGGCGGCTCAGTCCGGACCGGCCCGTTTACGAATGCCCTAAGTGCAAGGAACCCGCCATGCAGTTCTTCGCCGAGCGCAACGACATGCCGGGGCGCGCGGATTTCTACTATTGTTGCGCCTGCGGATCGACCTGGGAAATGTAGCCGGCCCGCGGACGGCCCGAAACTTCGGCTGAGGGCAATTTCCAAGTGCGAAAAACGGAATGGATCGAACCAAGGAGTGACCGACAGCGTAGTAATTACGGAGGGAGCCAAGGAGTTGGCACGGAATGTCAAACCGGACTATGCCGTCCGGTGACCGACTCATGAGTTCTGACAAAGGAGGTGTCGGCATTGTGTAGTATCGGAGTTGGTAAGGGAGCCTCGCGGTCGAGAGTGAGGTTCGCAGTTACGCGGTGAAGAAGCCCTCGATCGGAGCGCATCTTCACATCCTGTCTGCGGGGAATCAGCGACTCACAGCCCACGAGGCTCGGGGTAGAATGCGAGGCCGCCAACAAGGCGGTTTTTTTATGCGCCCCCCCGGCGATCCGGCGGGCCATAATGGAGCAGGCCCGGTTCTTTCCTCCGCGTGCGGAAGTTTTACTCTGGTGGATGCCCTCGACACGTTCAAAGCGTTCGGCATGTCGCTTGGCCTTGGCCTGCTGGTTGGCTTGCAACGCGAGCACGCCGAGTCGCAGGTGGCGGGCATCCGCACGTTCGCGCTGGTGACCGTGCTGGGCACATTGTTGGCGTTGCTCGGTCTGTCTTACGGCGGATGGTTGGTGGCGGTCGGAGCGCTCTGCCTGAGCCTGCTGTTGTTCGTCGCCAACATGGCCAAGATGCGGCGCGGACTCAACGAGCCGGGGCTGACGACTGAAGTTGCGGCGCTAGTCATGTACTGCGTGGGCGCATATCTGGTGCTGGGCGATGCCGCGGTGGCGGTGCTGGTCGCGGGCACCGTCGCCGTGCTGCTGCAGTTCAAGCAGCCCATGCATTCGTTCGTCAATCGGATGGGCAGCGACGACATTCGCTTGATCATGCAGTTCGTGCTGCTGGCGATGGTCATCCTGCCAGTGCTGCCCGACGAGAACTACGGGCCATTCGGCGCTTTCAACCCCCATGAAACGTGGTTGATGGTCGTGTTGATCGTCGGCCTGAGCGTTTCCGGCTACATCATCTACAAGTTCTTCGGCCAGAACGCCGGCACGGTGCTCGGTGGCGTGCTAGGCGGACTTGTTTCCAGCACGGCCACGACCGTCAGCTATGCCCGGCGCACCAGCCAACAGCCGAGCGGTTTGAATCAGGCGGTCGTGGTGATCGCGATCGCATCGGCGATTTCGCTGGCGCGCGTG
>JBBDYK010000290.1:0-15099 GCA_040901665.1 Pirellulales bacterium | reverse complement strand
GGGCTCTCTGCCGTCGCCGCCAGGGGCAGGATTCATCGCGTCTTCGGCCTGCGGTTCGGACATGGGCAATTTGTCGGAGGAAGTCGCGTGCAGATCGGGCCGACGTCGCGACAACGCGGACGTCGAGGTTCCCAACCCGCAGCAAGGGAATCGCCGACCAGTATACGAGTGAGCCGCCGGCGGCGAAACCGCTAACTATGCAGGCAACCTGGTCAGGTCCGCGCCAAGGACAGCAGGGCCAGGCGACTAATAGTCGGTAGCCTGAAACATCCGCGCCGAAGCCACCAGCGCGAACAGTCCAAACGCGGCAGAGGTGAGCACGCTGGCCAGCATCGAGAATCCCTGCGCCTCCAGCGCACCTAGATCGAGCGCGCTGCCAAAGTGATCGCCGGCGCCCAAGGCGTCGTACAGCAGCAGTCCCAGATCGGCCGGCTTGGGCAGCACCCAATAGCCGAAATCGATGACACCGCTAATATACGTGGAGCGGACGCTGGTGGAGACCATATCGCCGGCAGTCATCAGTATGTGCCGGCCAAAGTTCATGCTCCAGGCCACGCACCAGAAGACGATGGAGCCGAACACGCAGACGACCGTGTTGTGGGTCCACACCGCCAGCAGCACGGAGAACGCGAAGAAAATCGAGAATTGCAGCAGCAGCAAGGGGATCGCCAGCAAATACGTCGGGTCCCAGAAACCGGTCCGCACGCCGATGGCCAGCCACGTGCCGACGACGAAGACGACCGACTGAAACAACACGAAGACCAGCACGCCCAGATACTTTCCACAGAGCAACACCCAGCGCGGCGCCGGCTTGGCCAGCAACACGCAGATATTTCGGCCTTCCAGAAAGCTGGGCAGAAACCCGGCCGTCCAGATCAGCGTCAGCAACAGTCCCAGCGTATCGGCCACGCCGCCGGCCAGCACCAACTCGAGGAAGTGTACGGCCGAAGCGGTATCGCGAGCCCAAGGCACCTGGATGGCGCCAAACGCCAGTGAGAGCTGCCCATCCGCCACCAGGACGCCGGACGATTTCAACTTCTGTGCGTTGAGGGCGTCGGCATCGTTGCGCGAGATGAAGTCAGCGTTTTCGTCTCCTTGGCGCAACGTAGGCCGGCCGTCGACTTTCAACGTCAGGCAAGTCGCGACCGAGAGCGCGCTGACCGCCAGCAGCACCGCAAAGATGCCGTGCGCGATTGATTGGCGAAAGGTGTCTCGCACCAGCCAGGCGATGACCGTCAGTCGCGGGGAATCGTGACGCTTCATGCAATTGCTCCCTCGTACAGCGCAGCCACGGCCGTCTCCAGCGCACCGGCGATTACGGGCGTGGGCTTGGGAGCCGGCATCGATCCCGAGCCGGTCGGAACTTGTGCGCCGGCCAGTTCGGCGACGCGTCCGGCGAAGCTCAAACGTCCATTGCAGAGCACGGCCACGCGGTCGCACAGTTGCTCGACGTCGTCCAGCGCGTGTGATACCAGAATGACGCTCGCGCCCTGATCGCGTCGCTGGCGGATGATATCGCGCAGCAATCGCCGCGCGGTCAGATCCATTCCCTCCGACGGCTCGTCGAGGACCAGTAACTTCGGATCGTTCACCAGGGCCTGCGCCAGTGCCAGGCGCTGCAACATGCCCTTGCTGAATTGAGCGATGCGTTCGTGGCTGCGGTCGGCGAGGCCGACTTGCTCCAGCAATTCACCGGTGCGTCGGCGAAGCGCTTTACCCGCCACGCCCGACAACCGGCCATAGCCATCGACGACCTGCCAGGCGGTCAGATAGCGGGGGAACGACGGGTTTTCATGCACGTAACCGACGTGCGCCAGCGTGCGACGATCGGAGTACGGGCACTCCAGGCGCATGATGCGACCGTCGCTCGGCCGGCAGATGGTCAGCAGGATCTTGACCAGCGTCGTCTTGCCGGCCCGATTGGGTCCGACGACGCCGAACACCTCACCCCAGGGGATCTCCAGGCTGACGTCGTCGAGCGCGACGACGCGCCGACGCGTCCACGACCCGTCGTAGACCTTCGATACCCGGTGAAAGACGGCCGCCGCGCGGGCGTTCAGGCGAACCTCCATATTCCATGCGCTCCTATTCGATCAGCGAAATCTGCACGCCGCTTTGCAAAATCTGCGTAAACGCATGTTGCAACGAACCGACCACGGATGCTTCCGATCCATAGATGATCTTGTAGCTGGGCATGCCATCGGTTACGCCGCCGATCGTCTGCATCTGGTCGAGCGTGGCAATGGCTGCCGCGCGTTCCGACGAACCCGGAGCAAACACCGGTCCGAAGCCGATGCAGTGAATGAGCACGGGCTTGGAGGGCGTGGAGTAGCCGGGCGGACTGGCCGTTTCCAACGCGCACAGCCGGCTGCAGAGCGTGTTGATCTGCGTGGTCACGGTCGAGTGATTGTTGCTGTAGCCGGAAATGCTATTAGGGAATTCGCTGCCCCCAGGATTGGCGCTGTTGTAGCGAATCTGGTAGTAGCTGTTGTTCGCACCGGCATTGGTAAAGCCGGCGCTGGCGGTCGTGTTGGGTGCGCCGTCGGTCTCGAAGATGACGATCTTCTGCGCTCCCTTGCGTCCCATGCCGCCGGCGTCGCCCTCGGGCTCGGCCGGATTGAACGAGCGGAGCGTGGCGTTGGCGCTAAACTGGTTGTAAGCGTTCATCAAGCCCATGGCGTAGCAGGTGCCGCCCACGGCGCGGGGAACGTCCATGTTGTTCGAATCGTAAGGGTGGACCGTGGCGCTGGGATCGCCAATGGTTTCCGGTGGATACCAAAGCGAGTCCTGCATGCGGGTGTAGTCGCGGCTCAGCCCTACGCGCACGCGATTGAAGCGTCCATTGTTGTCGTTGGCGCTGGCCCGCGGTACCGCAAACATGGCCAGCGACACCAGGTCGTTCGGATGGTTGTTCGAAATGTCGGAAAGCGCGGCGCGAATGCCCAGCTTGCAAGCATACATGGGCGACTCGTGGCACGTGCCGGGCCACCAGCAGAAGCGCGAACAATTCGGACTGATCTGGTACCAGAGGTTGTAGTTGCCGAGGAAGTCGATCATCGATGCCGGGCCAAACCAAAAGTGCATGCGCGGCCGCGGCGGATTGTCGGCGTAGTGCATGTAGGGTTGCGGATTGGCGGTCAGGCTGGATAAGGGCGTAATCCGGCGCGTGCCCCAGGTATAGTCCGCGCCATAGCCCGCCAGCCCCGTGCTGCTGTTGGTGATGGCCATCCAGCTACTGCTGCCCGTTTGCACTACGCCCAGGCAGTAGTCGATATAGTCCTTCCAGAAACGTTCGTTCAGATCGCTGGGAGTGGTCCCGGTGATGCTGCTGGGAATCGCGTCGTAGTAGAGGATCCGCCCCGATTGCAATCGCGACGGGAACGGATTCGGCCCGACGTTCTTGATGAATTCCAAGATGGCCGAGTAGTTGATCGTGTAGGAAGTGCCGCTCGGAGTTCGCCAGTTGTACGAGCCCGACGTATTCCACAGTCGCGAGTTGTCGGTCGTGCCAAAGTACAATGCCCGCCAATCCTTGCTCGGCCGCGGGTCGGGCGGCCAGATGAAGAACGACTTGCCCCAGTAGCCGGGTCCGGCGGTATAGCCGGCAAACGCGCTGGTGTTCGGGATTCCGTCGTAGCCGTCGGTCTCGAACGTGTGCTTCGCGTGGTCGTTGGACGTGTAGCTGGTACTCAACAACTCGTTGACCGTCGCGGCGTAGGGCTGACCCGAACTGTTGTTCTGCTGACGCAAATGGTCGTCGCCACCGGGAGTCGTGGCATAGCTGGTCGAGGTCGCGGTGAAGGCGGGCGTGCCGTTGGCGTCCTGATAAAAATCCTCCACGATGGCGCCGCGGCCATCGGACGTCGTCATGGTGATGTTGGCGGGGTCGTACGGGCTGGTAAAGCTCGTGGCCGTCAAAGCGGCGCTCGACGTGTTCGAGTAGTGGCCGAATTGCGGAATCACCGTGTCCGGGTTGTTCGAGGTGCGATTGCCCGTGTAAGGCTCGCCCGTCAGGCTGGCGAAACGCATCGAGCCGGAGTAGTCGAGGATGACCGACACGTCGCGCGGTCGATGGGCGGCGGTCGCGATGGCCTGCACGTTTCCGCCGCTGAAATTGAGCACTCGCGAGAACGCCAGTCGATTACTCAGGTTGGCGTTCACCGTGGCTTTGACCATGCTCCAGTTCTCGGTGTCCGGACCAGGAAACTGTCCCTCGAAGCGCTCGTTCCCTTGCACGTAAACGTAACGCCCGACTTGAACGCTGACGTCGCCGCTACTGACCGATTGCGACAAGACCGTGTTGTTCGTGGCCACTTGAACGGCGTTCGGCGCCGCAGCGGAGAAATTGTTGTCGTTGGCCGACATGCCATTCAGCGTGCGCGCGCCGGCCATCGCCGCGGCGTCGGCAGCGTCCTGACACTGGGTGCGCGCCACGGCGATCATGCCCAGGTCGATGGCCAGGGCCACGAACGTCAACAGCGTAATCAAGCTAACTAAAACCAGGACCATGACGGCCCCGCGTCGTGAATCGCGTGGGTGATAACTCATTGGTTGCCTCTACCTCTCGTTCGACTCTCGCACGATGCGCTGGCCTGCGCCGGGTCAGTTGCTCTCGCTGCGCATGACGGCTCGCGCGGTGACCGGAATCGTCAGTGGAAGTTTGATGAAGTTGGAGATGACTACCGGGTAGTTGCCCGTAATCTCGACGCACACGGACTGGCCCGTTTGGGCGTTGTTCCACGATCCCAAGCTGGTTCCCGTGGAATTCGAGGCGTAGATCGAAACCGTCTGTCCGCTCAGTTGCTGGCCGGCCAGCGCCTTATTGATCACGGCGTAGACGTCGCTGGAGGCATTGCCCGAGGTGGTGCCGCCGACCGTCACGGGCTGGGTGTGAATCTGGGCGTAGCGCGCTCCTTCACGTGCCGCGTTGGTCAGCACCTGCAGCATCATCACGTATCGGCCGTACTCCAGAATTCCGAACAAGAACATGAGCACCAGCGGCAGCACCAACGCGGTTTCGACCGCGGCGCCGCCGCGCCGCCACCGGTTCGCCGAGCGACGTTGGATCTGAGATGGTGTGTTCATCGAAAGCACGCGCGACGTCGGTCTCAATAGGGCAGCGCCGTATCGACGACGATCTCCGAATTGTTCAAGGAACGCCAGGCCACGGTTGAAGACAACTGATTGGCGGACGTCAACGGCGTCAACAGCGTCCAACGCGTGCTGTTGAAAGCCGCGCCGGCCGGAATCGTGACCGTCACTTCGAAGTTGTCCAGGGGCAGCGCCGACGATGGATCCGACCAGGTCGGTGATGCGTTGCACGACAAGGTCACTTGCGCGCCACTCGAAGCCGCCGCCGGCAAGCCGGACGAGGACAAATAATCGCGCACCGCAGTGGTCACCATGGCCGAAGTGATCGGTTGGCTGTTGACGTAGCCGCCGGCCGCCAGCCGCGCGCCCTCGCGTGCAGCGTTGTTCACGATCTGGCTGACCTGCACCAGGCGTCCGACTTCCCAGACGCCAAACATCAGAATGACCAAGACCGGCAGCACGACCGCCGCCTCGACGGCGACCACGCCGGTACGATCGAAGCGATTGCTTATTCGGCTCATGGGACAAAACCGTCAATGAAACGATTGGCCGCGCGGGAGCGCTTGACGGGCACACCCGAGCACTCCGTAACGGCGCCCCTGCCTGATACGAAAAATCTATCTCGAAAAGTTCGCCCCGGATGGCGAAACTTACCCCCCCGTCGCCAGATTCTCAGAACCAACGAGCTGCGCGACCGGCGCCGCCGCTACACGCGGCAAATCCGCAACAAAACCGTACCGCTTCGCGCGTTGTGCGGCGGGGGATTCGCTGGGCCACGGCGCGTAAAAGAAACCCGCGAGCCGGCAATGGCGCCGGCGCGCGGGCTGAAAGTTTGTGCTGTGTTTCGTTCGTCGCGTTATACGACCTTCGTGATGCCCGGCACAGGCAAGGCGTACAGCCCATCGGGGCCGGGCACCGATTGGGCGTCGCGTCGAAGGAGAACTCGTCGGGCAACAGGTTGATTTCGGAATTGAGAGCCTGATCCCAGGTGATCTCCTTGCCGGAGTAGGTGCACATGCGGCCCAGTATGGCCGTCAACGAGCTATGCGCACCGGCCTCGGCCTCGTTCAGCGGATTGCCCGCCCGAATGCTGGCAAACAAATCGTCGTGCTCGACCTGGTAAGGGTCGGGGTTTTCGCCGCGATAGCGCCACGGGCTGCCACCCTCGGCGGCAATCGAACCTCGACCGATATCTGATGTGCCCTTGGTGCCGTGCGTGTGCTCGGACACGCTGTTCCAGCAACCGGGAATGTGCCGGCATTGGCTGAACATCCGCGAACCATCGGCATACTCGAACTCGACGGCGTGGTGGTCGAACGTTTCGCCGTAATCCTTGCCCTGGCGCACCTGGCAGCCGCCCATGCCGTTGGCCTTCACCGGGTATGCGCCTTTGAGCCAATTGCTCACGTCCATGTTGTGGATGTGCTGCTCGACGATATGGTCGCCACAAATCCAGGTGAAGTAGTACCAGTTGCGCAACTGGTATTCCATTTCCGAGAGCTTGCGGCCGTACTTCGATTCCAATTCCTCGCGCGTGTGGACCCAGGGAGTCGAACCGTTCCAGTAGACGCGCGTGGCCACGATGTCGCCGATGGCGCCGTCCTGCAGTCGCTTGATCGTTTCCTGGTAGACGCGCTGGTGATGGCGCTGCAAGCCGACGCCGACAGCCAGGTTCTTCCTTTTCGACTCTTCGGCCGCGGCCAGCACGCGGCGCACGCCGGGACCGTCGGTGGCGACCGGTTTTTCCATGAACACGTGCTTGCCGGCTTTGACGGCGGCTTCGAAATGGATCGGTCGGAAGCCGGGGGGCGTGGCCAGAATCACCAGATCGGGTCCGGCTGCCAAGGCCTGTTCGAAGGCGTTGAAGCCGGTGAACTGCCGTTCCTTGGGCACGTCGATGCGATCATTCAAGCCTTCCTGCTTGTTGAGTTGGGCCAAGCTACCTTGCAGTCGATCTGCGAATACGTCTGCCATGGCAATCAGCTTGACCTTGCCGTCGGTGCGCAGCGCCTGGTTGGCGGCGCCCGTGCCGCGACCGCCGCAACCGATCAGGGCGATCTTGATCTCATCGTCTCCGGCGGCATGAGCACTGCGCGCTAGCGACAGGTTGCCGACGAGCGCTCCGCCCACGATGGCCGCGGTGGAGCTTTTCAAAAAGTCGCGCCGCGAGGCAGCACGATGAGGGCCCGGATCGGCAGGGTTCGAATCGGTCATGGTCGGATCTCCGAGACTTAGGGGCTTCGTTGGTTCGAAGTATATCGAAGAGGAATAAGTCCTCACTGTCGATCGGTTATTCTTTAACGCCGGCGTTCCAAACTTTGGCCTGATCTGCCGCAGTTGGCACTTCCAGAGGCCGCACGACGCGAAAGCCCGCGAACAGCGCGTCGGTGAAATACCAAATGCTTTGCGGCAACTGCGGATCCTGTTGCTTCCAGTCCTTGTCGGAGCCGCGACGCGCGGCGCTGCGCAAGGCCGGTGGGTCATCATCCCACGAACCGCCTCGCACTGCCAACGGGTAAATCTTGGTGGGAATGGCCCAAGGGTTTTCGTCATCTTGCCGGCAAACTGCTGGTAGTAGTCAGGAATATACTGGTCCAGCACCCACTCGGCTACATTGCCGTGAATATCGTGCAGGCCCCAGGGATTCGGCTTCTTCTGGCCGACCGGATGGTAAGCGTCCTCGCAGTTGGCATAGTGCCAGGCATATTCGTCCAATTCCCCGGCGTCGTCGCCGCACGAATAGGCTGTGGTGGTGCCCGCCCGACAGGCATATTCCCATTCGGCCTCGGTCGGCAGACGGTAGTAGCGACCCGTCTTTGCGCTGAGCCACTCGCAATACGTGCGGGCCGCCAATTGGGTCATGCAGATGGCCGGAAAGCCCTCCTTACCCATTCCGAAGGTCATGTCGGTATAGGGTTTGGTAGGACGAGTGACGGCATCGGCGTTAGCTTCCAGGGGTGTCTTCTCGGCTTTGAAAAGCTCGCGGCGCTGGACGTCGAGATTGAACATCCAGACTTCATACTCATCCCAAGTAACCTCGCACTTGCCCATCCAGAACGGTGCGATCTCGATCTCGTGCTGAGGTCCTTCGTCGTCGTTGCGCTCCGCCTCGCTGTCGGGACTTCCCATTAGGAACTTGCCGCCTGGAATGGGCAGCATCTCGAAGCTGACCTCGGCGTTGGCGATCACCTCGGTGTAGGGCTTCATTACGGCTTCGGTCGAGGCCGCGGCGTCTTTCACCTCGTCCGGCGATTTGATGGCCGTGTCAGCACCGCGGGCGACCGTCGCCAGCGGCCCGGCCGCCGCGCAGGTCAGTAACACCAGAACCATCGAACCTAGGATTTGCACGCGCGCCGTCCGCGCAAGTAGGCTATGCATAGAGAGTCCTTATCGTTCCAAATTCAGATCAATGAGCCGAAGTGCGGCAGCCAGCTTCCAGCGACACGCGGCTTGCAAGGATCACACTTTAATGAGCTTCGCTTCCAAGTCACGCTCCGCCATGAAAAACCCTTTGCTTGGAAACTATTGGTGGGCGAAGCTAGGGTTGGTAGTGCTGGGATTGGGCCACATGAGCATGGCTCTGGCGGCCGATTCGAAGCTGATGCGATTCGAGTCCGCTCAACCCCAGATGGGCGTTCCGTTTACGATCATATTGTATGCAGCCAACGAAACGGCCGCAAACGGGGCGTTCGAAGCCGCGTTTGCTCGGATTGCCGAGCTCAATGGCATGTTGAGCGACTACGACCCACAGAGCGAGCTGAGCCGCTTGAGCCGCACGGCGCCGGCCACTCGCGGCGTGCCCGTCAGCGACGATCTGTGGCGCGTATTGGCCGCATCGCAAGAGTTGGCGGCTAAGTCCGACGGCGCGTTCGACGTGACGGTCGGGCCATACGTGCGGCTCTGGCGGCGCTCGAAGCGACAACGACGGCTACCCTCCGTGGAGCAACTAGACGAAGCGCGGGCCGCGGTGGGCTATAAGAACCTGCGATTGGATCCCGAGCAACGCACGGCGCAATTGCTCGCGCCCAATATGCGGCTCGACTTGGGTGGCATCGCCATGGGCTATGCCGTCGACGAAGCGCTCGAGGTGCTGTGCAAGCGCGGTATCACTCAAGCACTAATTGACGCCAGCGGCGACATCGGCGCGAGCGATCCGCCGCCCGGCAAGAAAGGTTGGACGATCGCCGTCATTCCGCTTTCCGCCGAGGGGACGCCTAGCCGCGAAATTCTGCTCGCCAGTTCGGCTGTGACCACCTCGGGCGACGCGTTTCAATTCGTGGAGATCGACGGTCGACGCTACTCGCACATCCTCGATCCGCGCACTGGGCTGGGGCTCTCGGATCGCAGCGGCGTGACGGTGATTGCCCGCGACTGTTTGACGGCCGACAGCCTGGCGACCGCCGTCAGCGTGTTGGGACACGCCGCCGGCCTGGAATTGATCGAAGCCACGCCCGGCGCGGCGGCCTTCATCGTCCAATCCGCTGACGACGGCGCCGCCCCACGAACGATCGCCACCTCCCGCTTCCCAGAAAAGGGGTCGGGAGTCTTTTCCGCCACCGAATCAAAGACTCCCGACCCCTTTTCGAGAGGTCAGCGATGAATGTCTTTCTGGCGGGGGCGACTGGTGTGATGGGTCGGCGCTTGATTGCGCAGTTGGTGGCACGGGGCCACGTGGTCACGGCGCTGGTGCGCAGCCGCGACGGCGAACGAAGCGTGACGGCCCTGGGCGCGCAGGCCCGCTATGCCGACCTTTTCGACGCCAACAATCTGGTCCACGCCGCCAAAGGCGCCGACGTGGTGATACACGCCGCCACGGCCATCCCCACCAAGCCGCGCACTGCTCTGGAAGACTGGAAGCTGAACGACCGCATCCGCCGCGAAGGCACGGCGGCATTGGCGCGCTGTGCCGGACAGGTGGGCGCCCGCACGTTCCTTTTCCAGAGCATCGTGTGGGTCGCCAATCCACCGGATGGTTCGCCGTTCGACGAGCAATCGCCCACGTATCCCGACAACATCACGCAATCGGCGCTCGACGGCGAAGGCATTGCCCAGGAGATGGCCGAGTTGCACGGTTTCGACGCGGCCGTGTTGCGTTGCGGCACCTTCTACGGTGCCGATGCCGCGCATACCCGCGGCATGGCGCAGGCGCTCGCCCGGCGGAAGATGCCGATCATTGGCTCGGGCAAGAATTTCTGGCACTCGTTGCACATCGACGACGCGGCCAGCGCATTCGTTGTCGCGGCGGAAGCCGGTCGCGCCGGATTGTGGCACGTGGTGGACAACGAGCCCGTGATGCAGCGGGAACTGTTGACCACGTTCGCGCAGACCCTGGGAGGCAAACCACCGCGGCGCATGCCGGTGTGGCTGGCCCGCTGGTTGGCCGGCAGCAACGCAGTCGACTTTCTGATCCGCTCGACGCGTACGAGCAACGCGAGATTTCGCAACGATCTCGATTGGAACCCGCAGTATCCGACATTTCGCCAAGGCTTGGAGCAAGTGCTCAGCGAATGGGGCGGGAAGGCGCCGTGAACCGTGGGGACCGCAATCGGTCTCTGTGCATGTTCGCTGCGTCAGGGCGATTCTGCCCCTTCCATGCACCACAACTGCGTTGAACTGCGCAAGAACAAACACCCGTGCGAAATCGCTGGCGAGGCGTATACCGGCTCGCCAATGGTATTGCGGGCGATTTCTTCGCAGCGATCGGTGCCGGCGGCTAGTACCAACGTCTCGCCACTCTCGTTAGTGAAGTAGATCTTGCCGTCACCGGCGACGGGCGAAGCAGTGTACGCACCGCCGAAGCGTTTGCGCCACAGGCTCTTGCCGGTGCGAGCATCTAAACAACCCGCAATGCCGTTGTCGTCGGCGACGTAGAATCGCCCATCCACGACGATCGCAGACGGTACGTACGGGTTGCCGCGGGTATTTGTCCAAGCGACCTGCGACGCGTCCAGCACGCCGCGGCCGCCGCTGCGGACTGCATACGTTGCGGCGCCCGGTCCGCTGGTGGCATAAATCATGTCGTCGACCACGATCGGCGTGGGGATGCACTCGCGCGCCATGCCGGAGAGCGTCCACAACTTCTCGCCGGAACGCGGATCGAAGGCGTCCATTTTCTCCGAGCCGCAGACGATCAACTCCGGCTCGCGAGCGTTTGCCGCAGGAATTGCGACGGGCGAGCACCACGACAGCCAGACTTCCGGGCGATCAACCTTCCAGCGGTTCGCGCCGGAGTGCTTATCGATCGCCAACAAGTACGAGGGGCCGTAGTGATCGCACTGCAATACTAAGAGATCCTCGAACAAGAGCGGCGAGCTGGAAGCCGCGAAACGATTCTCGAACGGGCCATATTCCTCGGCCAGCGAGCGTTGCCATACGAATCGGCCGTCCATGTCCAGGCAGAATACGTCGCCCGAGCCGAAGAAGGCGTAAACGTTGTCTCCGTCGGTAACTGGCGAAGGGCTGGCCATACTGCTCTTTGTGGCATGGTGCAGCGTTGGCGCCGTCCCCCACAGGCGCGTATGCCAGCGCTCGACTCCTGTTGCGCGATCCAAGCAGATGACATGAAGATCCCGCTGATCGACCCCGTCAGCGCTGGTGCAGACGACACGATCGCCCGAAACAATGGGGTTCGAGATGCCCGAGCCGGGCAACGGCGCTTTCCAGCGGATGCCGGAGGTCGGCGACCAATGGGTCGGCAGACGCTGCTCGTTGCTAACGCCGTTGCGCTGCGGTCCGCGCCAGCCTGGCCAATCCTCGGCACGCGCGCTGGCTCCCGGCGCCGAGATTAGCACAGCCAGAAACAGTGTCCGGATCCGGCGGTGGGAGCAACGAGGCATCATCGTTGTTCCTTGGAGATCGGTGGCAACAACGAGCGCAGCCCCACTCCGGTGCCGGCTTCATCGCAAAACCGCACGTACAACGACCAGTCGTTGGCCACATCGGGATTCTTGTGCTGCGGCCCTTGGCCGATCTTCACGAGCAGCAGGTTCTTGCCCTTTTGCAACTGCACGGGCGCCGAGAAGCGATCGAACCGCACGCCATTGAGCCATTGCTCGCGCGCGAAGACCTGTTGGCCGTTGAGCCACACAGCGCAATTGTCGTCGGCGCCGCAGCGCAGTTGCGCTGCCATATCGCGCGGCGCTTCGAGCTCGGCGTAGGCATAGCCGACCGCTTCGGTGGCGGGCGCCAGCGCCTGTACCAGATTCACCAGGCCCAATGGATCATCGGTGCGATGGCGTGTCCAGCGCAGCGTGCGTCCGTTCTGGCCCGCATACTCGGCCTGCAAGTCCACACCCTGCTCCGGCGGAAACACTTGCTTGAACCCGGAGAACTGCGGAGCATCGAACGGTCCGATCAGCCACCAATCGATCACCAGGCCCAAATGCGTCACCACGTCGGCCGGCTCGCCCAACACCGTGAGCTTGCCAGCAGCGCGGACCACCTGGTCGCTGGTGCGGGCATGCTCGAAAGCCTGGCGCAACAGTCCGCGAGCCGTTTCGCTGTCTCCGTTTTCGAGCGCCGTCTGTGCGGTCGCCAGCGCCGCGTCGACGGCGTCGGCGCGAAACTCGGGATCATCCAAGCGCGCGGGAATGAAGGTGGCCGTGAAGCCTGGCTCCAATTGCTCGCACAGGGCCAGCACGAGGCGTCGCACCCGGCCGCTGTTCTTGCTGTCCAGCAGCACGGCGCGCAATTCAGTGACCGGAAACGTCGGCTGCGGATTGCCAATCTCGCGCGCGACAAGGGCCTCGTAGGCAGTGCGATACCAATTGGCAGCCACGGGATTCGACGTCTGCATGGCGGCGAGCAGACGCGGCAACACGGCAGCGTCCTGTTCGGCCAGCGCGTCGCATGCCTCGCGAGCCTCCGCCGAACCGGCAGCCTGGCGTCCGACCATTGCGATGACGGCCAGGTGTTCGTCGATGACGTCGCCCTGGCACGCATTCGCGGCGGCGAGCATTACCGCTGCGACTACCAGAGGAAATGGAGATCGGGTCATCGTCATCGAGCGTTGCGTTAGCAAGTCGCCAGCGACCAGTAGCGCGCGCTTTGCAACCTACGGCTGCCCGTCAGCGGCATCGTTCTGCAGAGTTTCCAAAATTCCATTGCGGGCGACTTCGGGCAGGGCTTCAATCTCGGCGCGCGATAGCCTGCCGTCCTTGTCCTTGTCCCAGCGTCGAGCCAAGGGCGCGATTCGCGGCGGAATGGGAACGCCCTCGGGCGGAACGGCATCGAGCCCTGCTACGGCAGTTTTCTTGGGCGCGGGCTTGTTAGCGGGCGGTGCTGCAACGGGTGCGGCCGCGGCGCCTGGCGGCTCGTCCGATGGCGCCGTCGCCGCATCCGCTGCGGCAAGCGCTTTGACTTTATCCGGATCGAAATCGACGCCGGGGACGCCGCCTTCGATGCCGGCTGCCAAGACGTAAGCCGGCATTTGCGCTATCTTTTGCAGATCCTCGACCGTGTCGGTGAAAACGCGCACGGTCACCAGGCACATCTCATCGTTGGTCTGCTCGCCCCACTTGACTTCCTTGGGCGGAGTGTTGGGGTTCTTGGGGTTCTCGGCCGAATTGTCGTACACGGCTTCAACCCGAATGCGCGATCCCTTGGGCAACCGGATCGGGCGCTCGAATTCATAGGCGCCTTGCCAATTGAAGTCCCAATCCTTGATCGCAATCAAGGTTGCAGTGCGCCGGCCGGAGGGGTCGACCGCGGTGACGGTGATCTGCTTTCCCAAGTTATGCATGTGAGGCGAAACACCCAGCACGTGCACGTCGGCCGGCAGACGCTCGCTCACCGCGCGAACGTGACAGTGCGGCGCGCCCGCCGGTATCTTCAGTTCGGGCTGGACGATGGCGACACCGGTAACCACGCGTTCGGTCGGCGTCTTGGAGAAATACAAGCCGACGACCGACTGATCGGTTTCGGCCTTGCCGCTGGGATGATAGTGGACCTGCAACACCAGGTCGCTCCCCTTGCGAACGTACTTGGCAATGCCGTCGGGCAGTGGATGTGGCATGGTGCCGGGAGCCCAGGCTCCCAGTCCGCCGGTCGGCACGATTCCGGGTCCGCCGAAGCAGGGGAAGCCCGGTTTGCCGTCCTTGCCGTCACGTTGGCGGCCCTGGCCGTTGGAATCCAAGAACATGATCGCGTGATGAACGACCCGCGGGTTGCCCGGGCGAAATTCCACCGTGGTGACCATGCGGTCGTCGTCGATCGGGATCGGCACGACGAAGCAACGGTAGACGTCGTTCCCGCCCGCGGCAACCTCGAAGGGCTCGGACATCTTCAGAACCATGTCCGGCTCGCCAAGTTGCCAGCCTGCGGAATACTCCCGCGGCTTGGGCGTGTGCTTGGGATCGCCCTCAGGAGCGCCGGCTGCGGCCCATTCCGAGAGCAACTGGATCTCGTCGGCGGCCAGGCGTCGCTCGTCGCGAAAGCGGGCCACCCCGGGCTCAGCCTTCCAAGGGGGCATCCGCCGGTCGGACGTGATCTTCGCGATAAAGTCGGCGCGCTTCTGGGCGTCGGCATACGTCAGCAACGAAAAGGGACCGATTTCGCCGGGCCGATGGCAGGCCGCGCAATGCTCGTTGAGGATGGGAGCGATGTGCTTGGAGTAGGTTATTTCGCGGGCCGCCGCAGGATCGGCAGACCAGACCGGTTCGGCAAATCGTCCGACCGACCAAATTCCCAACAGCAATACGGCTGCCTGCGGTGCACGCAGTCCGCCCAATCGTGCATCCATCGTCACGTCCCCCTGTCTCGCGCTGCGGCCAGCGTGTCCCTGCCGTTGGATCGCCGCGGCGACGTGCTGTTCCTAGGTTCCTGACCGAGCGGCCCGGCAAGGGCAGTATCAAGTTGCCTGGACCAATGGCACGCCCGGTTGCCAGCTCGATCATACACCAGGCGAGGCGAGAGTTGAATGGGCGACGGGGCACATCCGGCCGGATTGGCCATCAATTGGCACGAATCCGATTGAACCCCGCTTACGGCTCGGTCATAATTTTTGCTTTG
>JBBDYK010000289.1:12799-15138 GCA_040901665.1 Pirellulales bacterium | reverse complement strand
TACGCCGCGCAGGCGCCCTCGGACGAAACCATCGGCGCCCCCAGCGGGTCGTCCGGCGTGCACTTCGTGCCGAAGCTCGGACAGGCCGTGGGCTTGATTCGCCCCGACAACACGTCGGCGCTGCGGCACTCGATCGGATCCAGCACTGGCAAGCTGACGCGGCCGAATCGCGTCTCAGCGTCGAAGTCGCCAAACTCCGCGCGCAGTTTCAAGCCGCCGCGTGGAATCACGCCAAAGCCGCGCCACGGCCGATCGCACACCTCGAACACATCGGCCACCAACTGTTGGGCCGATCGATTCCCGCCGTCATGCACCGTGCGCGCAAAACAATTCGCAACCGTCGCTCGACCGGCTTCCAACTGTCGAACGCACTCCAAGATGCCCTGCAGCAAGTCCACCGGCTCAAATCCCGTCACGACCACCGGTATGCGATGGCGCGCGACGAACGGCTCGTACTCGTCGAAGCCGGTTACGGTGCAAACGTGTCCGGCGGCCAGAAACGCCTGCACGCGGCTGTCGCTCGAGTCGGCAAGCGCCTGCATCGCCGGCAACACGCGCACGTGGGCTACCAGCAGGCTAAAATTCCGCAAACCAAATGCCGCCACCTGTCGCACGGCCAGCGCCGTGGCGGGCGTGGTCGTTTCGAAGCCGACGGCGAAAAACACCACCTGCACGTCGGGATGACGCCGGGCAAGCTCAACGGCATCCAACGGCGAATACACCGATCGGATGTTGCCCCCCGCCGCACGCGCCTCCAACAAGCTGCCGTTGCTGCCGGGAACTCGCAACATGTCGCCAAAACTTGCCAGCACAACGTTCGGACGCAGGCACAGCTCGCGCGCGAAATCAACCGACTCCAGCGGCGTCACGCACACCGGACACCCCGGCCCGTGAATCAACTCGACGATGCCCTCCAACTCCGCGTCGATGCCGTGCCGCAACAACGAATGCGTCTGACCGCCGCAGACCTCCATCAACGTCCAACGGCGCGTGGCTTCGCGCCGGATTTGCGCCAACAGCGCGCGGGCGGCCACCGGGTCGCGAAATTCGTCCAGGAACTTCATGAAGTCACCCCGTTCATTCCGGCAGCATCACGCCACTCTCCGTCGTCGGGCAGGCTGGCCAACTCGGCCAATGCCCGCAGCGCCTCCTCGGCATCCAGCCTGGCAATCGCCACGCCGGCGTGCACCACGACGTAGTCGCCAACCAGCGCATCGCACACGCAGGCCATGTGGCACGGCCGCGTGACGCCGCCGAACTCAACTTCGGCAACCGCCAGCAGCGGATCCGTGTCGATCCACCGCACGACTTTGCCCGGTATTGCTAGACACATGGCTGCCACCCTGCGGCGATGCGCGCCGCTGCTATGGCCAACTGTCCGGCCGCCAGACCGCCATCGCCGACGGGAATTACGCCCGGCGTCGCCAGCGTGCAACCGCGACGGATGCGTTCGACCACCAACTCCGTCAAGACTTGGTTGTAAAAGCAACCGCCGCACAGTGCCACCGGCAAGCGCGCATGCTCGGCAATGGCGACGATACCGCCGGCCAGCGCGCGATGAAAACGCATTGCGATCATCCCGACCGGGAGTCCGGCCCGCCGATCTTCGAGCACGCTCTCGACCAGCGGTCGCCAATCGAGAGTAACCGGCTCGCCGGAAATCAGCGGCAACGCATACTCCCCGGCGGTATCCCGATCGCACGCCGCTTCCAACAACATCGCAGGCTGGCCCTCGAACGAGGCGTCTGCGAGCCCCAACACGAGCGCCGCAATGCCGTCGAAGAGCCGGCCCGCGCTGGTGGTGCTCGGCCAGATGCCGGGCTTAGGCAACAAGCGAACGAGGTTCGACACTTCATGGCTGGCAACGCCATCGAAGCAGAGTCTGGCAGCCGCTTCCGGTCCCGCCGACTGATAGACCAGCGACACCGCCACGCGCCACGGTTCTCGCACGGCCGCTTCTCCACCCGGCAACACGAACGGCCGCAAACAGGCGAGACGGCGATATTCCGTCGCCGTGGCGATCAAGAACTCGCCACCCCACACCGTGCCATCCGTTGCGTAGCCCGTCCCATCCCAAGCGACTCCCAGCACCTCGCGGTCCAGCCAGTCCTGCTCGAGCATCGCTGCTGCAACATGCGCATGATGGTGCTGCACGGTCACCGTCGGTATCGATTGCTCGCTCGCCCAGCGCGTGGAGAAATAGTCGGGATGCTGATCGCACACCAGCAGCTCGGGCTGCGCATCGTAGAGTTGACACATGGCCCGAATGTGATCGAGGTAGCGTTGCCGCGCGGCAAGGGTCTCCAAATCGCCGACATGGGGGCCGAGAACGGACTGCG
>JBBDYK010000289.1:0-12789 GCA_040901665.1 Pirellulales bacterium | reverse complement strand
CCCAGCCTTTTGGTGTCCGCCGAGTGCGAGCATCGGCCGGGTCGGCACGGCCAAGGAAAGCGGCGCCAAGCCGCGTCCCAGCCGCACCGTCGCCGGCTTGCCGGCAATGAGGCGCACGACGCTATCGTCAATGGGTTGCGCGATCGGCCGGTCGTGCTCCAGCCAGACGTCGGCAACACTCGCCAGATCGCGCCGCGCTGCATCCGCCTCGAACGCCAACGGATCCCCTTCTCGATTGCCACTAGTGACGACCATAGGCCGACCAAGCTCGCGCGCCAATTCCGCGTGCAGAGCGGTGGTCGGCAGCATCAGACCCAACGAATTCAAGCCTTCGGTCACTTCGCCCGCCACATCGGATGGAACCTTGGCGTGCACGACGACGATCGGATTCTGCGCGCCGCTCAGCGAGTGGCGTTCGACGGGGCCAACAACCGCCAGCCGATCGGCCGCCGCCATGTCGGCAATCATGACGGCCAAGGGCTTGCCCATGCGCAGCTTTCGGCGGCGCAACTCGCGGACTGCACTGGGCTGGGTCGCATCGACCAAGAGTTGATAGCCTCCGACGCCACGAACCGCGAGGATGCGTCCGGATCGCAGTGCGGCAACGGCTCGTGGCACGACAGCATCCGCTGGCAATGCCAGTCGCTTTGCACCGTCGCTCAACCACAGTTGCGGGCCGCACGCGTGACAACCGTTGGTCTGTGAGTGGAACCGGCGATCGGCCGGCCGCGCGTACTCCTGGCTGCAGTCCGGGCATAACGCGAATTGCCGCATGGTCGTGGCGACGCGGTCGTACGGCATCGAGTCAATCAGCGAATAGCGCGGCCCGCAAACCGTACACGTCGTCAACAGATACCCGTGCCGCCGATTCTTGCTCGCAGCGACGTCGGCCAGGCACTGCTCGCAAACCGCCACGTCAGGCGGCACGCACACCGCCAGCGGACCGCAAGTGGCGCTGGCATCGATGTGAAAACCGCTGACGCCGATCCACTCTGCAACCTCGGAAGTCAGGCAACCAATGTCGGCCTCCGGCGGCAATCGCTGCGGCAGCAATCGTTGAAACTGAGTCACCGACGCGAGGCGACCTTCGACGTGGATCGACACGCCCTGGCTCGTGTTGCCGACAAAG
Source organism: Pirellulales bacterium (assembly GCA_040901665.1). Taxonomy (GTDB): domain Bacteria; phylum Planctomycetota; class Planctomycetia; order Pirellulales; family PALSA-1355; genus JTS-RE94. The sequence continues at coordinate 11,660 of JBBDYK010000289.1, read as the reverse complement.
CCCGCCAGGTGCAACTCATGAGCCAACCGAGCAACCGACGGACGGACGCCAAGTCCCTGTACGCGCCCGCCGAGCACGATTCGCAATGCCGACGGTTGCCCTCGGTCGCCCGCGGTCGGGCGAGACAGGTCACGATCGTATGTTTGCAGCTTGGCGGCCATGAATGCCAAAGATCCTGTTTCGTTGATCGTCCAGATAGTCGCACCAGTCCTCGATCCCCACGCCATGCAACGCCGACAGCGGCCAGACCGAAAGCTCGGGCTGAATCGTCCGGGCGTCGTCCGTTGCCGCGCGCACCGAGAACGGCACGTGGGGCAACAGGTCGATCTTGCTGATCACCAACGCCTGGCTGGTGCGGAACGCTTTGGGATACTTCGCCGGCTTGTCGTCGCCTTCGGTGGTGCTTAACACAACGACGCGCAGGTGCTCGCCCAGATCGTGCGATGACGGGCACACCAGGTTGCCGACGTTTTCAATAAACAGAAAGTCCACCTCGCCTTCGGGCAGTGCTTCCCATCCTCGTTGCACCAACTCCAGGTCCAAGTGGCACGCCCCGCCGGTCGTCAATTGCACTGTCGGCGCCAGTGGCGCCAACCGCTGCGCATCGCGATCGGTGGCAATGTCGCCCACCAGCACCGCCATGCGTCGCTTGGCTCCCCAATGAACGGCCGTCGCAGCCAACAGGCTGGTCTTGCCGGCGCCGGGCGACGACAACACGTTGACGACGAGCGTCCGCCGCCGCGACATTTCTCGGCGAAACTCGTCGGCTTCTGCCCGTGCCCGCGCCGAAACTTCGCGCAGGATGGTGATGACACGTGTCATTGAGGCACACCTTGCTGCAACTCATCCAATAGGATGTTGTCGAGAATCACACCTTCCCCCGCAACGACTTCCGTTTGAGTGCTGTCGCACGCGGGGCAGCGAAACGAGAAACTCTCCGGCCGAAACACGCCTTGGCACTGTTGGCAGCGCACCTCCAAGGCCACCTCTTCGATTTCCAATTGCGCTTCTTCCAGTGCCGCCGGGCCGCACAACTGCCGCCAGGCCGAGGCCAGTTGCACAGGCTCAACGCCCGACAGTGGACCAACCTGCACCCGTACCCTCCGCACCGTGCCGCCACCATGTGCCGTCGCGAATTCACGAACCTGCGCCAACAGCGATCGAACCAGCGACATCTCATGCATGGCCGAGTGCCCCGCAGATTTGGTCGACGATTTCGGACGCACGGGCCGCGATGACCGCGGACATCGAGTCAAACGACGCATGGTCGCCGACCGCCACGCCCCACACGCGCACTTTCGCAGGCAAGCGCCCCAGTTGCGCGGCCAAGGCCAGCGCCGCCGGCAGCGACAGATCGTGGCTTCCCTGGAAGCGGGCCAGCTCGATTTCCTCCGCCGGCCAGTCCCATCCTCGCAACGTGCCTACGGCCCCGTTACCGACGAATGCGTCGCACACGTGCAACTCGTCGAAGTTGTCCAACCAATCGAGCAGTACCGCCGGCGAGCGGGCACATCGCACCGTGAACTCATCGCCCAGACGGCCCGCGATGCTTCGCGCGATCACCCAGCCGACGCAATCGTCGCCGTACGGACTGCCCATTCCCACAAACAAGCATCCACCGTTCATCATGCTCGCTCCAGCGTCACTTTGAGACAATGCGTCGAGCAACTGATGCACGGATCGTACGAACGGACCAGGCGCTCACAGGCCTGCGCAATTTGCTCGTCGGTCTGTTCGATCACTGCCGGCAGATAGTCTCGCAAATCGTCCTCGATCTGGCTTTGATTCTGTGATGTGGGCGGCACGATGTTCGCCGTGGTCACCAACCCGTTCGCATCCATTTCATAGCGATGGTATAGCAGCCCGCGCGGCGCCTCGGTGGCCGCGGCGCCTGCGGCAGCCCGATACTCGTACGGCACGCGCGCCAGCGCATCGGGACGATAGTCCTTCAGAATGGACAGCGCTTCCGCGTATGCCTGCACGACTTCGATGCATCGCGCGAGGATGCTCTTGAAAGGGTTTCGGCAAGGCTGCTCCAAACCGATCTCGCCTGCCAATCGACGCGCCACCGGCAACAGTTGTTCGCGGTTGAGATTGATGCGCGCCAGCGGACCGAGAAAGTAGGTGCGGCCCGTGTCGCGCCGAACTGCCTGCAAGGCGGTCGAATGGGGCACTTGCTGCTCGCAAAAATGTTGGTCGAAGTCGACTGCGTCGATGACGAGCCCATCGCTGGTGCGAATCGGACCTTCGCACATGGCATACTCGTCCGCATGCGAAACGGCCACGAAATCATAAGGCCGCTCGAAATCTGGAAAGTCGAAGCCGGCGATCCAGCGCGTAGCATCCACGGCCGCCTGCAATCCCCACTCGAAATCGCTCACCAGCGGCGTCAACTCGTCGCGGCGCGGCAATCGGTAGAAGCCTCCCACGGCAACATTGATGGGATGCACGGCCCGGCCGCCCAGCACCTCGAGCAATTGGTTGCCATGTTTCTTCAGCCTCAGACCGCGGTTGACTTCGTCGGGAAAGTCCTTGGCCAGCGCCAGCGAGCTTTCATATCCGAGAAAATCCGGCACGTGCAGCAGATGCACGTGCAAGGCGTGGCTTTCGATCCATTCGCCACAATACAACAGTCGCCGCAAGCGGCGCAACTCGGCCGGTACTTCAACGCCCAGCGCGTGCTCCAGCGCATGGACCGAGCTCATCTGGTATGCCACCGGGCAGATGCCACAAATGCGGGCCGTGATGTCCGGCACTTCTTCGATCGCTCGGCTCCGCAGCAAGGCTTCGAACAACCGCGGCGGCTCGAAGATGTTCAGTTGCACCTCTTCGACGCGTCCGTTGCGCAACCGTATGTGCAGCGCCCCCTCGCCCTCGACGCGGGTCATTGCCTTGACGCGAATGGTGCGGACGTCGGACATCATGTGGGTCGCCGTCCGTGGTTGCCGGATGCAAGCCGGTCGCTCTCGGCGCGAAACTCGGGTGCATAGCCGTTAAAGCTGTCGCGCAGGCTGCGAACCAGCGCCTCGCGCGGCACGCCGAACGATTGGTACTGTCCGGTCAGACTTTCCAAATTCGGTTGTTGGCAGGGACCGAAGCACCCGTAGCAACCGCGGTCATAGCTGGGACAAATCGCGCCGCACCCGTCCTGCGTAACCGGCCCCAGACAGGGCACGCCCTGCGCCACGGCAATACACACCGTTCCACGCCGCTTGCACTCCAAGCACACGCTGTGAACCGGCGTGCGAGGGCGCCGGCCGCCCAGGAACGAAACCAACACTTCCAACAACTGGTGCTTGTTGATGGGGCAGCCGCGCAACTCGAAGTCAACGGGCACGTGGGCGGAGATCGCCGTCGAAGTGGCCAGCGTGCGAATGTACTCCGGCTTGGCGTACACCGCCCGCAAGAACTCCGCCGAGTCGGCCCAATTGCGTAGGGCTTGAATTCCCCCCGAGGTCGCACAGGCCCCGATCGTCACCAGAAATTTGGTATCCCGCCGCACTTGCCGGATGCGCTCTGCATCGTCGGGTGTGGTGATCGAGCCTTCGACCAGGGCCACGTCGTACGGACCGGTTTCGATGCGGCTGGTGGCTTCGAGAAAGTAGACCACGTCCAGCTTGCCGGCCAGGGCGAGCAAGTCATCCTCCAACGCGAGGAACGACAACTGGCAACCATCGCACGAGGCAAACTTGAATACGGCCAGCCGCGGCGTGCGCATCACAGTGCCTCCACGTCGAGAAACGGCTCGATTCTGTCATAGCGAAAGATCGGCCCGTCCTTGCAAACGAACGCGGGGCCCAGTTGGCAATGGCCGCACAAGCCGACTGCGCATTGCATATTCCGCTCCAACGACACCCAAATCTGATCCTTGCGCAGTCCCCGTCCCAGCGCGCTGCGCACGGTATAGCGCATCATTACCTCCGGACCGCACAGCAACAGCAGCGTGTTGCCGGCGACCAGCGGCTGCAACCGATCGACCAACAGCTGCGCCACTCCCACGTTCCCCCGCCACCCATCGGCGGATCGATCGACCGTGGTCTGCACGTCGACACCGCTTGCCGACCATTGTTGATACTCGCGCGTATAGAGCAAGGCATCGGGAGTCCGCGCCCCATAGAGGAGCGTACACCGCCCGAACTTCCTCGGCTGCTGCATCATGGCGTAGAGCGCCGGGCGCAGCGGCGCCAAGCCGATCCCACCCGCCACGACCACCACATCGGCGCCGGCGTGCTCATCCAGCGGCCAGCACGAGCCGTAAGGGCCACGTAGCCCCAGCGCGCCTCCGATCCCCAATTCGGCCAACGTGCGCGTGACATTTCCGGCCTCGCGAATCGTGTGGTCCCACGTTCCGTTACGATCGGCGCCGGCGCTAAGGCTTATGGCAATCTCGCCGACACCGGGCAGGTACAGCATGTTGAACTGGCCCGGCTGAAAGCCATAGTGCGCGTGCAGCGCCGCATCGCTGAATTGCAAGTGATAGGTCGCTACGCCCGGTATCTCGCGAGTCACGCCCGCGATCTTCACGCTTTGGGCGAGCCACGGATTGTCGGCAATGGCGCAAGACGTGGCGGCGCTCATGAAGGTGTCTCGCGAATGGCGGCGACCTCTTCGGTCAAATCGATGCCAACGGGACACCAGGTGATGCAGCGGCCGCAGCCCACGCAGCCGGAGACGTCGAACTGGTCGATCCACGAAGCCAGCTTGTGCGTCAGCCATTGCCGATAACGCGAACGAATCTGATCGCGCACGACGGCGCCATTCATATAGCTGAAATCCCAATTGAAACACGAGTCCCATTGACGCACGCGATCCACGTGATCGCCGTTGAGATCACTGACCTCAGTCACCGAGCTGCAAAAGCACGTCGGACAGACCATCGTGCAATTGGTGCAGGACAGACAACGCGTGGCGACTTCCGACCAGCGAGCGTGCTCCAGGTTGCCGAGCAGCAAGTCGCGAATGTCGGTGGTGTCGAGGTGCTTGCTGATTTGATCGACGGCTTGTTGCCGTGCCGCTTCGGCCTGCTTGAGATGTTTCGGACTGGCAACAGTCGTCGGCAACTGCGCCATGATTTCCGCGCCACGCACGCTGCCGACTTCGACGGTGAAGCGATCCGGCAACTCCGTCAGCGCCAGGTCGAAGCCACTTTGGCAGCGTGGCCCGGTATTCATCGACGTGCAAAAGCAGGTGCTGGCCGCCTGCGTGCAATTGACGGCAACGATCAAAGCGCGCTCGCGGCGTCGGCGGTATACAGGATCCACGTACTGGCCGTTGATGAATGTGCGATCCTGCACGGCAATGGCGGCCAGCTCGCAGGCCCGCACGCCGATGAACGCATATGCCGGCTCGTCGTCCGGCACATCCACCATCTGCCAACCGTCCGGCGTGCGGTTCGCTTGCGCTACGGTGAGCTTGGGCGGAAACAAGTATCGCTTCCAGGAATGCGGCCCCACCACGAAGCCGAACCACGCGTCGTCGTCGCGACGCTGCAAACGATACTTCCCGCCGCTTTGCTCGTCCGTCCAACCGCGGGGCAAATCGTCCACGGCGCGAATCTCGTCGTAGATGATTGCTCCTTGCGAAACAGTCGGCCCAATGACCCGATACGCCTTGCTCCACAGCAGATCCAACAGCGCCTGGAAATGCGCTTTCCCAAGCGACGTCGTCTTGGCGTCGGGCCGCGAACGTTCGCCAGCGGCTGTCGTCATGTAGTCCTCCGTGCAGCGAGTTTCAATCCGGCCCGCGGGCAACGGCCGGCTGCGCGTCGGCAAAGGAATCCAGCAACTGCAATCGCGTGGCCACCAGTCGATTTGCCAACGCGAGCGCTACCTGCCGCATCAGATGATAGCCAAAGTCAGGGTTCGCTTCGCACAGCGCCAGTGCCGCGTCCGCAGATACGGCGACAACCTGCGTATCTTGCACGGCAGTCGCTGAAGTCGTCATCCATCCGCCCCCCAGCAGCGCCGACCACGCCAGCATGTCTCCAGGACCCAGCGACAAGATTCGTACTTCGTGGCGAGCGGCCACGCGCATGTCCAGCGCAACGTGGCCAGCGGCGATGATCATCAGTTGGTCGTTGTGCATTCCCTCGCGAAACAGCACTGTATCCGCGGGATAGCTGCGTATCGTGGCCGATGCCGCCAATCGATCCACGACCGCCTGTGGCAGCGGCGCCGAAAATGGCAACTTTCCCAAGAGTTGAGCGATCGCTCGGGCGTCCACGACTACGGCCTCCGGGATTGTGTCCTGACCGACACCGCAGGCATCAATGACTCGGCGCTGTTGATTCTCGTCATATGCCGACAGGTTGCAAGTGTGCTAAAGCGGAATCTCCTTCACGCCGAGGCCGTGAAGCGGGCCGGCCCCAGGACGCCGCGGCAATCGATCTCGGAACACTTGGCGGCGCGACGCATCCCGCGTCGTAGTGCGCCGATTATCGAAGCGGGTTGAAATGCGGAATGCTCGCCTGCTGCCAGATGGGCGTCGTATCTCTGTTACGCATGATGAAGTCCCCCATATATCGGCGCCTCCTCGGTCGGCGCGACTACCGCACCACCCACGCGCCAGAATACTTTTCAGTGGGATCGGGCAATTCCTCCCAGAGCATGCGGCCCCCTTCGACCACGGTGCGGTTGTGGCCGCGGCGCGCGCCCGGAGGCAACTCATCCAAACGCTTGACGCTGCCGCCACCCAGCACGACATAGTCGGCCATCATGGCCTTCTGAATGGCCGGCACCACGTCGTGCACGACCGCCTGCCATTTTTTGAAGCCCAATTCTTCGAGCCCCGCATCGCCCAGCAAGTGCGCGAGCTCCTCTTTGCCGAAGAGCAGGCGGCCCAGGTCGAGCGCCAGCACGACGTGGTCCATGATGTAGGCGGAGCCGACTGCCGTGCCCAGCCCCAGGAACAACATGCGGCCGCCGTCGTAACTGCCCAGCGCTTGCAGCGACGCGTCGTTCATGATGCGCACCGGGCTGCCAAAGGCGGACGCGAAATTGAACGCCACCCAGCCCGCTCCGAGGTTCTGCGGGTCTTCGACAGGGCGTCCGCTGCTGATGCGACAGGGAAGGCCCAGCGCAATGGCTTCCCACTGCCAATCGCGCGTCAGGTCCTTGGCCGCCTCGATCATGTTTTCCGGAGTCATCGACTTGCCGGAAGCACACTTGCGCTGCTCCTCATGGGCCGTGTGCCAGAACTTGACGCTCGTTCCGCCAACATCGATCACCAGTACGTCCATGGCGTCCTCACCCGGAATTATCCGTGCTCGATTTCGAGCGCGACGACGACGCAGCCACCGACCGCGGCGTAAACTCGTCGAGCGAGCCCTGCAACAGGGCGCGAATCATCTCCACGACACCGGCCCCGTGATCGCGCGACGCGACGAATTGACATTGTGCCTTCACCACCGGCAATGCGTTTTCGACCGTCGCGGCAAATCCGCAAATTCTCAAGAACGGCAAGTCGTTCTCCGCATCCCCAATACCGATTACCTGTCCCGCTGGAATGGACATTTGCGCAAGCGCCGCGGCCAGTCCTGTCGCTTTGTCAATTCCTTGGGGAAGCACCATCACGGCCTTCTTGTTGAAGATGATTTGATAGTCGAGGCCCAGTCGCAGGATGACATCGGCGATCGCCACTTCGTGCGGGCGCCAGGTGGCAAAAATCACCTTGCCCACCGAGAAAGGCGTGATATCAAGCCGCGCCATCTCCGCCAGAAACTCCGTCGAGGGCGGCACTCCCAGGATCTCCTCCCGGTCCACGGCCGGGCAGAATAGCTCGGCTCCGTTTTCGGCCACGATGATGTCGAACAGCTCCACTCGCGGAAACACCAGCCGCAACTCGGTCAACTGACGTCCCGTCACCAGCAACGTCTTGTAGCCGGCGACCCGAACCTTCTCGATGGCGTGTACAACCGCCGCGGCCACGTGGCTGTACTTGGCCAACGTGCCGTCATAGTCAAAAGCAAGTGCCAGATAATGCATGACGACTCGTCGAGATTCGGCGACTTACACACCTGTCGAGATGGAACGAATGCAAACCAGTGCGTTTGCAAACCGCATGCCCGATCGGTTGGCGCCATCTGCGGCATGCCGGCGACGAACCGACAGGCCGAAATTGATTCGCAATCGGCCAGGCTGGTCCACTCTAGGCCAATGCCTACTGTGGCCGCAAGGGGGCGGCAGCCATCGTCGCGCACGATGCCCCTCCCTTACCGGCGTCCGCGGCGCAGGTCCAACGTCGACGTGAATTCCGACTTGCTTTCCGCAGGCGGCAGCGGAAACGCTCCAGGCGTGTGGCCATGTGCAAAGAACCGCGAAACGCGGCGCGATTCGGCCTCGATCGCGTTGACCGGAAATGTCTCGTAGCTGAGGCCGCCCGGATGCGACACGTGATACGTGCAGCCGCCAATCGAGCGGCCGTTCCAGGTATCGTAGATATCGAACACCAGCGGGCAATCGACCGGGATCGTCGGGTGCAGGCAACTGGGCGGCTGCCAGGCGCGATAGCGCACCCCGGCAACCGACAAGTCGCGCATGTCCGTTTCGCGCAGCGGCACTCGGCGCCCGTTGCAGAGCACGACGTACCGCTCTCCCAGGTTGCCGCGCACCTGGATTTGCACCCGCTCGACGGATGAATCGACGTATCGCGACATGCCGCCGCCGCTGGGCTCCTCGCCCAATACGTGCCACGGCTCGATCGCCTGCCGCAGTTCGATTTCCAGATCGACGTGCCGCACCCGCCCGAACACGGGGAAGCGAAAATCGCGATGGGCCGCGAACCAGTCGGCCTCGATCGGGTAGCCGGCGCGGTTCAAATCGGCCGTCACCTCGCGAAAGTCTTGCCACACGTAGTGCGGCAGCACGAAGCGATCGTGCAATTGCGTGCCCCAGCGGGCCAGCGGCATGCGGCACGGTTCGCGCCAGAACCACGACACCAGCGCCCGCAACAGCAATTGCTGCGTCAGGCTCATCTGAGCGTGCGGCGGCATCTCGAACGCACGCAGCTCGACCAGGCCCAACCGCCCGGACGAGCTGTCGGGCGAGAACAGCTTGTCGATGCAGAATTCGGCCCGGTGCGTATTGCCCGCGATGTCGACCAGCAAGTGCCGAAAGATGCGATCGACCAACCACGGCGGCGCATGCCCGACGCTGGCCATCTGGCGATCGACTTCTTCGAAAGCGACTTCCAATTCGTACAGCGAGTCGTGGCGAGCTTCGTCGACGCGCGGAGCCTGGCTGGTGGGCCCGATGAACAATCCGCTGAACAAGTAGCTCAGCGACGGATGATTGATCCAATAAGTCAACAGTGAACGCAACAAGTCGGGACGGCGTAAGAAGGGGCTGTCGGCGGGCGTCGGGCCGCCCAGCACCACGTGGTTGCCGCCCCCGGTGCCCGAGTGTCGGCCGTCCAGCAGGAATTTCTCGGTGCCCAGGCGAGTTTGATGCGCGTCTTCATACAATCCGCCGATCGTTTCGCACAGCTCATCCCACGAGCCGCTGGGCTGCACGTTCACTTCGATCACGCCCGGGTCCGGCGTCACCTTCAGCATGTTGACGCGCGCGTCGTACGGCGGCAGCTCGCCTTCGACGACCACGGGCATGTCGAGCGCCTCGGCTGTGTCCTCGAGGGCCGCCACCAGTTCCAAGTATTCTTGAATGCCCGGCAACGGTGGCAGAAAGACGTGCAACCGTCCGTCGCGCGGCTCGATGCACAGTGCCGTACGCACGACCCAAGGGGCCGATTCGCCCGGCTCGGGCATCCGCTCGCGCAGCGACAATCGCTTCTCGCGCGGCGGCTCCTGGGGTTCACCGTTGCCGGTGGTCCGCTGTTCCAAGCGGGGTGGAAAGCGTTGCGGAATGGTCAACTCGCCTACGGGAGACACGGGATCGACCGGGTGCAGGTAGGGATACTCCGCCACGGCAACCCAGGGAAGACTCGTCGAAGGGAGCCGCAAGCCGATCGGTGAATCGCCCGGCACCAGCACCAGGTGCTTGCCGCGCAGCATCCATAGCCCGCTTTCCCAAACGATCTCGCTGCCGCTTCCGGCGTGCGTCAACGGCAACACGTAGCCGACCGGTTCGCTCAAGCCACGCTCGAACACGCGGCGCATCCGCGTGCGTTCTTCAGCATCTTTCAGCCGGTTGTCGGCCGGGTTGACGTTGATGGGCAGCTTGCCCTCGCGCCCCAGAAAATAAACCGGATCCTCGAAGGCCGGCACGGCGTAGCCAGGGTCGATCTTCAAACGCGTGGCCAACGCTTCGAGAAAGTGCTCGGCGTCGTCGATGGTATAGTGATAGGTCTGGTCGCACGCGGCAATCAGTTCCGGACGCCGCCAGATGGGATGCCCGTCCTTGCGCCAGTAGCAGGCCAGCGCCCAGCGCGGCAACTGCTCGCCCGGGTACCACTTTCCCTGTCCAAAGTGCAGCAGTCCGCCGGGGGCAAACCGCTCTCGCAAGCGGCGGATCAACAGTTCCGACAGTCGCCGCTTGTTCGGGCCGATGGCCGTGATGTTCCACTCGGCGCCTTCCATGTCGTCGATCGAAACGAACGTCGGCTCGCCCCCCATCGTCAAGCGAACGTCCTGGGCGCGCAATTCGTGGTCGATCGCCGTGCCCAGCACCGCTATCTTTGCCCATTGCTCGTCGGTATAGGGTTTGGTGACGCGCGGGTCCTCGTGGATGCGGGTCATTCGCATCACGTGCTCGAACTCGGTTTCGCAATTCTCCAAACTTCCGGCCACCGGCGACGCCGACCGCGGATCGGGCGAAGCGGCCAGCGGAATATGCCCCTCGCCGGCAAACAGACCGCTGGTCGGATCGAGCCCCACCCAGCCGGCGCCCGGCAAGTACACTTCGGTCCAGGCGTGCAAGTCGGTGAAGTCCTGCTCCGCGCCCGCCGGTCCTTCCAATGGCTTCACGTCCGGCTTGAGCTGAATCAAATAGCCCGACACGAACCGCGCCGCCAATCCCAAGTGCCTTAGCAACTCGACCAGCAGCCACGCCGTGTCGCGACACGAACCGCGCCCCAACTCGAGCGTCTCCTCGGGCGTTTGCACGCCCGGCTCCAGGCGGATCAAGTACTTGATCTCTCGGCTGAGTCGCTGATTGAGGTCCACCAGAAAATCAATCGTCCGTCGCGTGCGCATGTCGACCGTCGAGATCCAATCTCGCAATCGTGGACCCGCCTCCTGCCGCACCAGAAATGGCGCCAGCTCGCTGGTCAGCCACGATTCGTATCGAAACGGAAACGTCTCCGCTTCGGGCTCGAGAAAGAAATCGAACGGATTGATCGCCGTCATCTCGGCGACCAGGTCGACCGTCACGCGAAAGTGGTCGACCTTGTTGGGAAACGCAATCCGCGCCAGGAAGTTGGCGTGCGGATCTTGCTGCCAGTTGAGGAAATGCCCTGGGGGCTCGATCTTCAGCGAATAGCTGACGATCGGCGTGCGCGCGTGGGGCGCCGGTCGCAGCCGCACGATTTGCGGCCCCAGCGCGATCGGACGGTCATAGCGATAGCAAGTGTCGTGAAACAGCGCGACCCGGATCGACATCGTGACGGTCTCTAGAGGCTTGGCAGGTCGCGAATCTACTGAACGAAATCAGCCGCCCGACAGTTCGCGCGGCGGCGGCTGTTCGCCGCAAGGGAATGGACCGCGCGGC